>DATJKE010000169.1:0-4931 GCA_035491735.1 Sphingomicrobium sp.
GCCCGGCGCCGGGACCGGCTCGACGCGCTGGCTGCCGAACTTGGCAATACGCGTGCAGTCGAGATGGACCTGAGCGAGGCGGGCGCTGCCGACCGGCTGATGGCCGACCTCGCCGCCCATGGCGAGCAGGCCGACCTGCTGATCAACAATGCCGGTTTCGGCCTTACCGGCCGCTTTGCCGAGCTGGACGGCAGGCGGCAGCGCCAGATGATCGACCTCAATTGCGGGGCCCTGATCGAATTGGCCCATGCCGTCCTGCCGGCGATGATCGAGCGCAAGCAGGGAAGAATCCTCAACGTCGCGTCGACCGCCGCCTTCCAGCCCGGCCCTGGCATGGCGGTCTATTTCGCGACCAAGGCGTTCGTCCTGTCGTTTAGCGAGGCGCTGCATGAGGAGGTAAAGCGGCACGGAGTCACCGTCAGCGCGCTTTGCCCCGGTCCGACCGCTACCGAGTTCGGCGAGGTTGCCGGCTTCGGGCAGAGCAATTTGCTCGACAAGGTCGCCGCCGACAGCGCGTCCGTTGTCAGGGCCGGACTGGCGGGCCTCGACAATGGCAAGGCGGTGATCATTCCCGGCGTGATGAACAAGTCGACCGCCCAGGCGCATCGCTTTTTCCCGCGCAGCTGGGTCAGGAAAGCTGCGGGGATGCTGAAGCCGTAGGCCTAGGGAGCGTCGCGATCCGATCATTGAGCGCCTCGAGGAGATTCGCATAGCGCGGATGGGTGCGAAGCGGGTCAAGGTCGGGATCGTGGAGCATCCAATCCCGGTTCTCCATGCCCGAGTGCTTCGCCCACTGGTCGAGGTAATCGAACGCCCGGTCATACTCGCCCATCTGGGCCCACATGCAGGCGGCGTTATAGCGGATATGCGGGTCATCCGGATCGATCGCCAGCGCGCGATCCATCCACCGTCGGGACTCATCAAATTCGCCCATCGCCGCAAGGGTCGTCGCACCGAGCTGCGCCGGCCGCGAGCTTTCCGGAAACTTTCGCAGCGCTTCTTCAGCACGCTTCAGGCCCATTAACGCGTAAGGCCGACCCTCTTCACGGCGGCCGAGCGCGCGCAGCGACTGCTCAAGCAGGAATGGCGCCTGGCAATCATCGGGCTGCACCTCAACCGCCCGGATGAAATAGGGGAGCGCTTTTTCGAATTCGCCAAACCGCGCCCAGTGACGAGCGTAAAACAGGTTCGCCTCGAAATGATTGGGGTCGAGCTCCAAAGCCCGCTCAAAAGCGCGCTCGCTTTGTTCTTGATGGCCGAGCCCGCTTAGTGCCTCGCCCTGGGCGGCGTGTGCTTCGGCAAGCTCGGGAGCGATCGCGATCGCCTTCTCCGCCGCGGCCAGAATGTCGTCATTGGGGATGGATTCGCCGAACCAGCCCGCCAGACGGGTCGCCGCGATGGACATGCCGGCGTAAGCACGAGCGAAGTCGGGATCCAGCTCAATCGCTCGATTGAACATTTCGCGAGAAAGCCCCAGAAACCACTTGGTCGAATTGTGGTAATATTGGCGGCCGCGCAGATAGTAGGTGTAGGCCTCCACATTGCCTGTCGGCGCCTGTCCAATCGCCTGCAATTCCTCCGGAAATAGCCGAACCTTCAACTGATCGACAATTGCCTTGGTGATCTCGTCCTGGATGGCGAAAATGTCGGTGAGGTCGCGGTCGTAACGGTCGGCCCAGAGGTGGCCTCCGCTGGGGCCGTCGATCAGCTGGGCGGTGACCCTGACCGTTTGCCCCGCCTTTCGGACGCTGCCTTCGAGCAGGAATTTGACCCCAAGATCGGAGGCGACCTTCTGCAGCTGGAGCGACATGCCCTTGTAGGTGAAGCTGGTGTTTCGGCCGACCACGAACAGGTTAGTGATCTTGCTGAGATCGGTGATGATGTCCTCAGCGATTCCGTCGGAGAAATATTCCTGCTCGGGATCGCCGCTCATATTGGTGAAAGGCAGTATCGCGATCGACGGCTTGTCGGACATCATCGCCGGACTGCCCGAAGCCGCGTCGTGCGCAGCGGCCGGCTCCAGCACGACGTCGTAGACACGCACCGGCTCGGCGATGTTCTTCAGCAGCTGGTCGCCCTTGTCGCGGAACAAGAGGTCGAGCTTGTTGCCGACATGGTCGCGGACGGATTGGGAGACGGCGATCCCGCCTGGCCTCGCAACGCTCTCCAGCCGCGCGGCAATATTGACCCCGTCGCCGAACAAATCGTCGTCACGGACGATCACGTCGCCGAGATTGATGCCGATGCGTAGTTGGATCCGGCGGTCGTCCGGAACGTCCTGGTTGCGGGTTCGCATGCCGCGCTGGATGGCCGAGGCGCATTCGACGGCGCTAACCACGCTGGGAAATTCGGCCAATATGCCGTCCCCGGTCAGCTTGACGATGCGGCCGTGCCCCGCCGAGACTTCCGGCTCAATCAGCTCTTTCTGGTGCTGTTCAAGGCTTTGCAGGGTGGCGACCTCGTTGGCGCCCATCAAGCGGCTGTAACCGACCACGTCGGCGGCAAGGATGGCAGTGAGGCGTCGTTCCAGCAATTGCAGGCCCCTATGGCTCAATGCTGCCCTATCACATCGCCCTGCCAGCCCGCCACGCCCCAAATTCCTGTTCGCACCTGCGATTTCGCACTTGCGAAGCCTATTGTGCAGTGCGATAACGCAGGGGCCTTACGAGGCATCCTCTCCTGATACTTTCGGCCGGGTGGCGACGCCCGGCCCTTTTTTATTGTCATTTCGCACCCAGATTGAACCTCATTGCCCCGCCGCCGTTCCTATGGGGCGCGCGTGGGGGCTTGTTTTTCCGAAATTGCGGAGAGGGTTTGAATGGCGACTGTCGAGACACTGGCCCGGCGAATCCAGGTCGCCAACCTTCCCCCTGCGGATAGCGGCCGCGGGGTCGCCCGCCTGCCAGTCAAGCTGATGACCGAACTGGGCTTGAGCGAAGGCGACGTAATCGAGATTGTCGGCAAACGATCGACCGCCGCACGCGCCATCCGCCCCTATGGCGAGGACGAGGGGATCGACATTATCCGTCTCGACGGCTTGCAGCGCGCGAACGCCGGCATCGGTTCCGGGGATTTCGTGGAGGTAAACAAAGCGACCAGCAAGCCGGCAACCAAGGTCACCTTTGCCCCGGCACAGAATAATATCCGGCTCCAGGGGTCGGCACAGGCGCTCAAGCGCAGCTTCGAGGGCCGGCCCTTCTGCGAAGGCGACACCGTCGCCACGGCCGGACACCAGCGGGTCAATGCGGACATGCCCGAGCACATCAGGCAGCTGATCAACGCGCCGGCCTTCGCCCTGCAGGAAGTCAGGCTCAACGTCGTTTCGACTTCCCCGCGCGGCATCGTCCATATCGACGAAAATACCCAGGTCGAGCTGCTGCCCGAATTCAGCGAACGCGGGGACGGCGAGCGCCGCGCGGACGTCACTTATGACGACCTCGGCGGGATGACCGACACGATCGACCAGCTGCGCGAAATGGTCGAGCTGCCGCTGCGCCACCCCGAGCTGTTCCAGCGGCTTGGGGTCGATCCGCCCAAGGGTGTCCTGCTCCACGGCCCGCCCGGCACCGGCAAAACTCTGCTGGCGAGGGCGGTGGCGAACGAAAGCGATGCCCAATTCTTTCACATCGCCGGGCCCGAGATCATGGGCTCGGCCTATGGCGAATCCGAAAAGAAGCTGCGCGAACTGTTCGAGCAGGCCACGCAGAACGCCCCGTCGATCGTCTTTATCGACGAAATCGATTCGATCGCCCCGAAGCGCGGCCAGGTCAGCGGTGAGGCCGAAAAAAGGCTGGTCGCACAGCTATTGACCCTGCTCGACGGCATCGAGCCGCGGCAGAACCTGGTGGTCATCGCCGCTACCAACCGGCCCGAAGCGATCGACGAAGCGCTGCGCCGCCCCGGCCGCTTCGACCGCGAGATCGTCGTCGGAGTCCCGGACGAACGCGGACGGCGCGAGATCCTCGGCATCCATACCCGCGGCATGCCGCTTTCCGAGGGGGTCAACCTCGACGAGCTGGCGCGGCGGACCTATGGTTTCGTCGGTGCAGACCTCGCCGCGCTGACCCGCGAGGCGGCGCTCGAGACGGTCCGCAGGATCTTGCCGAAACTCAACCTTTCCGAACAGACCATCCCGACCGAGATTCTCGACACGCTGTCGGTCGAGCCGCACGATTTCGACAATGCCCTGAAGCGGGTCCAGCCCTCGGCGATGCGCGAGGTCATGGTGCAGGTGCCGAACATCGGCTGGGACGATATCGGCGGGCTCGACGAAGCTCGCGACAAGCTGCGCGAGGGCGTCGAGCTGCCGCTGAAGCATCCCGACGCGTTCCGCCGCCTGGGCATCCGCCCAGCCAAGGGCTTCCTGCTCTATGGACCGCCGGGGACCGGCAAGACGCTGTTGGCCAAGGCGACGGCGAGGGAAAGCGAGGCCAATTTCATCGCCACCAAGTCGAGCGACCTCCTGTCCAAATGGTATGGCGAGAGCGAGCAGCAGATCGCCCGGTTGTTCGCCCGCGCGCGTCAGGTTGCCCCAACCGTGATCTTCATCGACGAAATCGATAGCCTTGTGCCGGCGCGCGGCGGTGGCATGGGCGAGCCGCAGGTGACGGAGCGGGTGGTCAACACCATCCTGGCCGAAATGGACGGGCTGGAAGAGCTCAACAATGTCGTGCTGATCGGCGCGACCAACCGGCCGAACCTGATCGACCCGGCGCTGCTTCGCCCCGGCCGCTTCGACGAGCTGGTCTATGTCGGGACGCCCGATACCGCCGGGCGCCGGCGGATCCTGGCAATCCACACCAAGAACATGCCACTGGCAAAAGACGTCGACCTCGAGCTGCTGGCTCGGCGTAGCGAGAATTTCACGGGCGCCGACCTGGAAGACTTGGTCCGCCGCGCCGGCCTCACCGCGCTTCGCCGTGGGCTCGACA
>DATJKE010000170.1:0-12647 GCA_035491735.1 Sphingomicrobium sp.
CGAGAGACCGATCACGCCGCTTGCAAGGCGTCTCGTGTTGCAGTGCAATATAGAGAGAAAGTAAAGAAAGTCCAGTCAGGCGGGCGCAATCGTTCCGGCTTCGACATGGAAACGCGTCGCAGAAACACCGATTGGATCGAACAGCGCGGCCTCGGTGGCGGTCATCCAAACCTGTCCTCGCCCCTCAAGCTCTTCGAACAGCGCGGCGCGGCGGCTCGGATCGAGGTGCGCGGCAACCTCGTCGAGCAGGATGATCGGCGGAGCGCCGCGCCGTTCCGCGACCAGTTCGGCATGGCCCAGGACCAGGCCGAGCAGCAGCGCCTTTTGCTCGCCGGTCGAGCTGCGGAAAGCAGGCTGGCCCTTGGCGACGTGCGCAACTGCCAGGTCCTGCCGGTGCGGGCCTTCCGTCGTGCGTCCTGCGCTTGCGTCCCTGCTCCGATTGATCATGAGCGATCCAGCCAGGTCTCCGCCGTTCCAGCCTTCCAACTCCAGCGAAGCGCGCGGGAAATCGCCGTCCGCCCGCTCCCCCAGCCGTTCGGTCAGCGCTTCGACCGTGCGCGTTCGAGCGCCGTGCAGCGCAGCTCCATGCTCAGCCATCTGTGTCTCGAGTGCGGATAACCAGTCGGGATCGGCATCCGGGCTATCGCTTAACAGCTTGTTGCGCGACCGCATCGCGGCTTCGTAGCGTGCAGCGTGGTGAGCATGGCCGGGCTCCAACGCCAGCACCAGCCGGTCGAGGAAGCGTCGACGGCCGCCGGCGCTTTCGGTGAACAATCGATCCATTGCAGGGGTCAGCCACAGCACGGCTAGCCGTTCGCCCAATGTATTGACCGCGGCGGGAGCGCCGTTGATCCGCACCTGCCGCCGGTCCGGCGTAGCTGCCGCCGTCCCGGTCCCGATGTCGATGCCGTCGTCGAGCCGCGCCGCCACTGCAAAGGTACCTGGCCCGTCACTTCGCGCCATGTCGGCGATCGGGACCTGCCGCAGCCCGCGGCCAGGGGTCAGCAACGAGACTGCTTCAAGGACGTTGGTCTTGCCGGCACCGTTAGGCCCACTGAGCAGCACAAAGCCTTCGTTCGATTCGATCAGCGTATCGCAGTGATTGCGGAAATCGGTGAGGGACAGGCGACTGACGGCGGGCATGGGCCGGTTGCGCTTAACCGCGCTGCTCGCGCCGGTCGATGACTTCGAAGTGGGCGGCGTGGCTGTCGAACCGCTCCAGTACGGCCCGCGCCGCCGGCGGTACATGACTGACGGAATAATCCGTGCCCATGAAAGCGGTGATCGAGTCGAGGCTGTCGAACCACATCAATGTCTGGAATTCGACCTCGTCACCGACTTCGCGGCGCATCAGGTCGATGTGGCGGAAGC
This sequence comes from Sphingomicrobium sp., assembly GCA_035491735.1. Classification (GTDB taxonomy): domain Bacteria; phylum Pseudomonadota; class Alphaproteobacteria; order Sphingomonadales; family Sphingomonadaceae; genus Sphingomicrobium. The sequence continues at coordinate 1,372 of DATJKE010000170.1, forward strand.
CCGTTATGTGCCGCGCCTCGATACCGGGAATCACTTCGCCGCGAACGATCCGCTCATAGGCGTCGGCGTTGGCCGGCGTGGTCCATCCGCGCCACAGCCGGCAGATCATCACACCCGCATCGGCATCAGTACATAAAGGGCCGCGCTCTTGTCGTTTTCGCGCAGCAGGGTCGGCGCGGCGGCGTCGGCGAGATGGACTTCGACAATGTCGCCCTCAATCTCGTCAAGTATGTCCATCAGGTAGCGGGCGTTGAAGCCGATCTCCAGCCCGTCGGCGCCATAGTCGGCGGCCAGCTCCTCGACCGCCAGGCCGTTTTCCGGGCTCGTTACGCTGAGCGTCACCTTGTCGCGGTCGACCGCCATTTTTACGGCGCGCGTCTTTTCGCTGGCGATGGTCGAAACGCGGTCGACGCCGGCCATGAAACTCTTGGGATCGAGTTTCAGCAGCTTGTCGTTTCCGGTCGGAATGACGCGGTTATAGTCAGGGAACGTGCCGTCGATCAGCTTGCTGGTGAGGACGGCATTGCCGAGACCGAATCGCACCTTGGTCGACGACAATGAAACTTCGACCGTGCCTTCCACTTCGTCGAGCAGCTTTCTCAGTTCGCCGACGCACTTCTTGGGGATGATCACGTCCGGCATTCCGTCGGCGCCCTCCGGCTTGTCGACAGTGACGCGGGCCAGCCGGTGCCCATCGGTCGCGGCCGCCTTCAGCTTCTCGTCCGCGACATGGAGGAAGATGCCCATCAGATAATAGCGCGTCTCTTCGCTGGAGATGGCGAAGCGCGTCTTGTCGATGATCTGGCGAAGGGTCAGGGCCGGAAGCTCGAACCTGGTCGGCAGCTCGCCCTCGGCGATTACCGGGAAATCGTCGCGCGGCAGGGTGGAGAGGTTAAAGCGGGCGCGCCCGGCAACGACCTGCATCTTGCCCTCGGAGGCGGAGATCTCGACCTGGCTTCCTTCGGGCAGTTTGCGGACGATGTCGAAGAAAGTGTGGGCGGAAACGGTGGTGGCCCCCGCCTGGCTAACCTGAGCCGGAACGCTTTCGTCGACCTGCAGATCGAGATCCGTCGCCATCAGCCGAAGCGAGCCGTCGTCCCTGGCCTCGATCAGCACATTGCTGAGGATCGGGATGGTGTTGCGCCGCTCGACCACCGACTGGACATGGCCCAGGCTCTTGAGGAGGGTCGCCCGTTCGATCGTCGCCTTCATTGTCGCCCCTTCGCGTAATTGCAGCTTGTTATAGCGAGGCTGCAACTGCGCGGAAGGGGTAATGAGCGTTTTAATACCGGTTGAAGCCCAATGAACGCGGGCCACCAGATATGGTAGGTGGGCTAGGCCTTCTTGCCTGGCATCAGCACGCCGTCGACCCGATGAATCACTCCATTGGCAAGCGTCTCGTCAGTGCCAGCCATGGTTGCCTTGTGGCCGTCCCCGTCAGTGAGGATGATCTTGTCGCCTTCGCGCGTCGCAGTCAGCGTGCCGCCTCCCATCGTCGCCAGCACCGCCTTGCCATTGCCGGCATCGATTGCCTTGCCGATGTCTGAGGCCAGCACCGTGCCCGGGAGGATGTGGTAGGTGAGGACCCGGGTCAGCTCGGTCCTCGATTCCGGCTTCATCCAGCCGTCGAGCGTACCCTCGGGCAGCTTGGCGAACGCCGCGTCATCGGGGACGATAACCGTGTACGGGCCCGGACCGGCCAGCGTGGCATCAAGACCAGCGGCCTTGGTCGCCTTGAAGAAGCTGCTGTTCTGGTCGATTCCGGCGGCAATCGTCTTGTCGCCCGCCTGCTTGACCGCTTCACTGCCCTTGGCGGCTTCGTCTTTATGCGCCTGGTTCTGGCTGTTGCAGGCCGAGAGGGCCAGCGCTCCAGCGGCCAAGACGAGCGGGATTAGGCTCCGTCTCATGTCATATTCTCCTTGATTCCTTACCGCGAAATGGCCCGGCAACGCACTCCGGGCCATTTGCGATCCATTATTTCCGCCGGATCAGACGGTGTAAGCGATCGACCGCACGAGCTGCGTGCCTGGATCCACCGCATAAATGTAGCCATTGTCATAGCGGTACCAGACATCCGGCCTGTCGAAATAGGTCGACCGGTACGCCAGCGGCACGTTGTAGGCGCTGTAGCCAGCCGGCATCGGCTGTCCGACGGTCATTCCGCCAGTTAGCAAGGCCGCGACCGCCGAAATCAGCGCAGAGCCGCGATCGACCTGATAGATGGCGCCCGGCGCGTAGCGGTAATAATAGTCGTTATTGTCTGCGTAGTAGCTCCGGTACGCATAAGGCACATTATAATAGCTGTAGCTCGCGGGCATGATCTGTCCGATGCCATAGCCAGACGCGTAGGTCGGGATGACGTCTTCGACCAGACCGGTCATGCAGTCCGTCTCATACACATAGCCATAGCCGTAGCGGTGACAGTCGTACGGCGAGTTCGGGTAGAAGGCACTATAGTAAGGCGGCTGATTGAAGCTGTTCACATAATAGGGGTTGAGCGGCTGACCGATCATCGCCGCCCCGAACAGCGGAACCAGTCCCGAAATCAGATCGTCATGGCGATCGACCCGGTACACATAACCGCCGCCGTAGCGATAATAATAGTCGTCGTTGTCATAGAAGAGGCTGTTGAACGACCTCGGCAGCGGCTCCAGCACCCCAAACCGAGATGCCCTAACCAGCGGCTGCCCGATGAACTTGGCCGCCTGCCCCGGAGGCATGCAGCCATTGCCCTTCTTGGCCAGTCCCGGCGGGCACCCGCCGACCCCATAACCAAGTCGGCGGCCAAACAGCTCATCACGGTCGACGTCGCGGAACCGCACCCCGCCATGGCGATCGACATCGCGGACACGGAACACCCGGTCGCCGTCAAAACGCGCGACTCGGACTCCGGTGTCTTCAAACCTGCGATTGCCCTGATTGCCCTGGTGATTGTCACCCTGACGATTCTCGAACATCGCCTGGCGGCCCTGGTTGCCCTGGTGGTTTTCGAGGCGCAGGCGATCATTGTGACGGCCGCCTCCGCGATTGTCGTTCTGGACGAAGCGCGTCTGTCGGGCATGGCCCTTGTCGCCGCGATTCACCTGGGCCGAGCCGGCCTCATGGTGCTTACCGCCACCGCTCGCGCGAGCTTGGTGCTGCCCGCCGCCCGTGTGGTTGGACCGAGCCTGTTTCTGGCCGCCGCCGCCGCCGCGGTCGGCGCTAACCTGCTGGCCACCCTGGCCCTTTCCTCCGTGCCCGCCCTTTTCGGCACTGACCGGCGAGGCGATTGCCAGCGCAGCCGCGCCGGCGGCAAGCATCCATTTCATCATGGAATTTCTCCTTCTTAACCGTTCCAACGGCCAAAAAGGGGTGGCGTTCCGCCGTTTAGCTGGCGTTCATCCTAGCCTTGGACATTGTCTTCGACCCAGTCGTCGCGCAAGCGACGCGCCGCCAGCATCATCAGCAGGGCGGCCAGCAGGTAAAATCCAAGGCAAGATACGGCTGCGTAACGAAGTGCGTCGTCACCGAAACGAGCCTTATAGGCATCGGACAAGGCGCCCATCAGCAGCGGACCGACCCCAAGGCCAATGAAGTTGTTGATCAGCAGAAAGCTGGCTGAAGCGGTCGAGCGCAAGTGACGCGGCACCAGATGCTGCACCGCAGTCGTGACCGGGCCCAGCCAAAGGATATTGAGGGCATTGGGAATGAGCAGCAGCGGCCATGCCATCCAGGCACTGGGCGACAACAAACCGAAGAAGAAGGTGGGGGCGGTGATCAGCCAGGCTATCGCCGGCAGTTTGGCGTACCAGCTGCGGTCCACCTGGCCGAGGCGATCGGCCAGCCAGCCACCGGCGAATACGCCGGCGGTGCCGCCGATCAGCACCAGCGACGCAAAGAAGTGAGCGGTATCGAGCAAGTCGAAGCCGAAGCTGCGGATCATGATCGACGGGGTCCACAGCGCCAGGCCGTAGCCGCACAGGGAACTGCACGACGCGCTGGCGGCCATCAGCCAAAAGGTCGGCTTGCGGGCCACCATCGGAAAGGTCCGGCGCAGCGGCTCGGCGTCCGCTGGCTTGGCCGCTCGGGGCAAATCGCGGACGAACATCAGCATGATCGGGGCCAGCAGGATTCCGGCAATGCCCATCACGACGAAGGCCGCACGCCAGCTGACCCAGGTTGCGATATAGGCTCCCGCCATTGTTCCGCCAGCCAGTCCCAGCGGGACGCCAAGCGAGTAGATGGCGAGCGCGCGCGCGCGCCGCCTCGGCTCGAAATAGTCGGCAATCAGCGCATAGGAGGGAGCAACCCCTCCGGCTTCTCCCACACCGACCCCAAGGCGGAAAAGGAACAGTTGGGCATAGCTGGCCGCCGTACCGCACAGCGCGGTGAAGGCGCTCCACACCGTCAGGGCGCCGGCAATCACCCAGCTGCGGCGCGTACGATCGGCCAGCATCGCCAGCGGCACGCCGAGCACCGAATAAAGCAGTGCGAATGCGAGGCCGCCAATTGCGCCGAACTGGGCGTCGCTAAGATGAAGGTCGGCCTTGATCGGCTTGGCCAATATGCCGAGGATCTGCCGGTCGAGGAAATTGAAGATATAGGCGAGCAGCAGCAGAGCCAGCACCACATTGGCTCGTGCGGGCGGGGCAGCGACCTGCTCCTTGTTCATGCCCCGATCCCCTCCAGCTAATATCAAGGCACCGTTCGCAGGAACTGCTCGATGGCGTCAACCGCTTCCGGCTCGGTGAGCATTGGCGCATGACCGACACCCGGCACATCGATCCGCTGCATGCCAGGCGCCATGCGCTGCATTCGATCGGCGATGTCGGCCGAAATCAGGTCGGAAAGCATGCCGCGGACGAGAAGCGACGGCCGCTTGCGTGCCAGTCTTTTGAACAACTGCCGGGTGAGCCACAGCACGATCCGTGAGGGCGGCTTGCTGATGACCCCTTTAATTGCCGGATCATAATCGAGTTCCGGCCCGTCGCTTCCTTGCCGGAAAGTGCGCCGGGCGAAGCGATGCCAATCCTCGTCGTTGAAATGGGGAAAGGCGACGGCGTTGGTCTGCCGCACATAATCGGCCGCATCGTTCCAGTCGCCGATTTCAACCGCCTTGCCGGCATAGCCGAGAATGCGGGCAATGCCTTCGGGCGCGATTGCCGGACCAACGTCGTTGAGAATCGCGGCAGCGACCGCTTTCGGCCGCACCGCCATCATCGTCATGGTGATGATCCCGCCCATCGACGTCCCGAGGAAAACAGCACGCTCGATATTCAGCGCGGCCATCATCTCGACAACGTCCCGGGCATAGATTTTCGGCTGATAATTGTCAGGGTTGGGATCGCTGCCGGATTGACCTCGCCCCCGCACGTCGGCGGCGACGACCCGCCGCCCCCAGGCGGCGATGATCGGCGCGATATCCTCGAAATCCTTGGAGTTGCGGGTCAGGCCGTGCAGGCAGATAACCGGCAGCCGCTGCTCGGTGCCCGCAGCGGGATAGTCGCGCGCAAAAAGGCTGAGCCCGTCGCGCGACGTCCATCGCCGCTCCTGGAATGACATTGGATTAGCCATGGTCATAAGGCGCGGAAGCCGGAATTCCCCGGCCGGCTCCCGCGCCATCCCCCGTTCAATAACGTGCCGTCAGGCGCAGTGTGACCGTGCGCGGCGCGCCGAAATAGACCGTTCGAATATTGCCGATGCTTGAGAATTCCTGGCCATCGGTCTTGTACAATTTGTCGAACAGGTTGTTGCCGTAGAGGCCGACTTCAAAATGCTTCGCTGCGTCTTCCCAGACTATGCGGGCGTCGGCCAGCCAATAGCCCTTCTGGAACAGGCCTTCGATCTCGGTGTCGGTGTTGGTGAAGGTGTTGTCGACCGACAGCGCATGGCGCGAACGATACCGCGCCTGGCCGCCCAGGGTGATACCGCCGGAGCTACCCAGATCGAAGATATACTGACCGCCGAACCGCATCGTCCACTTGGGGGCAAATGCCGGCTCTTGAAAGGCGCGGCTGCCGCCGAAGCTGGTGAACCGGAGGTCGTCGAATTCCTTATATTCGGCGTCGAGATAGCCGATCTGCGTATCGAGCAGCAGTTGCGGCGTGGGCGTCCACACCGCCTCCAGTTCGGCGCCGCGGATCCTGAGTTTGCCGGCATTGAGCACGGACAACAGCGGCGTCGGCGGCAACGTGCTGTCGTCGAGCTCGGAAACGCGCGCCTGGAAGTCCTTGTACCCGGTGTGGAATACCGCGACGTTGAGCCGCAACTGGCGCGCAATCGTGGTTTTCAGGCCGGCTTCGTACGAATTGGCCGTTTCCGGATCGTAAGCCGTCGACGATCCGATTTCATTGGCGCGACCGTTGAAGCCGCCCGACTTGAAGCCCTTGGAATAACGCAGATAGGCCATGGTCGACGGGCTGAACTGATAATCGATCGAGGCCATCGGCGAGACATCGCTCCAATGGTCCTTCCGGTCGAAGACGAACGGAGCCACGCTGTTGAGCAGCGGCGAACTGGAAAAGGTGGACGTGGTCCGGAAATAGTCCTTTTCGTCGCGCGTCCAGCGAAGGCCGGCGGACAGGCGCAGCGCGTCGGTCACTGAGTAGCTGACGTTGGCGTAGGCCGCGTAGCTGTTGGTCTTCAGGTCATCGTCGATGGTTCGAAGGAAAGTCGGGAAATTCGATGGCCCCAGCAGGAAGTCGGGGAGGATGCCACGAAATGCCGCCAAATTGACGAGATCGTCGGCAAAGGCCTCCTGGTGAGAGGTGATGTCCTCGTCCAGGTAGTAAAGACCAGCAACGCCGCTCAGCCGATCGCTGGTGTAGAGCAGCTGGAATTCCTGGCTGAACTGGTCCTGGTGAACATCGACCAGCACGTCGCCGACTTCCGCCGCGGTGGCGTCGATGTCGACATAGTCCGTCGTACGAAGCTTGCGATAGGCCGTGATCGACTTCAACGTGAGCTGGTCGTTGACATCATAGGCCGCCGTTCCGGACAGGCCCCAATGAGTCATCTTGGTTGAGTTCGGCAGGCCTGGCGTGGTTTCGACCGTGAAGTTGTAATGGTCGGGGTCTCGCTCGAGCGGCACGATCACCGTGGGCGTGAACAAGTGAACAATGTCATTGAGCGGCGCGCCGGTGTTGAGCTTGGCATCGTCGTGCGCATAGTCCGCCGACAGGTCGACCCGGAGGCTGCTGCTTGGCGTGTAGGCAATCGCCGCGCGGCCCGCCAACGTGTTCTTGTTATTATATTCGCGATCGTCGTTGCGATCCTCGACAAATCCGTCCCGCTTGGCGCGCATTACCGCGAACCCTGCTGCAAGGGTGTCGCTGATCGGCCCCGACGCGGCGCCCTTCAACTCAAATTGATTGTAGGAGCCGACGGCGATGCTACCGGTCGCGCGGAATTCCTGGCCGGGCTTGCGAGTGACGAACTTGATCGCGCCGCCGATGGTGTTCTTGCCATAGAGAGTGCCTTGAGGGCCGCGCAGGACCTCGACTCGCTCGACGTCGAGCAGGTCGAGCTGGTTGCCGCGAATTCGCGACAAATAGACGTCGTCGACATAGACGCCGACGGCCGGGTCAAAGGTCTGGAGCGCGTCAGGCTGGCCGATGCCGCGAATGAAAATGTTGGTGGAGTTTGACGATCCGCGCCCCTGTACGATGTTGAGGTTCGGAACGGCACCCTGCAGCCCGGTTGTGTCGGTCGCCTGAATTCGATCGAGGCTCTTTTCCGAGAAGGCCGTTATCGCCCCGGGGACCCGCTGTACATTTTCTTCTGTGCGGCGTGCGGTGACGACAATCGCTTCATCGTCCGCTGACGCTTCCGGCGTAGCCGGGCTGGCTGCGGTGGAGGCCTGGTTCTCCGGCGGCTGCTGATCCTGGGCCAGCGCGCTCGTCGGCACACAGAAAATTGCGGCCCCGGCCAGCAACAAGGCGCGATTCGCGAGTACGGTCCGATAAAGCATTGATTCCCCTCCATTGGTCGAGCCTGCCGGTGCCCCCGGTCCCTCGCCTTCGCGTCGACCATAATGAAAGTTGAACCGGGTTTCAACTTGTGAGATATCGACGGACGAATGGGGGGATTAGTGGACAATTCCCGCCCTATGGCGGTAGCGGATGGTTCCGTGGCAAGAACGATCTCTCCGGCCAGCAAGGGCAAGGCGCCGCGCACTCCGCGCGGTGAGAAGACGCTTCGCAAGATCCTCGATGCCGCCCTGCTCGAATTCGGCCAGCGCGGATTTCACGACAGCTCGATCGTCGGCATCACCAGCCGTGCCAAGGTCGCGCTGGGAACGTTCTACACTTACTTCGACAGCAAGGAGGCAGTGTTCGCCGCCCTGGTGCGCGACATGTCCCGGCAGGTCCGCGACCATGTCGCACCGGACATCGAAGGGTCGTTGGACGAGATCGACCGCGAGCGCCGGGCGCTGTCCTCCTATCTCAGGTTCGTATTCGAGCATAAGGAAGTTTACCGGATTATCGACGAAGCGGAGTTCGTCGATCCCGCCGGCTTCCGTACCCATTATGAAACCGCCGCGGCGCGTATCGTCACCCGGCTCGAGGAAGCGGTGGCCAAGGGGCAGATGCGCGACGATGGGCCCCTGGCCACGGAAGTCCGCGCCTGGGCGATCATGGGAATGAACGTGTTTCTTGGTTTGCGCTTCGGGGTTTGGGGCCGCCAGGACGCCGAGCTGGTCGCAGCCCATGCCAACGCCATGCTACGCAAGGGTTTGGAGCGCTAGGCCCGCTGGCGGATGGCGCCGAGCAGGGCCTCGACATCCTCTTCGTTATGATAGAGCCCGAAGCCGATCCGCAGCACATCGCCGCGAACGTCGGTGACGACTCCCATTGCATCGAGCTCATTGCACCAGCGCTGGGCGCGGGAATCGCGGAAGGCGAGGAAGCGGGCATGCGATCCGCCATCGAGCGGGTTCAGTAATTCCGCCTCGCCCAACGGAGCAGCAGAAAGCCCGTCCAGCAACTGCGCCTGGAGATTTGCAATTCGCGCCGCCACCCGCGAGGTCGTGATCCCATTTTCCTTCAGCATGCGCTGGATGGCGTTGAACCGGTACAGCGCCGATGAATCGAACGTCGCGCCCATGAAGCGCATTGCGTCGCGGGTGTAGCCGACGCTGCTGCCCGGCGGCGCGGTGAGTTCGCCAAACTCGGCGAACCAGCCGGTGATCGGGGGTCGCTCGCCGAAGCCGGGCGGGCAATGCATGAACCCCATCCCCTCCCCGGCCATGGCATATTTATAGCCGCCGCCGAGTGCGAATGCCGATGCACCGGCTGTGCGGCTGATCGGCGCCTCGATCGCCATGAACGCGTGGTAGCTGTCGATTGCCACCCACGGCCCGTCGGGCCTGGCCAATGCAGCCAGCTGGTCCACGCCGTCGAACAGCCGCCCGCTATTGAACAACACTTGGCTGACCAGGATCAGGTCGTGATCGCCGTTTGCGGCGGCCGACAGGATTCGTCCGGAAAAATCATCGAACGGCTCAGCCGGAATACGCTGGAGCTCGACCTCGCCCGTCTCCGCCCAGCGGGCGAGCTGCCGCCGCGCCGAATGGAATTCGCCGTCGCTGGTCAGCACTCGAAGCGCGCCTCCGCCACGCCGAGGGCAGGCCGACGCCAGCCGAATCAGGAAATCATGGGTGTTGGACGCAAAAACGATTGCGGATGGATCGCCGGCGCCGAGCTCCGCCGCGACATGGCCTTGGGCTTCGGGCCAGACCTCGCCCATCACCTTGTCCCATTTATGATCGGCCTGGGTCGCCGCGTCTTCCCAGCACTGAGCTTGTCCCTCAAAGCTGGCGTCGGGCCATAGATGGTGGCTGTGCGCGGCGAAGTGCAGCCGGCCCGGAGCTGCCCCAAGGGATTTGGTGAACAGCGGCTTGAAGCTCAAAGTTCAGTCCTGAGCGCCCATAGTTCGGGATAGACGCGTTTCTCGAGGGTCTTGCGCAGATAGGGAGCGCCCGCCGATCCGCCGGTGCCCGGCTTGTTGCCGATGATCCGCTCAACGGTGAGCACATGTTTGTGCCGCCAGGCCGCAAGCGCATCGTCGATGTCGACCAGCTTCTCCGCCAGCTCGTAGAGTTCGAACCAGCGATCGGCGTCGCGATAGACTTCCAGCCAGGCGGCCGCCAGCGCCTCAACCGACTTGTCCTTGAGGTCGAACCCCGCCCGTTCGAGCGCTCCTTGCGCGGCTTCGCGCAGGCTTGGTTCGCTCAGCGCCTGTTCGAGCCGAGCGCGTTCCTCGCTGCCCTCGGCATAATGATTGACGAAGCTCGCGTCCTTGAGCCCAAGGCGATACTCGATTTCGCGGAATTGGGCCGACTGGAAACCCGACGAAGTCCCAAGCACATCGCGGAACTTCAGATAGTCGACCGGGGTCAGGGTCGACAGCACGTCCCACGACAAGGTCATCACCGACTGGATCCGAGTGATCCGCGCCATGGCTTTCAGGCTTTCCCCGAACCGGTCTTCCCCAAGCAGCGAAATGGCCAGCTTCAGCTCATGCAGCAACTGCTTCATCCACAGTTCTTTGGTCTGGTGGATGACGATGAACAGCATCTCGTCGTGGAGCACGGACAGGGGCTGCTGCGCCGACAGCAACGTGTCGAGCTTCAGATAATCGGCATAGGTCATGCCGGCGGGTGTCGCGGTCATGGGCGACGCTTAGGCTGGGGCTGTCAGCGGGGCAAGCACGGCACCCCGCTTCGTCACTACTGCCTGGAACCCGGCAGGCCCGGCTGTGAGATGGTGCCGATATTGCCGAACAGCTCCTGGAAGAAGCTCTTCTCGCGGCCCAGGGTCGGGGTCTTGTCGCCCGACGGGTCGACCCTGGCGATCAGCTCCTTGCCCGTCTTTTGAACGGCAGTGACATTGCCCGCCTGGTCGAACTGGACGCGCAGCACGGTCTGCTCGACGACCTTGGGATCGCGGAACGCGAGCTGGGTCGTGTCGCGCGACACATAGTACCAGTCATTGGCATCGAACTGACCGGTAAAGGTCGGGCGGCCCATCGAGCGGACGACCGAATCCTTATTGTCGACTCCGACCTGGATTCCCTCGGCCAGCGTCGGGTCGATCACGAACCCCTTATGCTCGCGGAGGCCGGTGCAGGCACTGAGCGCAATTCCCAGTCCGATAATTGCTGCGACACTGCGCTTGACCATCTATGTAATCTCCGTTGGATCGCGCTTGTTCACTGGCGCGGCGAGGCTCAATATGCGTTAGCGCACGGCTCGCGCAAGCCGCTGCCGGCAAAAGGAGAATGGCAATGCGCTCATT
>DATJKE010000171.1:0-13376 GCA_035491735.1 Sphingomicrobium sp.
GCTCGCGCCCTTCGCCAATTCGGCCGAGATGCATCGCGACGCGGTGCAAGGCGGGCATTTGGTGGTGCCGATCGCCGACGTCCGCGCCGAGGGGATCGACCGCGCGATCGGCCGGGCGCTGGATCACCTGCGCCATTGCGATGCCATTGCCGTCGATTGCGACATCGACGTGATCGACCGCAGCCAGATGCCCGGAGCTCCCGGTGCCCGGCCGGGCGGAATGGCGGCGCACGACTTTTTCATCGCGGTGCGCAGCCTGGCGGCCGAGCCGAGGGTGCGGCTGATCGACCTCACCGAATGGGACCCGCCGCTCGATCCGACCGACCTCAGCGCACTGACCGCCGCCCGCTGGGTGGCGGAATGCCTCGCCGGGTTCGAAGCACGTTGAAAAATTCACTGGCGGCTTGAGCCTGCCACGCGCTGACTGCAGCTTGTGCGGTGCAGCAGGGGGGCGGCGACATGCGTTTCGACAGCGGCGACACGGCGTGGATGCTGACCGCGACGCTGCTGGTCCTGATGATGCTGCTTCCCGGCCTCGCCCTCTTTTACGGCGGGCTGGTCCGGGCCAAGAATCTGCTCTCGGCGATGAGCCAGGTGATGGGCGTCGCCGCGGTGGCGATCCTGGTGTGGGTCGGCTGGGGCTACAGCCTGGCCTTTTCCGATCATGGCGCGATTGTCGGCGACCTGGCCAAGGCGGGCCTCAGGGGAATCGACGGGGACAGTGGCTGGGCGCTGGCAACGCCGGGCAAGGCGATCCCCGAATTGCTGTTCGCCTGCTTCCAGATGAGCTTCGCCGCCATCACCATCGCCCTGGTCGTCGGAGCGCTGGTCGAGCGGGTTCGCTTCTCGGCCATGCTGCTGTTCGCATTGCTCTATGTAACGATCGTCTATGCCCCGATCGCGCATATGGTGTGGGCGGCTGATGGCCTCATATTCCAGACCGGGGCGATCGATTTCGCCGGTGGCACGGTGGTTCATATCAATGCCGGTATCGCCGGCCTGGTCGGAGTCGCCTTTGCCGGGCCGCGCATCGGTTTCCTGAAGGAAGCGATGCCGCCGCACAGCCTGGCGCTGGTGCTAGTCGGGGCGGGCCTGCTGTGGGTCGGCTGGTTCGGGTTCAACGCCGGATCGGCGCTGGAAGCCAATGGCCTCGCCGCGATCGCCATGCTCAACACCTTCGTCGCTCCGGCAGCAGGTCTGCTCGGGTGGATGGGGATCGAGCGCTGGCGCTCCGGCAAGCCGTCATTGCTTGGCGGTGCGTCGGGAGCGGTTGCCGGACTGGTCGCGGTGACACCGGCGGCGGGCGTTAGCGGCCCGCTCGGCGCAATGCTCCTAGGTGTGGCAGCGAGCGCGGTCTGTTACGGTTTTATCGCCGGGGTGAAGCATCGTCTCCGGCTCGACGACAGCCTCGACGTGTTCGGTATCCATGGTTTGGGGGGGATCGTCGGCTCCATCGGGACCGCAGTCGTCGCGCTGCCAATGCTGGGCGGACATGGCGGCGGCGACTATGCGCTCGGTCTACAGATGGTTCGGCAGCTGGGCGCCGTGCTGCTGGCGATCGGCTGGTCGGCGGCCGGATCGACGGTCTGCTTCGGCATCACCCGTTTCGCCATTCCGCTACGCCGTGACGGCGACGAGGAGCGCGAAGGGCTCGATCTCAGCGATCATGGCGAGCGCGCTTACAATCCCTGAGCGGGACGCTTCCGAGAGAAGTTGAACTGCCTTTCAACATTGACACAGATCAACTTTGGTTTCACCAAATTTAACCGCGTGGGGGCGCGTGCTAACTTTCGGCCGAGTCCCTCCTGTGCGCGTGGAAGGGGCGAGGATGGCGGGACCAGCAGGAACGCACGGCAAGCTGGCGGGCATTTTGCTCGCCACCACGACGATGGTCGTCCTGCCTTCAACCGCGTCCGGCCAATCGGTCGCTCCTACCCGAGAAGAATTGACCCGAATCAACCAGCCGCCGGCGCAGCCGCGGCCGACGCTGAACATTGTCGGCGGGGTCGAACGATCGCCCTGCCCGCTAGCCGATCCGCGCTATGCCGACGTCAAGGTCACGATCCGCGAAGTCGTGTTCAACAATCTGAAGGGCGCCACGCCCGAGGAGATGCACGCCGCCTGGGCGCCGTTCGTCGGGAGCGAGCAGCAAGTCGCGGTGCTGTGCGAAATCCGCGACGCCGCGGCGACCATGCTGCGCGACAAGGGCTACCTCGCCGCCGTGCAGGTACCGACCCAGAAGATCGAAAATGGCGTGGTGCGGATGGAGACGCTTTATGCGCGAATCACCACCATTCGCGCGCGCGGCGAGACTGGCGGAGCGGAGGCGAAGCTTGCCGCCTATCTGAACAAGCTCACCGAGGACGAATATTTCGACCGCAACAAGGCCGAACGTTACCTGCTGCTGGCTCGTGACCTCCCCGGTTATAACGTCCAGCTGACCCTGAAGCCGGCCGGAACCGGCCCCGGCGAGCTGATCGGCGAAGTGGCGGTGCTGCACCGGCCCTATTCGCTCGACGTCATGGTCCAGAATCTGGCAGCGCAGGAGACCGGCCGCTGGGGCGGGCAAGTGCGCGCCCAGCTGTTCGGCCTGACCGGCATGGGGGATTCGACCAGCCTGTCCTTTTATTCGACCGCGGACTTCAGCGAACAGAAGATCCTGCAGGTGGCGCACAGTTTCCGCCCGGGATCCGAAGGGCTGACGATCGACGGGCAATTCACCTATGCCTGGACCAGGCCGGATATCGGCGGGAATGACGCGACCCCGGACCTTAAGTCCAAGACATTGTTCTGGACGATTGACGCGCGCTACCCGCTGATCCGTAGCCAGTCTTCCAATCTGTGGGGCGGGATCGGCTTCGACTTCGTCGACCAGAAGGTCCATTTCTTCGAGCCGATCGCCCGCGATAAATTGCGGGTATTGTGGCTCCGGGCGGACTGGGATGCGGTCGACCTGACCTCGCGGCGGCCGGGCTGGCGGGCCAGCGCCTCGGCCGAGCTTCGCCACGGGCTGGGCATCTTCGGCGCCACCGACGGCGACGAGAATGTGCCGCCGAGCCGATTCGATGCGGATGCCACCGCCACGCTGGTCAGACTTTCCGGCCAAGGTGAATTGGCGCTGGGGCGGGATTTCGCGATCGCGGTGATGCCCCGCCTTCAATATGCGTTCAATGCGCTGCTGTCGTTCGAGGAATTCACCGCCGGCAACTACACCATTGGCCGCGGCTATGAGCCGGCGACGTTGAGCGGCGATAGCGGCGTCGGGATCGGTGCCGAACTGCGAGGGCCGCGCATCCTGCCGATCAAGCAATCGAGCCTCAGCATCCAACCCTATCTTTTCGGCGATGCAGCCTGGGCGTGGAACAAGAATGACGGCGAAGGTGCCGACCGCCTGACTTCGGCAGGTGGCGGGTTCCGCGCCGAATTGCCCGACCGCTTCCTGCTCGACGGAACGGTCGCCGTGCCGCTGGAAAAGGCCGGATTTGAAAATCGCAAGGGAGACGTCCGCCTGCTGGTCACCCTGACCACCAGGATACTCCCCTGACGCAAAAGACCCTCAGGAGGTCGCCATGACGCGTAGACTGTCAGTCCAAGCCAAGGTTTCGACCCTTGCCCTCGCCGCTGCGCTGGCAGCCGGCCCGTCGCCCGCCGCGGCGCAAAGTTTCCAGGGGACCCTGAACGGCGCGACCGGCGCGACCGTCGACCAGTCGACCCCCGGCCAGACCAATGTCACGGTCAATCAGAGCCAGGCGGTGATCAACTGGACTGCCACCAATGCGCCGGCCGGCGGGACCATCGTCTTTCAGCCGGACGGGACCGCCGCGACTTTCAGCGGCGCCAGCGACTTCGCGGTTCTGAACCGGGTGGCGCCCGGTACGGCCGGCAACGCCATCTACATGGGCGGAAGCATCAATTCGCTGGTGGGCGGCAATGTCGGCGGCACGGTCTATTTCTACAGCCCCAACGGCATCGTCATCGGCCAGAATGCGGCGATCAATGTCGGTTCGCTGGGCCTTACGACCCTGCCGATCACCGACGACGGCAACGGCAATTGGATGACCGGGTTCGGCGGTGCGAACCCGACCGTGACATTCGGCCAGGCGACGGATCCCAACAGTTATATCCGAACCGACACGGTGATCGACGGATCGATCAGGGCCAATGGATCGGGCAGCTATGTCGCGCTGGTCGCTCCAGCCATCGAACATAAGGGCAATATCCGTACCGACGGCGCAGCGGCACTGGTCGCGGCCGAAGCGGCGACCATCACCTTCTCCCCCAACGGGCTGTTCGACATTCAGGTGACGACCGGCACCGACGCCGGCCTGGGCGTGCATGTGAACGGCGGCACGATCGACCGGAACGATCCAACCGTCGGATCCCATAATCACCGCGCCTATCTGGTCGCGGTCGCCAAGAATGATGCGGTCACCATGTTGATCAACAATGGCGGATCGGTCGGGTTCGAGATCGGAACGTCGGCGTCGGTTGAAAATAATGCTGTCGTCATTTCCGGCGGCTATGAGGTGCAAGACGGCAATCAAACTATCTACAACGGCGTATCCGAAGTTCCGCTCACCATCACCAATGCCTCCCTGTCGTCGAACGTCGATGCAAAGGTCACGGGAGGGGCGGCGATCAACAGCGGTGAGGGCGCGCTGACCTTTGGCGGCAACCTGTCGGTCATCGGCGGAGCGAGGACGACGACCGGCGGCAATGTCCTGATCGACGGGCTCAATGGCAATGCGCTGACCATCGCCGGCAACCTCGATGCCCGCGGGTTTCGCAAGAATGCCGACGGATCGGATACCGGGCTGATTACCAGGCTTGGCGCCGAAGGCGGATCGACCGTCACAGTCGGCGGGAATGTGACACTCGATTCCGACAGCTTCGGCGCCCCTGCAGCGGACAATGGCTTGAACGGCGGCGATGCGACCGGCGGCAATGCGCAGATCAACATCGGCGCCAATTCGACGCTGCATATCGTCGGGTCGGCCACGGTTCATGCTGACGGCTATGGCGGCAGCAATGCCTTCGGCGGCGGCGCGGGCGGCAAAGGAACTGGCGGTCAGGCGCTGGTCATGGCGATTAGCGGGAATTCGACGGTAACCATCGATGGTTTCGTCTATGCGTCGGCGCAGGGATTCGGCGGCGGCGTCGGCAGCGATTGCCAGGCTGATTGCGGCGTCACGGGCGGCAATGGCCAGGGCGGCGATGCGAGCGTCCACACCAATTTGGGCAGCGGCAACGTAATGACGCTGGGCAGCGATGTGACAGTTGTCGCTGAAGGACAGGGCGGTGCGGGCGATGTCCAGGCCGGTACCGGCATTGGCGGCACCGCAAACTTAGGTGCGGGCAACACGTCGACCCTGTCCGTGGCGGCTGACGCCGAAGTCGATGCGGACGGATTTGGCGGATACGGATACGATTCGACCGTTGGCGGCCTCGGACGGGGCGGCACGGCGACCGTGGGCGCCAACAACGATGGCTCGATCGACCTCACCGGACCGGTGCTGGTTCATTCCGATGGCTGGGGCGGCGGTGGCCTCAATGGCGGCACTGGCACCGGCGGAGTGGCAAGCATCAGCGCGGTCTCGGGAGGTTCGGTCCACGCCTTCAACGACGTCGAGATCAGCGCCAACAGTTTCGGCGGGTTCGTCAGCAACGCAACCGGCACCGGCGGCTCAGGCATAGCCGACAATGAAACCGTGACAACGCCGGCATTCACCGAGGCCAGCCTCTTTTCCAGCGCCGGGACGATCACGATCGATGGCATTACCTTCGTCACGGCCAACGCCACCGGCGGCGACGGCGGTTTCAACGGCGGCAATGGCGGCGATGCCGTGGCGGGCGGCATTGCCGGCGTGATCGGCGGAGGCGCGGTGATCCATGCCGCCAATAGCAACCTTGGAACGAGCACCATCCAGCTCGGCACCGTCATCGTCACTGCCGATGCCCAGGGCGGCAACGGCGGCAACGGCCAGAGCGGAACCAACGGCACTGACGGCGGCAACGGCGGAAACGCCACTGCCGGCAAGACGGTGATCACCGCGGCCGCGGGCAGCGGCGACCTGACGGCAGGGACGACGATCCTCACCGCATCGGCCACTGGCGGCCAGGGCGGCGATGGCGGCAACGGCGATGGCGGCAGCGGCGGCAGTGGCGGCGATGGCGGCAATGCCGTCGGCGGCTACATCAACGTCGGCACGGAAAGCGGAAATCCCAATTTCGCGCAGGCCGCCAATGACGGCCAGGCAACCTATGCCAGCATTATCGCAATTGCCGATGCGACAGGCGGCAATGGCGGCGGCTTCTTCTTCGGATCGCCAAGCGGAACCCCAGGCAATGGCGGCGACGCTGTCGGCGGCAATAGCGTATTGCTCGTCCGCGGTTCCGAAGTGACGGTGGGCACCGTGCTGCTCGATGCATCGGCGACAGGCGGCGATGGCGGAATGGACGTAAATGATACGCCGCAGGGAGTTGGCGGAGACGCCACCACGGGGAATGTCGGCGTCGTCGTCACCAACCGCTTCCAGCATGCCGACCAGCGCGGCACGCTGATCGCCGGCAACATTGCCGGCACGGCGACCGCAACTGGAGGTGCGGGCGCTTCGGGCAGCGGCCAATCGCTGACGCTTGGCGGCAGTGGATTCCAGCTGATCAACAGCGACGCGACGATCGGCAGCCTTGGCATCGTCATCGACGCCCAGGGGCTGGCAAGCGGATTCATTCCGGACGGGATCGTGGTCATCAACGGCAATGTCGCCGTGCCGGGTGGTACTTCATTCGTCACACCGGGACATTTGTCGCTGTTCGCCGACAATGGCACGATGAGCACCGACCAGCTGCTGCTGACGGCGTCCGATTTCGTATTCGACACGGACAACGGACCGCCCGGATTTGCAGGCATCTTCTTCGCCAATTCAGCGATTATCTCGACCCAGAATAACTTCCTGACCGATGCCAGACTGAATATCGATGGCGACTTCAGCGTGACCGCACCGGGGTCGATCTCGACCGGCTCCGTGACGACGGCGGGCTCGCTCGACTTCACAGGACAGGCAGGGTCGGTTCACGTCGAGCGCATCTTCGCCGATACGTCGGTTACGCTGACGGCCGGAACTTTCGTCGACACTGGCGACATCGACGCCGGCACAGGCGTTACGATCACTGCGCAGGGCGGATCGATCGATATCGGCAATATCATTGCCGGCGGCGATGTGGACCTTGCCGCCGACACATTCATCGACGGTGACGACATAACCACGACGGGCGGCATTCTTGCCCAGACCAATAGCGGCGACCTCGGCCTCAACACGCTGCAGAGCGGAGCGGGAATTCAGCTCTTCTCCGGCTCGACGATCACCCTGACCGGAGACGCCACGGCCGCGACCGACATCACGGCCGACGCGGTCGATGCGATCGCCACGAACAGCCTGACGGCATCGGGGGGATCCATCTTCCTGACTTCGGCCAACGGCGGCATCACGGTTAGCGGCGACATGGCAGCACTAACCACGATCGACCTCGATGCCTTGGGCAACATCTTCTTCAACGATGCGCAAGCAGACGTCCTCGACTTTGAGACGGATGGTACGGTCGGCGGCGGCAATATCATCGCCGGGACGGAAGTCGGCGGCCAGGCTGGCGGCCCGGTCACGCTTGGCAATATCAACGTCGGCATCCTGCAGACGGGTGGCGCCTCGGAACAGGGATTCGCGGTCGGAATTTCCTCCGCAACGTCGATCGGTGTCGGCAATGTCGCGGCGGACGAGGCAATCGGCTTCGCCACGCTGGGCAATTTGACGGCCGGCAATCTTAATGCCGGCACCAACGTGATGACGCTGGTCGGCGGCGATACCACCATCGCCTCGATCACCACGCCCGGCGCCGGCAGGACCTATCACGGCGACGCGCAGATGTTCCTCGACGCGGGCGGGCCGGACGATTTCGATCCGAGCCTGGTGCTTAATGCCACTCCGTTAAGGAGCGGCGGCAGCTATGCCGTCACTGGCGCCATCTCGACCGGACGCATCCAGGTGGGCGCGGCTTCGATCAGCACCGGCGCGATCACGGCGCCGATCGGCATCTATCTCGACAGCGCCAGCGGGACGGCCACTGGAGCACTGACATCGAACGGCCTGATCCAGGCGCTGGGCGTCGGATCGATCCAGACCGGCAACGTCTCTTCGTCCGGCGCCAACATCCTGATGAACGCCGGTACCAATATCGCAACGGGAACCGTCGGCGCGGCGACGGATGCCGAGTTCAACGCTGGCGGCAATGTCAGCATCGGCAACGCCAATCTGGGCGGCAGCCTGCAGGTCCATGCGGGCGGAAGCCTCACCACCGGGGCGGTGATCGCGGACCTGATCGAGGCGTCCGCCGGCGGCCTCGCCACGCTGAACGGCATTTGGCAGGCGCCCGACGTCGAACTGTTCTCGAACGACATCAACATCGCCGCCAATGGCGGGATCGACGCCGGGAACACGGGCTTCATCCGGCTGGTCTCGACCAACGCGACGCAAGCGCTGATCGGCGACGGCCTGACAGGGACCGGCTACGCGCTTAGCGATGCCGAATTCGGCCGGGTGAGCGCCGGAAATCTGGAGATTCATGCGCGAAGCGACGCATCGGCGCCGATCGACATGCTGATCGGCGATCTTCACGTCACCGGCCCGCTCGCCGGAAGCACGATCGACGATCCGACCGGCAGCGTCATGTTCGCTTTGGACGACACCGAGGTCGCAACGGATGGGGTGATCCGGGTGGCCGGCAGCATCACCGCGACCGGCTTTAGCGACGACAATCGCCTCGAATTCTTTGCCGACCGGTTCGAGCTCGATGCCGAAACGGGCCTCATTGAAATCACCAGCAACGGCACGGATCTGGCCGGCGAGATTTTCATCGCCGCCGACCGCGTCCATGTCGCCAGCGCCTCGATCCTCGACCTGCTTGCGGCCGACCCCAACTATGAAGGGCATGAGGACGATCTCAATGCGCCGGCCGAGGTGGAGCGGCCGGACGGCGTGATCCGCGCCGGCAGCATCGAGGTATTCTCCAACAATCCGCTTTCGGTGCTTGTCCAGAACACTGGTACGGCCGATTTGCCGGCCGGCTTCCTGACGTTCGGCGACGCACCGCTGTTGAGCGGGGCCGAAGGACAGTTTGGGCCGATCGAAATGATCATCAACGGCCAGCTGATCACCGAGGGCGGACTTCTGACCGGCGGTGACGTGCTCGATTTCCTGATCGATCAAAACAACATCGGCTTCTTCGCCGCCAACAGCACGATCAATGGCTGCCTGCTAACCGGCGATTGCAGTGGCGGTGGAGGCGGTGGCGGCGGCGGAGGTGGCGAGCCGTTCCCGCCAGGGACGACGCCGACGCCTGGCATCCAGGACGAAGTCACGCTGATCGATGACGATCTCTTCCCGCCGCCCGATTTCGGCAATGAGGGCGCCATCGACGACAATGACGAGGACAACGACGACGCTGAGACCAGCCCGATCGTGCCGCCCGACCCGCTGTTTGACACCAGCGAGATGGACCAAGCCGCCGGCGGAACGGAAGCGACGGAAGTAGGCACCACCATGCGCTCGAACCCGGGCCTGAAAAATACGGGCGATGTCGACGATCCGGTATCAGGCAGCGGCAATCCGGGCCTGATGGAAAATCCGCCGCCACCCCCGACCAATGAGGAGAAGCAGCCATGACCCGCGCTCTCCAGATCCTGCTGCTGGCCAGCGTAGCTGCATTGCCGGCCGGCGCAGCGGAACCGCCCCTGTCGATCAAATCGAGTTTCCGGCTGGGCGATTCCGGAGTGCTGTGCACTGCGCAGGTGCGGCCTTCCGACCCGAGGCTGAGCGGGATGTTCGACCGCGGCTACCAACTGACGTGCCGCGACGCCGCGGGCCCGATCGGCAGCGTCCTCGCCGTACGCCGAGCCATCGATCCCGCCACCGAACGGAGCACTCTTCCCGTCGGCTCGCTGGACTGCAAGGCGGCGGAAGTGGCGACCATCGACAACGTCGGCGCGGTCCGGTCGCTCACCTGCCGCGACGCCGCTGCCGGCATCGATTATCGCCGCTACGCCGTCCAGCGCGGCAAGACCGATTATCTGGTCGAGGGCCTGGCAGGATACGATCCGGCATTAAGGCTGGCGCTTGCCTCGGTCGTCACCAACCGGGTGCAAAAGGGCGCCATCCAGGTCGCAACAACCGAAGTCAGCGATCCGGCAGCCTTCGCGAAGGTCCAGGCCGGCTCGCTCGATCCGGCGGGTGTGCGTACCGAAGCCTATGTCCGCAACAATGCCGGCCGTTTCGCCGAAAGCTACGAATTTTTCGAGAGCCTCGCGGCTCGCGATGGCACCGAGCCCGCCTCGTTTGGCGAAGCGCTCGCCAACCAGGGCCTGCAGCAATCAAACCTCGGCAATTTTGCCGGGGCCGAACGGCTATTTGCCCGAGCCGAGGCGGCTAGCCCGCAGAACGATGGAGTCCTGCAACGCCTCATCCGCAATTACCGTGCGCTCAACCAGCTCAATCAGGGGCACTCGACCGAAGCGCTTACTGCCTTGTCCGCCCCGGTGGCGAAGGTAGCGGAGGTCGAGGACGCAGCCCGGATTCGCGAGGGGCTAATCACTCCGCCACTGAGCCTGGCGATCAACCGTGACAGCGCCAGCGGCCAGCAGGTTGCGGATGTCACCAACGCGCTCACGCCAGCCGAACGCGCCGCGATTCTCGACGCCCAGGCGACCGAACTCAACGGCATGGCCTTCCGTCAGCAAAAGAAGCTCGACGAGGCCGATCAACGCCTGGCAGCGGCGCGCGGCGACATCCTCGCAGTGCGCGAAGGCAAGGTTCAGTCGGCGCGCTGGCTATTGAGCGAGATCGATGTCGAGCGGGCGTTGGTTGCCGAGGCGCGCGGCGATCGCGCGGGGGCGATCGGAGCCTTCGATGCGGCAATTGCGTCATTGTCGGACAATTTCCCCGACAGCCCTGCGCTCCTGTCAGCCAAGGCGCGCAAGGCGGGCTATCTGGTTCGATCCGGCGATTCCGCCGGCGGCCGCGCTTTGTTTGACGAGGTGGTGAGCAGCGGCACGGGCATGGCCGATAGCGCAACCGCGCTCCGCAATCTGCTTGGGCCTTATTTCGAATTGCTTGCCAATGAGGGTTCGTCCGAGGCGGCGGCGGCCATGTTCAGGGCTGCGCAGTTGCTGCAGCGTCCCGGAGTGGCGCAGACCCAGGCGATCCTCGCACGCCAATATTCGGCGGGAAATGACGAAGGCAGCGCGCTGTTCCGGCTCGCTGTGGCGAGGACCCGGGAAATCGTTCGCCAGGATGCCGAGATCAAGCGGCTGGCTGCATTGCCGGCGCGCACCGCCGCCCAGGATCAGGCGATCGTTTCCGGCAAGGCCAGCCTCGAGGCGTTGCAGGCCGAACAGGTGCGGTTGCAGGACCAGCTCAACGCCTATCCGCGTTACAAGGTTTTGAGCCCGCAGTCGGTCGAGCTCAATGAACTTCAGTCGGCGCTGCGGCCGGGCGAAGGCTATTACAAGCTGATGGCGGTGGGCGATGCCGTTTACGCGATCGCCGCGAGCCAGGGCTCAGCTCGGCCGTTCAAGCTTGCCACTGGTGGCGGCGCGATGGCGGCGGATGTCACGGCGCTCCGTAACAGCATAGTCAGGATCGAGAATGGCGAGGCGGTGACCGAGCCTTTCGATCTCAAGCGTGCGAGAGCGATGTACCAGACGCTGTTCGGCCCGGTCGACGCCGAAGTTCGCGGCCTCAGGCACCTGATCTTCGAGCCCGACGGGCCGATGCTCCAGCTGCCGCCCTATCTGCTGCCGGTGAGCCAGGCCGGCGTCGATGCCTATGCCGCACGCGCCTCAAAGCCCAATGGCGATCCGTTCGATTTTACCGGGGTCGATTGGCTGGGCCGCGGCCGTCAGGTGTCGATTTCGGTCGGGCCGCGCGCATTTCTCGATATGCGCGCAATCGCGCCGAGCCATGCGCGCCAAGCCTACCTCGGCCTGGGCGAAAATGCAGTCGCGCTGACCCGGCCGATGGCGGCGGTGGCCAGCGAATGCGACTGGCCCATCGCTTTGTGGCAGGCGCCGATTTCGGCGGCTGAGTTGAGACTTGCCGAGGCGCGGTTTGGGCCCGAAAAGAGCCGCCTGGTCACGGGCGCGGCGTTCAATGATGCCGCCCTTCTACAGGCGAATGAAGGCCTCGACCAGTATCGGGTGCTGCATTTCGCCACCCATGGCCTGGTGACGGCGCCGCGCCCCGATTGCCCGGCACGGCCGGCGTTGGTCACCAGCTTCGCTCCCGACGGGTCGGACGGCCTGCTGAGTTTCAAGGAGATATTCGACCTGAAGCTCGACGCAGACGTGGTCATTCTGTCGGCGTGCGATACGGCCGGATCGGCCACCGCCGCGGTCAGCCGCGAGGCAGGCATCGCCACCGGCGGCAATTATGCGCTCGACGGCCTGGTCCGCGCCTTCGTGGGAGCGGGAGCGAGATCGGTCGTCGCCAGTCACTGGCCGGTGCCCGAACAATATGATGCGACCAAGCGGCTGGTCGGCGGGCTGATAGGCGCCCAGCCCGGTGAGCCGTTGGCATTGGCGCTGGAGCGGGCCCAGGAGAAGTTGATGGACGACCCAAGGACGTCGCACCCCTTCTATTGGGCAGCGTTCATCATCCTCGGCGACGGGGCAAAGCCGTTGATCCCGACGACGGCGATCGCCGGCGGCGTTCCCAAGCCGGCCGGACGCTAGGCAATAAAAAAGCCCGCTCGAAAGCGGGCTATCTGATGCTGGTTGCGGGGGCAGGATTTGAACCTGCGACCTTCAGGTTATGAGCCTGACGAGCTACCGGGCTGCTCCACCCCGCGCCAACAAAAATGCCGCCGCGAGGGGATCCCCCGACAGCGGCTAAAATTAACATTGCGAATGGGTTCTCGACGATACGCTGGCTACAAAGCCTGGCGACGACCTACTCTTCCATTGCTTAAGCAATAGTACCATCGGCGCTGTCTGGTTTCACGGCCGAGTTCGGGATGGGATCGGGTGGGTCACAGACGCTATGGCCACCAAGCTATGAAGCCAGCGTGTCATCGAGTTTCTAGAAATCGTGCGACCAATATTCTTGGGCATCATCTAGCTGAGAAAACCGACACCATCGGCTGCCCTTTGCAGGACTGACGATGATGGTGGGATTCTACAAGCGCGAACAGAGCAATTAGGACCGGTTAGCTTCACGCATTACTGCGCTTCCACACCCGGCCTATCAACGTGGTGGTCTTCCACGGCTCGATGAAATCTTATCTTGAGGGAGGCTTCCCGCTTAGATGCTTTCAGCGGTTATCCCGTCCAT
>DATJKE010000172.1:0-14971 GCA_035491735.1 Sphingomicrobium sp.
ACGCAGCCGGCCAGCGCGATCATCGGCTTGCTGCCGTCCTCACGGCGCAGCCGCCCGACATCCGAATAGGCCTTTTCGGCGGCCTTTTCGCGGATGTGGCAGGTGTTGAGCACCACCAGGTCGGCGTCCTCGCCGTCGCCCGCCGCTTGCATGCCCTGGGCGCCAAGCAGTTCGGCCATGCGCTCGCCGTCATAGACATTCATCTGGCAGCCGAAGCTCTTGACGCGATAAGTCTTGGGAAGATCAGTCATTTGGCGGCGGCTATACGGCCTCCGGCGCTGCCAAGGAAGAGAGGGTGGAGGCGATTGCCGCTTGTGCCTGTCTGGCCAACGCCTTGCGGTCGTCGGTTGGCTCCAGCGGCTTCAGCAGGCGGATGGTCACAGGCATGGTGCCGCGATGCCGTAGCACTCGCCCGAAGTTGGCCATTCCGCGCTCGCCGCTATGCCAGCCAACCAGTTCGGCGTGCTCGCCATAATCGACCGCGACTGGACGCACCGTCACGTCCGGAGGGGGCGGGGCAACCGCCTCCATCAGGGGCGAACGAAACCGCAGCAATTCGCGGCCGTTGCCGGTGGTGCCCTCCGGAAAGACAGTCAGCGGCTGGGAATGGCCGAGCGCCTCGACGATCCGGCTAACCTGGTGCTGGACCTCCCCGCGCGCTGAACGTTCGACATAAAGAGTGCGGTTCTGGTCGGCGATCCAGCCGATCAGGGGAGTTTTCTCGACCTCGGCCTTGGCGATAAAGGCCGTCCCGGTCCAACCGCCCAGGATCATGATGTCGAGCCAGCTGATGTGGTTGGCGATGACGAAGCTGTGGGGAGCGAGCGGCCTCCCTTCCAGCTTGGGCCGGACTCCCACCACCAGCGCTCCATGCTTCAGGAATCGCCGCGGCCAGTTCGACTTGCGCAGCAGCCACTTCGACAGCAGGTGCGGCACGACGTAGGTGAGGAACAGGCCGATCAGGCCGGCGAGCCGAAGCCAGTATAGAAGTCGGGAAGGGGCCGGCTCAGCGGTCGCGGTCAATGGCGACGCCGTAAAGTTCCATGCGATGATCGACCAGTCGGAAGCCAAGCCGTTCGGCGATCCGCTTCTGCAGCAGCTCCAGTTCTTCGTCGACGAACTCGATCACATTGCCGGTTTCGACATCGATCAAGTGATCGTGATGGGTTTCCGATGCTGCCTCGTAGCGCGAGCGCCCGTCGCCGAACTCATGCCGCTCCAGAATGCCGGCTTCTTCGAACAGGCGGACTGTGCGGTAGACCGTTGCGATCGAGATATTGGGGTCCATCGCCGCCGCGCGCGAATGCAGCGTTTCGACATCGGGATGATCCTCGCTTTCGCCCAGGACACGGGCAATAACCTTGCGTTGCTCGGTAATCCGCAGCCCCTTGTCGGCGCACAGCTGCTCAATGTCGATCGTTCGGTGCATGCTGCCGAATTAGGATGTCGATGTGATAACGTCAAAGGGGAGGCACGCGATATTGCGGCCTCCCCTTGCTGCCCGTCCCCCGCGACGAGCTGAGAAGATCATTTGCCTTTCGACTTGCGGCGCTTGGTGCCGAGGCCGATCGACTTGGCCAGCGTCCGCCGCTGCTCGGCATAATTGGGCGCGACCATCGGATAATCTGCTGCCAGGCCCCACTTCTGGCGATATTGATCGGGGGTCAATTGATAATGGGTCATCAGATGCCGCTTGAGCATCTTCAGTCGTTTGCCGTCCTCAAGGCAGACAATATAGTCCGGCTTGATCGACGAGCGGATCGGGACCTTTGGTTCAGGCTTGGCTTCGGCAGCCGAATTCGCGCCGGACAATTGCGAAAGTGCCCCGTGCACATTCGAGATCAACTGCGGCAGGTCATTAACTGCCACGCTATTGTTGCTGACATGGGCGGCGACGATATCGGCAGTCAGCGTGATGAGCGTGTCATCATTGCCTTCAGTATCCATTTTCAAATTCCCGAGCATGAATTTTTGGACGAGACGGTCCCTCACCGTCGCGACTAAATTGCATTACTACTCCATTATTGTCGGAGCAAGCTTGGTCTATACTAACGAAAGTTAGTATTACTAATCGACCAACATTAGCGTGATGGCATCGTAAGCTTCGCCATCCTGTCCGTGATAATAATTGCGGCGACGGCCGGCGATGGCAAATCCGGAGGTCCGGTAAAGCTCTACCGCCGGATTGCCGTCGCGCACTTCCAGATGTAGCCGGTGCCCGCCACCGGCCAGCGCGGTCGCGATAAAATCGTGGAGCAAGGCCTGCCCGATCCCGCGGCGCTGCTCGGCCGGGTCGACTGCCAGCAGCAAAAGCTCGGCCTCGTCCGCGACTGCCCGAACCAGCGAGAAGCCGATCGGCCGGCCAGCCTGCTCCGCCAATGTCAGTGTGACTCCCCGCATCGGCAGGATACCGGCGCATTGCGAACGGGTCCAGGCTTCGCCGAAGCAGGGCGGAAAGGCGGCGGCCATGATCCGCATCACCTCGTCGAGATCGGCGACCCGCCCGGGCCTCAGCTGCACGGCGAATTCCGGTTCGCGTAGCGTCGCCATCAGGCCGCTCCGGCAAGTTGCAGGGGCACCTGGGCGTCGGGTGCTCGGGCGTAGACAGGTTTGCACTCCAGCATCCGCATGAGCTCGGGCAGCGCCATCGCCCGGCTGGCAGTAGGTAGAAGCGGCAATGCCTCCCCACTGTGCCTGGCTTGAACCAGTGCCTCGGCGCCACTGCCGACAACCAGCGGAGCGTCAACCTTCATCGCCGCCGCGTCCGGCGTCAGGTTGAGGATCGGCCCAGTCGCGGTAAGCTTTTTGCGATTGAAGGTCTGGACGAACAATTCGCCATGGCCACCAGCCATGGCGGCCGCCACCTTGCCTTCGCCGGGAGGGGCGGAAGCGGCAAGCAGGGCGAGACTGTTCATTCCCGTAAGCGGCACACTCCAGCCGATCGCCATCCCATGGGCGGCAGCGATTCCGACACGCAGGCCGGTAAAGCTTCCGGGACCGACCCCGACCAGGATTTTGGACGGAACATGGCCGTCCAGCATTTCCTCGATCATCGGCACAAGGCGCTCGGCGTGGCCGCGCCCGATCAGCTCGTCACGCGACGCAATGATCGTCCCGTCACGCTCGAGCAGCGCGGCGGTGCATGCGGCGGTCGACGTGTCGAGCGCAAGGATCAATCCAACGACTCCTGTTGCCGTGCGGCATGGAGGCACAGCCCGTCCGGTCCGGCAAGGAAAAAGCGAAAAAGAGTAAGGAAATCAGTCGGTCAGACAGCTTCGATCGTCTCGACTTCAGGCACATAATGTTTGATCAGGCTTTCAACGCCGCGTTTCAGCGTGACCATGGACGACGGGCAGCCCGAGCAGGCGCCCTGCATGCCGAGGTAGAGCTTCCCGTCGCGATAGCCCTTGTAGACGATGTCGCCGCCGTCTTGCGCGACTGCCGGGCGGACCCTGGTGTCGAGCAGTTCCTTGATCTGGTCGATGATTTCGGCGTCGGCAGGATCTTCCTCGATGCTGACCGCTTCCTCAGGCGATACCTCTATGCCGGACGCGCTGCCCTGTTTGAATAGCGGTGCGTCGAGCATGAAATGGTCGAGCAGGACTGACAGGACTTCGGGTTCCAGCTGGTCCCATTCGACGGTCGGCGCGGCGGAGACCGAAACGAAATCCCGGCCGAAATAGACGCCGTCGACCATGCCGGTCGAAAACAGAGCCTCGGCCAGCGGGCTGGCTTCGGCGGCGTCGGCATTGGGGAAGTCGCGGCCGCCCATTTCCATGACGGTTTGCCCCGGCAGGAACTTGCGGGTTGCCGGATTGGGCGTCTTTTCGATCTCGATCAGCATGGGTGCGATGTGGTCGTGAGCCGCGGCTTAATCAAGCGCGGTGACCGGCGGCTCGACATGCTTTTCGCCTGCCGGCGAGCGCCAGCTGTCGTCGATCATCTTGATCAGCGCCGAGAAATCCTTGGTCCCGCCGCCGAGATCGACGAAGCGCTGGTAAAGGTCCTCGGCCTCGCCGCCCATCGGCGTGTAGGCGCCGGCCTTTTCGGCCGCATCCATCGCCAGCTTCAGGTCCTTGAGCATCAGCGCGGCGGCGAACCCGCCCTCATATTCGCGGTCCGCGGGGGTTTCGGGGCCGACTCCGGCAACCGGGCAATAGCTGGTCATCGACCAGCACTGACCGCTCGCCTTTGACGAAATGTCGAAGAACACCTTGGGATCGAGTCCAAGCTTCTGCGCCAAAACGAAAGCTTCGCACGTCGCCGCCATCGAGGCGCCGAGAAGCATGTTGTTGCAGATCTTCGCCGCCTGTCCAGCGCCAGCGTCACCCGCGTGGATCACCGTCTTGCCCATCTTTTCCAGATATTCGCGGGCCTTCTGGAAGCCTTCCTTGCTACCGCCGACCATGAACGTCAGCGTTCCGCCCTCGGCGGCGGCGATGCCGCCCGACACCGGCGCGTCGACCATCGTATAGCCCTGGCCCTGCGCTTCCTCCTCGACCGCCCTCGCGGTAGCGACGTCGATGGTCGAACAATCTATCAGAATCGCCGATTTGGGAGCGGCTCCGAAGACCTGAGAACGGAATACTTCGGCGACATGCTTGCCGGCGGGCAGCATGGTAACGACGGCGTCTGCATCCTTGCAGGCCTCGGCGGCCGATTTGGCGCGCTTGCAGCCGCGCTCGACCGCAGCGCCAAGCGCTTCCTCGCTGAGGTCGAAGGCGCGGACGTCATGTCCGGCCTTGGCCAGGTTCGGCGCCATGCCGCCGCCCATATGCCCCAGTCCGATGAATGCGACGCGTGCCATTTGCTAAGCTCCTTACCGTCCGGTCCAATTGCCAGGGCGCTTGCCGACAAAGGCGGCCATACCTTCCTTCTGATCTTCGGTGCCGAACAGGCCATGGAACAGCCGCCGCTCGAAGTTGATCCCCTGCGCCAGGCTCATTTCGAAGGCGGCGTTGACCATCTCCTTGTTGGCGATGGCGGCAAGCGGAGCCATCGACGCGATCGTCTCGGCAGTCTTCAGGGCCTCGTCGAGCAGGTCCGCCGAAGGCACGACTTTTGCCACCAACCCCGAGCGCTCAGCCTCTTCGGCGCCCATCATCCGCCCTGTCAGGCACATCTCCATGGCCTTTGCCTTGCCGATCGCCCAGGTCAGCCGCTGCGATCCGCCCATACCGGGAGAGACGCCGAGCTTGATTTCCGGCTGGCCGAATTTGGCGCTGTCGGCGGCGATGATGAAGTCGGCCATCATCGCCACTTCGCAGCCGCCGCCGAGGGCGAAACCGGCAACCGCGGCGATCCAAGGCTTGCGGGTCCGCGTTACCTTCTCCCAGCCGGCGAAGAAGTTGGAGCCGTACATGTCGGCGAAACCCTGGGCCTGCATTTCCTTGATGTCGGCGCCGGCTGCAAATGCCTTTTCGCTGCCCGTCAGCACCAAGCAGCGCTGGTCGGCGTCGGCGTCATAAGCGGCGAATGCGTCGATCAGTTCCTTGAGCACGGTCGAGTTGAGCGCGTTCAGAGCCTGCGGGCGATTGAGCGTGACGAGTGTCACCGCGCCCTTCTTTTCGACCAGGATGGTTTCGTAGCTCATCGAATACTCCTAGAAATCGAACGGCCGCCACTGCTCCTCGACCGGCAGCGGCTCGAAGAAGGCCTCGACTTCGGCGTCGCCGATCACCTCGGGGCGGGTCGGGTGCCAATTGGGCGCGTTGTCCTTGTCGATCAGCAGCGCGCGGACGCCTTCCTTGAAGTCGGGATGGTGGATCAGGCGGACCATGATCCCATACTCCATGCGCATCTCGTCGACGAAATGCAGCTGGTAGGGGCTTTCCTGGAGCAGCTTCAGGCTGACCTTGCAGGCCATCGGCGACTTCTTGCGGATCGTCGCAGCTTCGGTCGCGGCCCATTCGTCACCTTCGTCTGCACCTGCGTCGAGCGCGTCGAGGATTTCCTCGATCCGGTCGGAAGCGAAGTAACGGTCGATCTTCTGGATATTGGCCTTGATCCGCGCGGGCGGAATTTCGTCTTCGCTCAGCTCGTCGAGAATGGCCTCGACCCGGAAAGGCTGGGCCATGATCCGCTCCTTGGCCTCCTCGAGGCGCTCGGACGGGAGGTAGTGGGTAGCGAGGCGAAGCGACTTGCACTCCGCACCGTCGAGCCGCGCGCCGGTCAATGCCAGGAACTGGGCCAGCCTGCCGCGCAGCCGCGACAGGTATCGGCCGCCGCCGACGTCGGGAAAGATGCCGATCGTCGTTTCGGGCATGGCCAGCACCGTGCGCTCGGTCGCAACCCGGAAACGGCACGGGCAGGCGATGCCAACCCCGCCGCCCATGGTGATGCCGTCCATGAAGGCGACGCCGGGCTTGGGATAGGTATATTCAAGGTGATTGAGCCGATACTCGTCGAAGAAAAAGGCGCGGGCCGCGGCATCGGCGCCTTCGACGTTGAGGCTGATGTCGACCACATCGCCGCCCGCGCAGAAGCCGCGGCCTTCGGTATGGTCGATCAGGATGATGCGAACGTCGGGGTCGTTGCGCCATTCGATCAGGGCGCTCGCCATGTCGCGAACCATTTGCCGGTTCAAACTGTGCAGCGCCTTGGGCCGGTTCAGGCGCAGGCGCCCGGCCAGCCCTTCCTTCACCGTCAGCACGTCTTGTTGGGTGGTCATCGCATCCATCAGGGCATCATCGCGTAGCGGCCGGGCGCGGGCTCGATGCCATCCTTGATGGTGCGGGCCGGAACCTGCTTGTTCGAGCCATGGCCCCTGAGCCATTGAGTCCAGGTCGGCCACCAGCTGCCGTCATGCTGGATCGCACTCTCTAGCCAGGCCTTGGCGTCCTTCGGCTGCTCATGGTTGGTCCAGAACCCGTGCTTGTTGGCGGCGGGCGGATTGATCACCCCGGCGTTGTGACCGGAGCCGCCGAGGATGAAGTCGGCGCCGATCTCGCGGGCACCGCGATAGACCGCTTCCCAGGCCGAGACATGGTCGTCCTTCAAGGCAATCACCAGCATGGGCGTCTTGATCGCAGCTAGATCGATCGGCACTCCGCCGACCTCGAAACCGGCGGGCTCTCTCAGCTTGTTACTCAAGAGCAGGTCGCGATTATAGCTTTTGAGGAATGCGGCCGGGATCCGGGCGCCATCCTCGAACCAATAGAGCAGGTCACTCGGCGGCGCCGGCCGGTCGAGCAGGTAATGGTTCACCACCGATGACCAGATGAGGTCGTTGGCGCGCATTGCCGCGAACAACCGCTGCAGCTCCAGGCTGTCGATGAACCCCTGGTCTTCGAGATAATCCTCGAGCGCGGCGAGATGGCCCTCGTGAACGAATGCCGACCAGTCGCGCATGTCGGCGAAATCGACCAACGAGCCGATCAGCGTAGCACTATTGACCTCGTTGGAGCGCTTCTCGGACGCCAGCCAGGCCAGCGCAATAGCGACCAGGGTGCCGCCAAGGCAGAATGCGAACAGGTCGGGCGAAGTCTTGGTGCGTTTCCGAACCTCGCCGATCGCCTCGATGATGCCTTCGAGGACATAATCGCCGACGCCCTTGTTCTTGAGCTTGTCGCTGGGGTTGACCCAGCTGATGACGAACACTGTGCGGCCCTCGTCGACCAGCCATTTGACCAGGCTTTGCCGCGGGACGAGGTCGATCATGTAGTAGCGGTTTACCAGGGGCGGGACGTAAAGCAGCGGCTCGGCTGCTACCTTCGCGGTCGCCGGCGTGTACTGGATCAGCTGGAACAGTTCGTTTTCGAACACGACTTCGCCCGGCGTCGCGGCGATGGTCTTGCCCTTTTCGAACGCCGTCGGGTCGGTCCGGCGCTGGACGATGCCCTTGCCGCTGGCAATGTCTTCGATCAGGTGAGCGAAGCCCTGGACCAGATTGGCGCCGTTGGTCTCCTTGGTCCGCTTGACCACCTCCGGGTTAGTCGCCGCGAAATTGGAAGGCGAAATGGCATTCAAATATTGGTCGAGCAGGAAGCTCGCCATGGCCGTCGTGCTGGCGTTGCCCTTACCCACCGAGACCACTTCGCGCAGCTGTTTAGAGGCCAGTAAATAGGCGTCGCGGACCGCACGATAATAGGCGTCATCCTGCCACTCCGGCGCAGCAAAGCGGCGGTCGCGGGGCTTGTCGTTCACCGTCCCGGACAGCGTTCCGGTCCAGAAATCGCCCCATTGCTTGGCCGCGGCTAGCTGTACTTCCATCAGCTCGGCGGGCTTCATCGCCAGCCCGAACGCAAATTCGCTCGACGCTTGGGCAATCGCGAGCGGATCGAAGGGGAGGGTCGGCTTGATCTCGCCCTTCATCATCTTTTCGGCGGCTTCGCCAAGCTTGCGGGTCAGGTCCCCGAATGAGAAGGCGGATGTCACTGGCGGGTCAGCTCCCGTCCGACAATCATCCGCATCACCTGGTTGGTGCCCTCCAGGATCGAATGGACGCGAAGGTCGCGCCAGAAGCGCTCGATTGGATAATCCATCAGATAGCCATAGCCGCCATGCAGCTGCAGTGCGCGGTCGACGACCGACGAACCGGTGTCAGTGGCGAAGCGCTTGGCCATCGCCGCGAACTTCGTCTTGTCGGGGGCATTGGCGGTGACCTTGACCGCAGCGCTGTAGAGCAGCTGCCTGGCCGCCTGAAGCTCGGTCTCCATGTCCGCCAGCGTGAACTGGGTGTTCTGGAAGTCGGCGATGGCGGTGCCGAATTGCTTGCGCTCCTTGGTGTACTTGACCGCCTCGTCGAGGCAGCGCTGGGCGCCGCCAAGCGAACAGGCGCCGATGTTGAGGCGCCCGCCGTCGA
Source organism: Sphingomicrobium sp. (assembly GCA_035491735.1). Taxonomy (GTDB): domain Bacteria; phylum Pseudomonadota; class Alphaproteobacteria; order Sphingomonadales; family Sphingomonadaceae; genus Sphingomicrobium. The sequence goes on from DATJKE010000172.1 coordinate 8,804, forward strand.
GGCCCATCATCGCGATGCGGAAGCCTTCGCCTTCTCCGCCGACCCGGTTGGCGACAGGCACGCGGACCTCGTCGAAATTGACCTGTGCGGTCGGCTGCGAATGCCAGCCCAGCTTCTTTTCATTGGCGCCGAAGCTGACGCCAGGCATGTCCTTTTCGAACACCAGCGCGCTGATGCCCTTGGGGCCATCCTCGCCGGTGCGGACCATGCAAACGTAGATTTCATTCTCGCCGCCGCCCGAGATGAACGCCTTGCTGCCCGAGACGACATATTGGTCGCCGTCCTTGACCGCTTTGGTCTTGAGCGCAGCCGCGTCCGAGCCTGAAGAAGGCTCCGTCAGGCAATAGCTCGCCATCTTCTCCATCGGGATCAGCGACGGGAGATATTTCTGTTTGAGCTCGTCCGCGCCAAAGCGGTCGATCATCCAGCTCGCCATATTGTGGATCGAAATGAAGGCGCTGGTCGACGGGCAGCCATAGGCCATCGCTTCCATGATCAGCGCCGCCTCAAGCCGGCCGAGGCCGATTCCACCGCTTTCCTCGCTGACATAGATCGATCCGAAGCCGAGCTCGGCGGCATGGCGGATCGTGTCCCGCGGGAAAATATGCTTCTCGTCCCATTCGGCCGCAAATGGCGTGATCGCATCGGCGGTGAACTTCTGCGCCATTTCCTGGATCTGGCGCTGGTCGTCGGTCAGGTCGAACTGGGTCATGGGCAGGCGCCCTAGCACCGCCATTCGGGGCTATCCAGAGGCGCTTGCACCGAGGCACCGCTGGTAGACGGTGCTGCCGTTTCGGGTCAGCCGGTTGCCGCCGCCGCTCAGGACGAGACTCTCACGGGATTCATAGCCGCCCTCGCCGACAAATCGCCCGTCAAAGCGGCCTGGAGAATCAGCGAGCACACCGCCAAGCGATGCAACGGCCCCGGTCGATATCATCGTGTCGGAAGTGAGAAGTATCGCATTGCCGGTAACCTCGCCCGGGCGGCAGTCGGACGCAGCGACGCCCCACAGGCCCTGGAACGCCGGCGGGACACTGCCCGCAACGCCCGCCTCGACCGCATTTGCGTCAACTACATTGTCGATCTCATTGGCCAACGGCTCCTCGACCGGGGGCGGAGCGGGCGGAGGCTCGGGATTTTCGCTGAGCTGGATGTCGGGAAGCTCCGGCGCCGACTCCGAAGCCCGGATCTTCTCTGCGGTGAGCTTGTCCTCGTCGCTGGGTCCGCCACAGGCAGCGAGGGTCAGGACGAGCAGGGACGCAACCAGGATCGGCTTCATGCCGACCGCCTATCAGGCGCAGCGCTTATAGGTAAAGGGCTGGGCAATATCGGATTGCTTGCGGAGCAGCGTGTTGCTGCTGCCAGTAAGTTTCAGGTTCTGGCTATTTGTCCAATTCTCGCCTTCGCCGGTGAAGGCAAATGTGCCCGTGAAATTCTCGGGAAAGTTTCCGGTCACCTTGGTCAGCGTGGCCTGGCTCTCGAAAAATTTGATGCCGTCTTCGTCGACGATGATCAAACCCTTGGCGTCGCCGCGGGTCGAAGTGCAATCGTCAGGCACCATGCCCCAGCGGCCTCGGAATGCGGCAGGAATGAGGAGCGCTCCGGCGGTAGAGTCGCTGGCGTTGGCGTCGGCATTATCGGCGTCGTTTGTGACCGTCTCGTCGGGCGGCAGCGTTTCGATCACGGCATTCGCCGTATTGGTTTCGTCGATCGCGATATTATCGTCATTGCCCTGCTGGCAGCCGGCCAGGGCGAGGAGCATTGCCGCGGCTAATATCTGTTTCATGTCCGAACCAACGTCTTAACCCAGATTAAGATGCTTCGCCATTCTTCGGTTCGATCAGGTCCCATCGATTGCCATATAAATCGCGAAACACGGCAACCGTGCCATAGGGTTCGTTGCGCGGCTGTTCTTCGAACATTGCTCCGGCCTTGATTAGCCGGGCCTGTACGGCTTCGAAGTCGTGTGTCTGGGCGAACAGGCCGACCCGGCCGCCGAACTGGTTGCCGACCGCGGCCACTTCCCCGGGCTTCCTGGCCTTGGCCAGCAGCAGCGCACCGCCGTCATCGCCGCTAATCACGACCCAGCGATTGCCGCCGCCGAGGTCGCTGTCCTCGATCAGCCGGAAGCCAAGTGCATCGCAATAGAAAGCGACCGCCTCGTCATAGTCGCGGACAAGCAGTGCAGTCAGCGCGAGTTTCATCACCCCATGGTCGGAATGATGAAAGCTTCTTTATGGTCGCCAGCCGCAGTGCCATCCGGCCACCGCTGGGTGACGACCTTGGTCCTGGTCCAGAAGCGCATGCCCTCCTGGCCATATTGGCCGATGTCGCCGAAGCCGGAGCGCTTCCACCCGCCGAAGCTGTGATAGCTGACCGGCACCGGGATCGGCACGTTGACGCCGACCATGCCGACGTTAACGCGGCTGACGAATTCGCGCGCGGCGTGACCGTTGCGGGTGAAGATAGCGACGCCATTGCCATATTCATGCTCGCTCGGCAGGCGCACCGCTTCTTCGAAAGTGTCGGCGCGAACGATCTGCAGGACCGGCCCGAAAATCTCTTCCTTGTAGCTCCGGAAATGCGGCTTCACATGATCGAACAGGGTCGGGCCGACGAAGAAGCCCTTCTCATGTCCCTGAAGCATGAAGCCGCGGCCATCGACCACCAGCTCGCCGCCCTCGTCGACGCACATCTGGATATAATTCTCGACACGGCGCTTGTGCGCCTCGTTGACGACCGGGCCGTAATGCGCCTCAGGATCGGTCGAAATGCCGACGCGCAGCTTCTCGATCGCCGGGACCAGCTTCTCACGCAGCGCCGCAGCAGTGTCGTCGCCGACCGGCACCACCACCGGCAACGCCATGCAGCGCTCCCCGGCCGAGCCAAAGGCGGCGCCGGTCAGGTCATTGACCACCTGGTCAAGGTCGGCATCGGGCAGGACGATGCCATGGTTCTTGGCGCCGCCGAATGCCTGCACCCGCTTCCCGTTGGCGGTGCCGCGCGAGTAGATATATTGGGCGATGTCGCTCGAACCGACGAAGCTGATGCCGGCGATGTCGGGATGATCGAGGATCGCGTCGACCATTTCCTTGTCGCCATGGACGACGTTGAGCAGGCCGTCGGGCAAGCCCGCTTCCTTCATCAGTTCAGCGAGGCGGACCGGGACCGAAGGATCGCGTTCCGACGGTTTCAGGATGAAGGCGTTGCCGCAAGCTATCGCCATTCCGAACATCCACATCGGGATCATCGCCGGAAAGTTGAACGGCGTGATGCCGGCGCCAATGCCGAGCGGCTGGCGCATCGAGTAAACGTCAATGCCGGGGCCGGCGCCCTGGGTATATTCGCCTTTCAGCGCCTGCGGGATCGAGCAGGCGTATTCGATCACTTCGAGCCCGCGCTGCACGTCGCCCTTGGCGTCGGCGACGACCTTGCCATGTTCGGAAGCCAGCAGCTCCGCCAGCTCCTGCATATTGGCTTCGATCAGTTCCTTATACTTGAACATGACCCGCGCCCGCCGCTGCGGGTTGGTCGCGGCCCAGGCCGGTTGGGCGGCCAGTGCCGCATCGACCGCTTTCTGCAACGTCGCGGCGGTACCCAGGCCGACCTGAGCCTGCACCTCTCCCTGCGACGGGTTCCACACGTCGCTCTGACGCTTTGCGTCGGCGACGCTGCTGCCGTTGATGAAATGTTCGATGCTGCGCATTGGGACTCGGACCCTTGCCTGATGGGAAGTTGGCCGCTCCCTAGTCCCCTCCGGTGGCGCTTGCCAAGCCAGCGGAAAGGCGGTTCAACCGCCGGCCATGAAAAAGCTGCTCTTACTATCCGTCGCCTTCCTACCCACCACCGCATTGACGGCGCCTTCTCAAAGCCCCGATGAAAAGGTGCGAGCGATCGCCGCCGAAGTCTCGCCCGACCGGATGCACCAGACCGTCGAGAGGCTGGTCGGCTTCGGCACGCGGCATACGTTGTCGACCCAGACCGATCCCAAGCGAGGCATCGGCGCGGCGGTGCGCTGGGCCGAGGGCGAGATGAAGAAGCTGGGGCTGGAAGCGCTTCAGACCTGCGACACGGTTACCGGCCGGCGCGTGCCGACCCCGACCAGGGTCTGCAACGCGGTCGGTATCCAGCGCGGCACAGAGCGGCCCAACGACGTCGTGATCATCCAGGGCCATATCGACAGCCGGGTTACCGACGTGATGAACGCCACCGCCGATGCGCCCGGCGCGAACGACGACGGCTCGGGCACTGCCGCAGTGCTCGAAGCGGCGCGGGTTCTGACACAGCGCAAATTCCCGGGCACCATCGTTTATGCAACGCTGTCGGGCGAGGAGCAGGGGCTCCTGGGCGGCAAGATCCTGGCCGACTATGCCAAGACGCAGGGCTGGAACGTCGTCACCGTCCTCAACAACGACATCATCGGCAACAGCTGCTCGTCCGACGGCGTATGCGATGACAAGCATGTCCGCGTCCTGTCGGAAGGGCCGCGTGTGCAGGGGCAGGCCGATCTCGCCGCGCAGACCCACAGCCTCGGCGGCGAAAACGATGCTCCGTCGCGCAACATCTCGCGCTTTCTCGATGGCCTCGCCGATCGGCTCAACATCGGCCTCGACGTGATGCAGATCTGGCGGACCGACCGGTTCGGTCGCGGCGGCGACCATATCCCGTTCCTGGAGCTCGGCTATCCCGCCGCGCGGCTCAGCGTCGCGGTCGAGAATTACAATTGGCAGCATCAGGATCTCAGGACCGAAAACGGCATCAAATATGGCGACCTGATCGAGAATATGGACTTCGCCTACCTCGCCAAAGTGACCAAGTTGAACGTCGCCGCACTCGCCTGGATCGCCAGCGCCCCGCCGCCGCCCGAGCCGACGGTCGAGGGGGCAGTAAGTGCGGATACCAAAGTGAGTTGGAAAACCGTTTCAGGGGCTCACGCCTATCGCATTCGGTGGCGTCGAACGGATACAAATCAATGGGAGAATGTCAGGGATGCCGATCTCCCGCCGGTCATCGTGAGTATTGATGGTCGGCCGGCACATTCGAGCGAGCCACAGTCGCTTTACAACGTCCTGCGCGGAATCCGCGTCGACGACTGGGTGTTCGGGGTCTCATCGGTCAGCAAGGACGGTTTTGAAAGCCCGGTCGCCTCGGCCGTCCCCGGCGGCGCGTTCAAGCCTTACGTCGCGCCGCCTCCCGCCGCTCCAAAATAAATGGCGCGAGGCGCCAGCTTTGACACCGACCGGCCGGTTGAGCAGCGGCCCGTCGCCGGGGTCGCGTTGCGGCTGATCACAGCGCTGCTGCTGGCGATCATGTTCGCGCTGGTGAAGCTGCTGTCGTCCCGCGGCGTGAATATCGTCGAGACGCTGTTCTACCGCCAATGCGGATCGGCGCTGTGCGCGGTCGGGCTGGTCGCAGCCGGGCCGGGGTTCAAATCGCTGCACAGCAAGCGGGTCGGCGCGCATGTTGGGCGCATGGCGCTCGGCGTGACTGCGATGGCTCTCAATTTCGCGGCGATGATCATGCTACCGCTGGCCGAAGCGACGGTGATCGGCTTTTCGGTGCCGATCTTCTCGACCGTCCTGGCGGCACTGGTGCTGGGCGAGCCGACCGGCAAATGGCGGTGGGGCGCGGTAGCTGCCGGCTTCCTCGGCGTGTTGTTGATCGTGCAGCCGGGGACCGGTGAAGTGCCCTTGCTCGGGGCGGGGGTAGCGCTGGTCGCGGCGCTGCTCACCGCCTCCGTGACCATCGTTATCCGCCGCTTGGGCGCCACCGAGCGAGCGTCGACTACCGTATTCTGGTTCGCCGCCAGTTCGCTGGTCCCGCTCGGCGTAATGATGCTGTGGTTCGGCCGGGCCCACGACCCTGAAACTTGGGCGATCCTGAGCGGGTTGGCGCTTTCCGGCGGCCTCGCGCAGCTGACGCTGACCGGCGCGCTTCGGCTGGCACCGGTCGCGCTGGTCATGCCGATGGACTATACCAGCCTCATCTGGGCGACGATCCTCGGCACATGGATATTCGGCGAGCTGCCGACGCCGTGGATCTGGGTCGGAGCGCCGATCATTATCGCCAGCGGCCTCATCATCGTCTGGCGCGAGCATCGTTTGGCCCGCCGTACGGCATTGTCGGCGGCGACGGTAGCGCCCAATTAGGAACCTCATGCCGCGCAAA
>DATJKE010000173.1:0-2679 GCA_035491735.1 Sphingomicrobium sp.
AGCTCGCGCTGGCTTAGCCCAAGCGGATCGAGATTGGCTGCGAGGTGCCCGCGCACGCGGTAGGTGCGGATCAGCATCATCGCCCGGATGCTGTCCTCGGCAGCCCGGCGGATCGCCGTTTCGTCGGTAATGCCGGTCGCGGCAACAGCGGCCTTGGCCTCGACGGCCACCTTCTCGATGGTTGCTTCGGTCGGATCGAGTCCGACGTTGACCGGGTCGAGCTCCGCCACCGGCCAGTTCGGCCGTGCCCAGCTGGGTCCTTGCTCCCGCTCGATCGCCAGTGATTCCATCGCCCGGACTAAGCTCCCAGCAGTTCCTTCAGGGTCGTACCCAATTCAGATGGGCTCGGAGAGACCCGGATTCCAGCCGCTTCCATCGCCGCGATTTTGGACTCGGCGTCTCCTTTGCCGCCCGACACGATCGCGCCGGCATGCCCCATGCGGCGGCCCGGAGGCGCGGTGCGGCCGGCAATAAAACCGACCGTGGGCTTGCGCCGCCCGCGCTTGGCCTCGTCGGCGAGGAATTGCGCCGCCTGTTCCTCGGCATCGCCGCCGATCTCGCCGATCATGATGATCGACTTGGTCTCGTCGTCAGCCAGGAACAACTCGAGCACGTCGATGAAGTTGGTGCCGTTGACCGGATCGCCGCCAATCCCGACCGCAGTGGTCTGGCCGAGCCCCTCGTTGGTCGTCTGGAACACCGCCTCATAGGTCAAGGTGCCGGAACGCGAGACCACGCCGACGCTGCCCTTCTTGAAGATATTGCCCGGCATGATGCCGATCTTGCACTCTTCAGGCGTCAGCACGCCGGGGCAGTTCGGGCCGATCAGCCGCGACTTGGAAGCGCTGAGCGCGCGCTTGACCCGAACCATGTCCAGCACCGGAATGCCCTCGGTGATCGCGACGATCAGTGGCACTTCGGCGTCGATCGCTTCGCAGATCGAGTCGGCAGCGAAGGGCGGCGGAACGTAAATCACGCTGGCTGTTGCGCCGGTCTTTTCGACCGCTTCCTCGACCGTATTGAATACCGGCAGGCCGATGTGGGTCGTGCCGCCCTTTCCCGGCGTGACGCCGCCAACCATCTGCGTGCCATAGGCCAATGCTTGCTGCGTATGGAACGTCCCGGTCTCCCCGGTCATCCCCTGGGTGATGACCTTGGTGTTCTTGTTGACGAGGATCGACATTTAATTCTTGCCCTTTCGGAGCGCGGCGAACTGAACCTGGCCGTCGGTTTTTTCAATCGGACGGACATAAATGGTAGTGATGCTTCCCGTTGCGGGATCGGCGATCGACCATTCGGCTTCATAGAATTTCTTGCGCTTGCCCTTGCGGTCCAACGCTTGGCCGGCGTTGTACGGCTGGCTGCCAATCAGCTTTGACATGGCGTCTTCGCTGGCGACGATATCGGCCGGGCCGGCAACGGCCACCGTCAGGCTGCACTGGCTGTATTTGTTGAAGAACAGGTTCGAGCCGACGTTGAGCGCGGCGTCCGCGGAAACCCACCCGCCCAGCTCGACCGGCTGCTTGAACGGAACCATCAGCGGCCGATAGGTGAAGCCCCACGCCGACGCCACGGCCTGTTTGCCGGCGCTTTCCCGGTTCAGGCCTGTGTCCAGGCAAAGGTTCTTGAACATCGCGGCGGCGGCGCTGGCATCGTGGCCGGCTGCCGTGAACTTATCGACCGGCGCCCCGGCGAATTGCATGGTCAAGACTCGTCCGCGCTCATCGAGCCACGGGGCGGCCTGGGCGGAGGCTGCAACCGTTGAGCCGATGAGTGCAAACGCGACAAAGTGACGCATCAGCCCAGCGACCCGTCGATCTGCTTGCAGGCTACCAGCAGTTCTTTCACCGCATCGACGCTGACCTGGAAGTTACCCTTGGCCTCGTCGTCGAGCGCGATCTCGATCACTTCTTCGACGCCGTTGGCGCCGATCACGGTCGGGACGCCGACGTAGAGCCCGTCGAGGCCATATTTGCCGTCGACATAGACCGCGCAGGGCAGGATGCGCTTCTGGTCGCCCAGATAGGCTTCGGCCATGGCGATCGCGCTGGTGGCCGGCGCATAATAGGCCGAGCCGGTCTTCAGCAGGCCGACGATCTCGCCGCCGCCGCCGCGGGTGCGCTTGACGATCTCGTCGATCCTTTCCTTGGAGGAACGGCCCATCTTGACCAGGTCGTCGACCGGAATTCCCGACACCGTCGTGTAGTTTGTGACCGGCACCATCGTGTCGCCGTGACCGCCGAGCACGAAGGCGTTGACGTCCTTGACGCTGACGCCGAACTCCCAGGCGAGGAAGGTCGCGAAGCGAGCGGAATCCAGGACGCCGGCCATGCCGACCACCTTTTTGTGCGGCAGGCCGGAAAATTCGCGCAGCGCCCAGACCATCGCGTCCAGCGGATTGGTGATGCAGATCACGAATGCGTTGGGGCAATGCTGCTTGATGCCCTCACCCACCGCCTTCATCACGCCGAGGTTGATACCCAAGAGGTCGTCGCGGCTCATGCCCGGCTTGCGCGGCACGCCGGCGGTGACGATGACCACGTCGGCGCCGGCGATGTCGGCGTAGTCGTTAGTGCCTTTAATGCTGGCGTCGAAGCCCTCGATCGGACCGCACTGCGACAGGTCGAGCGCCTTCCCCTGCGGAATGCCCTCGGCGATGTCGAACAGGACGATGTCGCC
>DATJKE010000174.1:0-7468 GCA_035491735.1 Sphingomicrobium sp.
TTCGGCACACCGACGCGCATGATGAGTTTGCTCCAAATAGGGAAAGTTGCGGCCCTATAGCGGCGGGATGGCGCGATTGCAGCGTCTTTTTGCCGGTGCTAGGTCGGCGCGCCGCGCCCTGAGCGCATGAGGGCGATTAAACAGTATGAGCATTACCCCCGCCGGTACCGCAGAAATCGCCACCGGCGACCAGATCCAGGGACATGGCCATGGCCAGGGATCGCTCGCCAAGCTGATGGTGGGCGCGGTCGGTATTGTGTTCGGCGATATCGGCACCTCGCCAATCTACGCCTTTCGCGAAACATTCGCCGGGCACCACCAGCTCGTTCCGGACGCGCTGCACATCTATGGCGTGCTCAGCCTCATCTTCTGGTCGATGCTGATCATCGTCGCTTTGAAATATGTGACGATCATCATGCGGGCCGACAACAAAGGCGAGGGCGGAAGCCTGGCCTTGCTGGCATTGATCAACCGCACCACGGCTGAAGGCGAGAAAAAGAAATGGACGTTGGGGATCGTCATGCTCGGCGTCTTCGCCACGGCACTGTTCTACGGCGACAGCATGATCACGCCCGCCATCTCGGTGCTGTCCGCGGTGGAAGGCTTGACCACTGTCCAGGCGGGCTTTGAGCCATACGTGGTTCCTACGGCCATCGGCATTCTGGTCGGATTGTTCGCCATACAGGCTCGCGGCACGGCCAAGGTCGGTCTCTTGTTCGGCCCGATCATGCTGGTCTATTTCGTGACGCTAGCGGCGCTTGGCGGGATGCATATCGTCAAGCACCCGGCGGTGTTCGCCGAGATGTTCAATCCATGGAATGCCATCGAATTCTACATTTCGGAGCCGCTCCGGGCATTCATCGCGATGGGCAGCGTGGTCCTGGCGGTCACCGGGGCAGAGGCGCTCTATGCCGACATGGGCCACTTCGGCCGTCGGCCGATCAAATATAGTTGGCTCTACTTCGTCATGCCGGCTCTGCTGGTGAACTATATGGGGCAGGGGGCATTGCTTCTTTCTCTTCCGCCCGACCAGGCGATCGAGACCGTCAAGAACCCATTCTTCTTCCTGGCTCCCGAGCAATTCCGCCTTCCGCTGGTCATTCTGGCGACGATGGCAACCATCATCGCCAGCCAGGCGGTAATTTCTGGCGCATTTTCGGTCACGCAGCAGGCAATCCAGCTCGGCTTCATCCCGCGCCTCAGGATCAGTCACACCAGCGAGCATGCTGCCGGCCAGATCTATATCCCGGTCGTCAACTGGGCCTTGATGATCATGGTCATCCTGCTGGTGCTCACATTCCGGTCCTCTTCGAACCTGGCCGCCGCCTATGGCATCGCGGTTACCGGCGCGATGGCGATCGATACAGTGCTGATTTCGGTGGTATTCTTCAGCCTGTGGAAGTGGCCGGCGTGGAAGGCCTTCCCGCTGCTGGTGATCTTCATCACCATCGACATCCTTTATTTCAGCGCCAACCTGCTGAAGGTCCCGGCCGGCGGCTGGTTCCCGCTGCTGGTCGGCGCGATCGCCTTCACCTTCCTCACCACCTGGGCCAAGGGACGCAAGCTGATGATCGACCGCATGGCGGAGGCCAGCCTGCCGATCGAGGTGTTCATCAAGTCGGCCGCGACCAGCGCCGCTCGCGTGCCCGGCACCGCCGTGTTCATGACCACGTCGATGACCGGCGTCCCCCATGCGCTGCTGCACAATCTCAAGCACAATAAGGTGCTCCACGAACGGGTGATGTTGCTGACCGTCAGGATCGAGGATGTTCCGTTCGTAGTCAGCGAACGCCGGATCGAGACCAACGATTATGGCGCAGGCTTCTTCCGGATCATCCTGCGCTATGGCTTCATGGAGGAAATCGACGTCCCGGCCGCCCTGGCGCAGGTCAAGAGTTGCGGCCCGCAGTTCAAGATGATGGACACCAGCTTCTTTCTCGCTCGCCAGACGCTGATCGCGTCAGCCCGCCCGGGCATGGCGATCTGGCGCGAAAAGCTGTTCGCCTGGATGCTGCGCAATGCGGAAAGCGCGATGGAGTTCTTCAAACTCCCGACCAATCGGGTCGTGGAACTCGGCAGCCAGGTGGAGATTTAGGGGGTTGGCGTGGCCGGGCCGCTGATCGTAACGGCCGACTTCGCGCCGCCCGATTTTGCCTGGCTGGAGGGGCTACGCCGAGCCCATTATCCCGCCGAACTCAACCGCGTGCCGGTCCATTTGACGATGTTTCAGGGCTTGCCGCCTTCTGCGGTCGAGGAAGTCCGCCGTCAGTTGGCGCTGCACGCTGCTGCGGCGGCGCCCAAGGCGAACATTGCCGGACTGATGAACTTTGGGAGCGGCGTGGCATTTCGAGTCGTATCCGACGAGCTAGAGGCCGTCAGGGAGGCGATCGCAGACCATTTTCATGGCCTGCTGTGCGCACCGGATGCGGCCGGCTGGCGGCCGCACATTACAATCCAGAACAAGGTGCCGGCTAAACGGGCGAAGGCGTTGTTCGACCAGTTGGAAGAAAGTTTTCGGCCGAGGGCGCTGGGGATCGGCGGACTATCGGTCCACCGCTATCGAAGCGGGCCGTGGGAGACGCTGGCCAGTTACCGGTTCCGCGGCTCTAGCTGAGGTCCCCTACGCCATCGCAGTTCAGATCGAACGCGGCGAGGCCGGCCTCGAGGACGGAAGCCAGCATCGGCATGTCCATCAGCTCCTCGACGATGTTGCCTTCATCGGAGGCCGCTTCGAACGCTTCATCCCAGTCGGATGCGTCATAGGTGCCCTGGCCCACCCAGGCGAAAGCGAGCAGTTCTGCCTGCTGGTCATCGGCCAGGTCCTCGAGCGAGGCGATCAGCTCTTCCTCGACGCTGGTGTTGATCGAGTCATCGAGGACGGACAGTGTTTCACCGCTTCCCTCATCGTCGACGTTCTCGGGGGCCTCACCCCCGTCATAGTCAGTCGGAACCTGAGCCTCATATTCCTTCGCGCGAAGGATGATGCGGCAAAGCGTGTCGAGCGGCGTTAGCGGTTCCATCGGGTCACAGGCCTCCTGTTCCTCGCCCTTGAACGAGGGGAGGGGTGGCGGGTTCCACCCCTTGTTGACGCTTACAGGGTTGCTACTTATAGGCCCGCGACGCGCCCTTCGGGCAAGGCCTTTTGGGGCGGAGTAGCTCAGCTGGTTAGAGCAGCGGAATCATAATCCGCGTGTCGGGGGTTCAAGTCCCTCCTCCGCTACCACTCTTGTAAACCTAATCAGCCGCTTGGCATCGGCGTTTGCAGGCAATTCGACAGCCGATGTAAAGATTGCGTCACATCATTGCTGGAGCCGTCCCGCTGCCCTACGCTGGTGCTTTTCAGCCTTTATCGGATCCCCCAGCGTATGATTGCCTGGTTTCAACGACGATACCTCGACGTGCTCGGGTCAATTTATATTTACAACGAACATCGCGGCTACACGGCGATCGATCGAGTGCTTGAGGCTGTGCGGTCGCGCTGGCCGGATGACTGTGAATTCATCGCCAAGATCGAGAAGCATCGGGTGGACGAGCGGAAGCATTATATGATGTTCCGCCGCTGGTTCGAGCGCCGTGGCACCATGCCGATCGCCGTCGATCGTGCTTTCGGTCACATCGATCGGTTCATCGGCATCATGTTCGGGTCATCGATCGACCAGTTGGACCAGATGCAACTTGTCAGCGACGACCGGCAGTTCGCTCGGCTGTGCCGAGTCATTTCGCTGACGGAAAAGCGAGGTCATCGCCAGGTGGAAATCCTCCTGCGTCATCCAATCGTCCGCAAGGATTCGACCTTGATGAAGACCTTCCGGATCATCGAAGTCGACGAACCGAGTCACTGGACCCCCTACGATGGCTGGCTCACCGACCATGGCTGTCGGCAGCCGAGCTGGTGGGAAGGAGTCATCGATGCCTTCATTCACCGTGAGCTCTTGTTCCTGAAGCTTCCGATCCTGTTCCTGACGCCGCGCCTTGGCCGTCGGGCGACATGGCCTGACGAACATGATCCGGTTCCCGCCGGCCCCGCTGTCGCTGCGAGAGCCTAGATTTCGACTGCCGCGCCTCTAGCCCTGCGGGCCCGGCGACCCAGGCTCGAATGGGCCGCCGTGGGCAAGGATGGCGAGTGGCTGTCGGTCCTGGCCGTCCTGACCACGCTCGAGCTTGGATGGTGGGCCTTTACCTGGAGGATTGGCGCAACTCCGGCCCCTTGGGTCACAACCTATACTTTGATTGCCGCCATTGGGGTCGCCGCGGCCGGACTGCTGCGGTTTTTGCTGGGCCGGGGAGCGCCTCCGGCAAATTGGCTGGGCGTCATGCTCGGGACGATCCTGACCGGCATCGGGGCAAGCGCCTTCCTTCCGCTCAAATATGCGATTCCGAAGCTAATGCCCTTTTGGCTCGATGGGCCGCTTGCAGCAGCGGAACGGCATTTGTTCGGCGCCGATCCGTGGTTGCTGCTCGATCGCATGTTTTGGTGGGCAGCGATCCCCTTGGACCGGCTCTATGGTTGCTGGCTGCCGGTGCAGCTGCTGGTCATGTTTTCGGTCATGATTGCGCGGCCGTCGGCAGCTAAATCCCGGGCGCTGATCGCCTATTCCCTGGCCTGGTTGCTGCTTGGCGTGGTTGCCGCGCTGCTCCTCGCCTCCGCGGGGCCAATTTTCTACGATCGGCTGTTCGGGGGCAGCACTTTTGTTGCTCTCAGCGATACGTTGCGAGTTCGAGGAGCCCTGATAGCGATCGCCGAGTCCGACGCTATGTGGGCATCATGGGCAAGCGGGCAGCCAGGAATGGTCGCAGGGATGTCCGCCGTTCCGTCAATTCACGTAGCCGTGAGCCTGTGGATCTACCTTGTCGCCAGAACGATGGCACCGCGCGCGGCCAAAGCGGCCTTCCTTTATTTTGCACTGATCTGGCTGGGGTCGGTGCAGCTCGGCTGGCATTATACCGCCGACGGCTTGGCCGGTGCATTGGGCATGCTCGGCGTGTGGAAAATGGCCGGCGCATTGCAAAGGTCTTTGCAAAAGCGGGCGCTTTCGAGCTGATCCTGCGCCGAATTTGCGCAAACAAAAACGCCCGGGCACTAGTCCCGGGCGTCCTTGCGTGACGATTGCTCGTCAGCCCCCTTGGAAGTTTCGAAGCGCCTCGGCCCCCTGACCGGCGTCGGCATCCTCCCCGGACTTCCGGCCTGACGACCACGTCCGTGGGCAATGGCTAAGCTTGGTAATCGGTTCTTGTCACGCCGAATCGCGCATCTGGGACACATTCTTGCGCCTGCTGTGACCGTCGTGCCACAGCCCCCGCGGCGATTGCCTTGGGCGAGACGGCTCACTAGGACAACTCGAAATCCCTGCTCGCCAACCCGGAAAGTCTACTCTTGCGTCTCTCCCGCAACTTCTTGCCCGTCCTGAAGGAAAGCCCTTCGGATGCCCAGATCGTCAGCCACAAGCTGATGCTTCGTGCCGGCCTGGTGCGCCAGACTGCCGCCGGTATCTATGCCTGGCTGCCGATCGGCTTCAGGGTGCTCAAGAAGATCGAGCAGATCGTGCGCGAGGAGCAGGACCGAGCGGGGGCGATCGAAATGCTGATGCCGACGCTCCAGTCGGCCGACCTGTGGCGTCAGTCAGGCCGCTACGATGCCTATGGCCCGGAAATGCTGCGCATCAAGGATCGGCACGACCGGGAGATGCTCTACGGCCCGACCAACGAGGAGATGATCACCGACATCTTCAAGGAGGGCGCCAGGAGCTACCGCGACCTGCCGCGCACCCTCTACCACATTCAGTGGAAGTTCCGTGACGAGGTCCGGCCGCGGTTCGGCGTAATGCGCGGCCGCGAGTTCCTGATGAAAGACGCCTATTCGTTCGACATGGACGAGGCAGGCGCCCGCCAGAGCTATTACAAGCAGCTGCTGGCCTATTTGCGGACCTTCCAGCGGATGGGGATCCGAGCCGTGCCGATGAAGGCCGCATCGGGCCCGATCGGCGGCGACCTCAGCCATGAATTCATCGTCCTCGCCCCGACCGGCGAGAGTGAGGTTTTTTATGATGCGGCGTTCGAGGAGTTCGATTGGGCGCAGGCCGGGCTCTCCTATGAGGATGGAGCGGGGCTTGAAGCTCTGTTCAACCAGGTGAGCTCGACCTACTCGGCGACCGACGAGACACATGACCCGGCACGCTGGAGCGAGGTTGCAGCGGATCGCCAACGGCAGGGCCGCGGCATCGAGGTCGGGCACATTTTCTATTTCGGCACCAAATATTCGGCGTCGATGGGGCTGAAAGTGTCCGGTCCCGACGGATCGATGGTTTATCCGGAAATGGGCAGCTATGGCGTCGGCGTGTCGCGCCTTGTAGGCGCAATCATCGAAGCCAGTCATGATGACAATGGCATCGTCTGGCCGGAAGCGGTCGCGCCGTGGAAGGTCGGGCTGGTGACCATGCGGGGCGATGACGAGGCTTCGATCGCGGCGGCTGAAAGGATTTATGCGCAATTGACCGCGGCGGGCGTCGAGGTGCTCTACGACGATCGCGACGAACGTGGCGGAGTGAAACTCGGCGGCATGGATCTGATCGGCCTGCCCTGGCAACTGATCATCGGCCCGCGCGGCTTGGCGCAAGGCCTGGTCGAGCTCAAGAACCGCGCAACCGGTGACAAGCAGGAGCTTTCGATGGAAACTGCACTGGAGTGCTTAACCGCATGATTCTCAACGCTTATGAGAAGATGATCGCAAAGCGCTACCTGGTCCCGGTCAAAGGCGAGCGGTTCGTTTTCGTCGTAGCGGGATTTTCGGTCGGCGCGGTCGCGCTGGGCGTCGCCGCCCTAATCATCGTGATGAGCGTGATGAACGGGTTCCGCGCCGAGCTGTTCGACAAAGTCGTCGGCCTCAATGGCCACGCCATTATCCAGGGCTATGACGGGCGGCTTTCCAACTGGCAGCAGATTGCCGATGCCGCCAGCAAGACTCCGGGGGTGCAGTCGGCCAAGCCCCTGATCGAGGCGCCGCTGATGGCCTCGGCCAATGGCCGGGTCGAAGGCGTGCTGGTCCGCGGCAACACCGTCCAGGACATCCGCACCAACCCGGTGCTCAACGGCAAGATTATATCCGGCGACCTCAAGTCAATCGCGCCGGGCAGCGGACGGGTCGCGATCGGCGCGCGACTAGCGGAAGCCTTGGGGGCTTATCCGGGGTCGGAAATATCGCTGATCAGCCCGGACGGGCGGTCCACCCCGGTCGGGACAGTCCCGAGGATAGTCACCTATACGGTCGGGGCGATTTTCGAAGTCGGAATCTATCAATATGATGAGGCGTTCGTCGTCATGCCGATGCAGGACGCGCAGACGTTGCTGATGCTCGGCGACCAGGTCGGGATGGTCGAGGTGCAGGTCGACAAACCGGACAAGGTCGGCGCGACGCTGGCCCCGCTTCGGCCGCTGGTCCAGGGCAGGGGCATCATCGTCGACTGGAAGCAGA
>DATJKE010000175.1:0-3802 GCA_035491735.1 Sphingomicrobium sp.
GCGTGGTGTCGTCGTCGAGCAGATGTTCGGGCGTCTCCGCCACCAGCGGGCGCTCGCCGATCACCACCAGCTTGTCGCTCTTTCCAGGGAAGCTGAGGTAAGTCGGCCCCTTCTTGGCAGGCGCTGCCGGCGGTGCGCTAGGGGCTGCACCTTGCGCCATAGCCGCCGGGATGAGCCCGCTCGGCATATTGGCCGCAAACGGAATCGCACCGCCGACGGCGGCACCCATAGCGGCAAGCCCGGCGCCGTTGAGAAAACCGCGTCGACTTGGCTCCGTCACACGTCCGAAAACCAGGGCGTCGGCCCGTTCCGGATCGTCGCGATAAAGCTCCTCAAGTGAACGCTCTCTCTGCCCAGTCATGATCGTCACCCCCTAAAGTCAGGCCCTTGGACAGGGCGCTTCTTCTAATTTAACGCTAGCTGGCACAAATTTCTTCCACCATGTGACCAATTGGCCGAAGAGAGTTTCTCACCCACAGGCCCGGGGGATTGTCGTATGGCGTCCGTTCTCCGTTGCCTTGGATGGGTCTGCGACCGATAGTAGGCGAACCGACGCGACCGGGGGTTTCACGTGGGGCACGCGCAGCACGACGGTCTTACCGCACTGCTCCCGCGGCTTTACGCATTTGCCCGCACTATGCTGGGCAATGCTGACGCTGCCCGCGACCTCGTGCAGGAGGCGGCGACCCGGGCGCTCGCCGCTCGTCGGGTTCCGAGCGATGCACCGGCCTACCGCGCCTGGATGTTCCGCATCGTCCGCAATGCCGCGCTCGACGAGCTCCGCCGCAAGCGACAGCCCATTCCGGACGATTTTGCAGGCATCGATCTCTGGGGCTTCGACGACGCCCGCATCGCCAAAATCACTGTGGAGCAAGGTCTTGCGGTCCTCCCCCCGACACATCGCGAAATAATCTCCTTGATCGACATAGCCGGCTTCAGCTACGGCGAGGCCGCCGAATTGCTGAACGTTCCGGTTGGGACGATTATGAGCCGCATCGCCCGTGCGCGTAACGCCTTGCTCGCGGTGATCGAGAGCAGCAGCATCAGGCCATTGAAGTCGAGCCATGGGTACTGAGTTGAACAATAAAGATCTTTTGCTGCTCAACGCGCTGGTCGATGGCGAACTGGCGCCGCAGGATCGTGCGGCAATTGCTGCACGGCTTGCCGTTGATCGCGATCTCGCACGCGCCTACGCAACGCTGGCCAGGCTCAAGGCATCGATAGGCGAACTGGCTGAAGTATCGCCTGAAATATCGCTTCCACGTAAGAAACAACGGGCCCGGTGGCTGGTTGGTGCAGCCGCAGCCTGTATAGCCGTAGCCATTGCCATCGGGCTGCTGGCAAGGAGCGAGTTGCTCTTCGATCATGAAGCCAGCACCGCCGCCGAAGGACCAACAGCGATCACGCTTGCCTCGCTCCCGGCGGGAACGACCATTCCCCGGCTCGATACAGCTGGATTGAAGCTCATCGGTCTGGCCATCGATCCAGGGAGAGTCCCCTTGTTTACCGCGACCTATCGCGGACCTCACGGTTGCCGTCTTGACCTGCAGGCTTGGCCGATTGGATCGAACGCCCCGGCACTCGCCGGCACCAGCCGGCGCAGCTGGACCGCCGGGGATCTCGCCTATGAGCTGGTAGCGCATGGAATGCCGACCTGGCGCTTTGTCATCATCGCGGAAGCCGCCGAGCAGCAAACTCGGATCGGTTCCGACCCTGCGCGCATCGACCGCCGCCTGCGCGAGGCCAATATTGGTGCCCCACCCTGCCTTGGCTGACATTGGAATAAATCCGATCCGCCATCCGTTTCTTCTCGACTGCGATTTCATGACGAGGGTCATGAAATCCAAGAGCCGCCGCGAGCGGCAAGGGAGAAACGCATGTCACACATAAATCGGCGACATTTCCTCGGGGCGACGGCTGCGGCGAGCGCGGCCGCGGTCGGTGGCTTCGGCCGGCTCGCCGAAGCTGCTGGGGTAAGTCTTACGCCGGGTGTGCCGGAAGGCGTCGCAAGTTACGCGACGATGGGGACGCTGCCGGGTAAAAAGCCATTGATCCAGCTTTCCGACCGACCGCCGAATTACGAAGCGCCGATAGAATATCTGCGGACGCCGATCACGCCGAACGACCAATTCTATGTTCGCTATCACCTGGCGGATATCCCGAATATCAAAGCCGAAGGTTACAAGATTGCAGTCGGCGGCGACGGCGCCAACGGTCGTGCCGAAGTCACGCTGGACGATCTGAAAAAGATGCCGGCCGTCGAAGTGGTCGCCGTCAATCAGTGCTCCGGCAACCGGCGTGGGTTGTCGAAGCCGCACGTGCAAGGCGTGGAGTGGGGTTACGGCGCTATGGGTTGCGCGCGCTGGAAAGGCGCCCGACTCAAGGACGTGCTCGACAAGGCCGGGCTGAAAAAAGAGGCAATCGAAATCGTATTCAATGGCGCCGATGGCCCCGCGGTCGACAAGACGCCGGACTTCATCAAGAGCATCCCGGTTTGGAAGGCGATCGATGAGTCGACAATCGTCGCCTACGAGATGAACGGCGCACCTCTGCCGCATTTCAACGGATTCCCGGCGCGCATCATCGTGCCTGGCTGGACCGGCACCTATTGGATGAAGCACGTCATCGCGATCAACGCGCTGACCAAGCCCGAATCAAACTTCTGGATGAATCCGGCCTACCGCATTCCAGTCGGGAAATTCCCGGTCAGGGATCGCTTTATCAGCCAGGAAAACGCGGCAAGCACCCCGATCACCGAAATGGTGGTCAATTCGCTGATCACCAGCCACCGCAACGGCGACAAAGTGAAAGCCGGCAAGGTCACAGTCAGCGGCATGGCCTGGGACGGCGGCTATGGCATCCGCACGGTGCAAATCTCGACCGATGGCGGCAAGACCTGGGGCTCGGCAACTTTGGGCCAGGATCTAGGCCGCTTCGCGTTCCGGCCGTGGAGCTTCGAGTTCGCGGCCAAGAAAGGCAACAACACGGTGACGGTCAACGCCACCAACAAGCTCGGCCAGAGTCAGGTATCCGAACTGATTTTCAATCCGGCCGGCTATCACAACAACGTCATGCAAAACATTACGCTGGTGGCGTGAGGAGAGCACCATGTATAAATTCGTCATCGCACTTGTCGCCGCTCTCATCGCGTCGCCGGCATTCGCCGCCGAGCAGGTGATCAAGCTGAAGCAGGCACCCGGCGTCGACAAAGTGGAGGCCAATTGCCAAGCCTGCCATACCCTCGCCTATATCCCAATGAACTCGCCCTTTCTTAATGCGGCGGGTTGGAGCGCAGCGGTTACCAAAATGATCAAGGCCCTTGGAGCACCAATCGACGACGCCGATGCCAAAGTGATCGCCGACTATCTGGCGAAAAACTACGGTAGCTGAACCAACGTGCCGTGCTGGAACGGCCTCAAAAGAACGGCCCCGCTCTCACCGGCGGGGCCTTTTGATATATATCATGGACAATTGTTCGTGATTCAGGCCTGTTGTACTGAACTGAAGGTCGTTAAGCTGCATTGCGACGTGAGAGCCCCCGAGGACCAACCATGCGCTTGAAATTCGCCGCCGCCGCGATTGCCCTGGCCGGAGCTTTAGCTCTCGTGGCTGCATCCGCGGATGCTCAGACAAACCAGACCAAGAAAAAGGGCACCGTCACCTACAACCGCGACCGGACGGTGGTCGTGACCCGCGACGAGGACGGACGTACCCGCACGCGCGTCATCATCCAAAAGCGGTCCTATCTCGATCCGGGCACGGAAACGTTTCCGGGCGAACGCGTCGGCAATACGGGCTATAT
>DATJKE010000176.1:0-6412 GCA_035491735.1 Sphingomicrobium sp.
ATCACGCAACCTGGCAGGGCTGGCGACTGTCGGCGCCCGGCTGGCGGACGCCTTCGCCGTCCTGCCAGGCGCGCTTGCGATGCGAGAGCCCGCTCCGGTCGAGGCGATCGATGCGTCCGGCAAACGCGTCGAAGTTCCGCACGGCAAGAATTTGCATTTGATGGTCCGGCCGGACGCGCCGGTCCAGCTGCTGCTCACCGGCCATATGGATACGGTGTTCGGCGTGGAACATCCGTTCCAGTCGCTGACCTGGCTCGAGCCCGGCAAGGTTCTCGGCGGCCCGGGCGTCGCCGACATGAAGGGCGGGATCGCCGTCATGCTGGCGGCACTGAAGGCGGTCGAGGCCAGTTCGGCGGCAAGCGTGATCGGCTATGAGGTAATCATCAATTCGGACGAGGAGGTCGGCTCGCTGGGCTCGGCCGTGCTGATCGCCGAAGCCGCTCGCGGCAAGCGGGCGGCATTGACCTACGAGCCGTCAGCACTTCCCGATGGAACGCTGGCGGGAGCGCGGCCCGGCAGCGGTAATTTCTCCTTCACCGTTCACGGCCGCTCGGCCCACGCCGGCCGCAACCCCGAGGAAGGCCGCAACGCGCTGATCGCGGCGGCCGACCTCGCGCTTCGGCTGAAGGCGGCGGTGGGCCCGGGCCTGAATATCAATCCGGCCAAGATCGACGGGGGATCCCCCAACAATGTCGTCCCGGACCTCGCCGTGCTGCGGGTCAATCTGCGGCCGGAGACCCTGGACGACCAGGCGCGGGCGCAACAGCTGATCGACGCCACCGTTGCCGCGGTGG
Organism: Sphingomicrobium sp.; assembly: GCA_035491735.1. Taxonomy (GTDB): domain Bacteria; phylum Pseudomonadota; class Alphaproteobacteria; order Sphingomonadales; family Sphingomonadaceae; genus Sphingomicrobium. The sequence goes on from DATJKE010000176.1 coordinate 795, forward strand.
CAGGCGAACATGATGTCCGGATCAGCGCACACGGACATTTCGCCCGCCCGCCCAAACCGATGACTCCCGAGACGGAGGGCCTGTTCAACCTGGTCAAGCAGGCCGGTGCCGACCTTGGCCAGCCGATCGGCTGGAAGTCGACCGGCGGCGTATGCGATGGCAATAATATCGCCGCCTGCGGAGTGCCGGTGATCGACACCATGGGTGTGCGCGGCGGAAGCATTCATTCGATGGAGGAATATCTGATTGTCGACAGCCTTGCCGAGCGCGCCGCGCTGTCGGCCCTGACCATCCTCCGACTGGCGGACGGCGCATGAGCTTTCGCATTCGCGCCGCCGGACCAAGCGACTTCCGCGCTTTTTACGACCTCGCCAAGCTGACCGGTGGCGGCTTCACCAACCTGCCCGCCGAGAAGGCGACGCTGGAGGCCAAGCTTGAGCGATCCGAGGCGGGGTTCAAACGCGTCGGCGAGAACCAGTCGGAAGACCTTTATGTCTTCATGCTGGAGGATTTCAGAACCGGCGCAATTCGCGGCACCTGCCAGATCTTCGGCGCGGTCGGCACCGACCGCCCTTTCTACAGCTACCTCATCTCGACGCTCACCCAGAAGAGCGAGGAACTGGGGCGGATCTTCCGGAACCAGACGCTCAACCTCACGACGGACCTGGAGGGCTTTAGCGAAGTCGGTGGCTTGTTCCTTCATCCGCAGGAACGGGCGGGTGGCCTCGGCATGTTGCTTGCCCGCTCCCGCTATCTGTTCATCAAGCAGCATCGTCCGCGGTTCGGGGATTCCGTGCTCGCCGAACTGCGCGGCGTGATGGACCAGGCCGGCCACTCGCCCTTCTGGGATGCGCTCGGGGGCCGTTTTTTCGGCATGACTTTCCCTGAAGCAGACGAATTCAACGCGGTTCACGGCACGCAATTCATCGCCGACTTGTTTCCCAAGTCGCCAATCTATGTGGCGATGCTGCCGGAAAGCGCCAAGGCAGTGATCGGCCAGCCCCATCCGACCGGCCGGGCGGCGCTGAAAATGCTCGAGAACGAGAATTTCGATTGGGACGGATATATCGACATTTTCGACGGAGGACCGACCGTCACGGCCCGGACCGACAAAATCAAAACGCTGGTCGAAGGCGAATGGCTGCGCGTGGCCGGAACCAACGGCGGCGGCGGCCATACGATGATGCTGGCCACCGGCGTGATGCATGATTTCGTTGCCTGCTACAGCCATGCGACACGCAGCGACAATGGCGAGCTGGTGATCGATGCCGAAGCGATGGAGATGCTTGGGATCGGTCCGGGCGATCTCGTGTTGGCGGTAACGCGGTGATCCGCGAGATTAATTTCGACGGCATCGTCGGGCCGAGCCATAATTATGCCGGGCTCAGCCTCGGCAATCTCGCATCCGCCCGCAACGCCGGCCATGTGTCGCAACCGCGCGCGGCAGCACTTCAAGGCATCGACAAGATGCGCTCGAACATCAGGCTCGGCTTGGTGCAGGGCATCTTCGTACCGCAGCCGCGGCCGGGACGCGCCTGGCTCGCCGAACTCGGCACGACGATCAGCGAAGCCGAGCATCATATCGCCGCCAATGCGATGAGCGCATCGTCGATGTGGGCGGCCAACGCCGCCACGGTTAGCCCGTCACCGGACACCATCGACGGCAAATGCCACCTGACGGTCGCCAATCTGAAGACAATGCCCCATCGCAGCCATGAATGGCCGGCCACGCTGGCTCAGCTGAGGCTGGCATTTTCCGGGGATGGATTCGCCGTCCATGGCCCCGTTCCTGCTGCTTTTGGCGATGAAGGCGCGGCCAACCATATGCGGCTGGCGCCTTCTCATGGCGAACCGGGCGTCGAGGTGTTCGTCTATGGCGTAACGGGCGGCCCCTTCCCGGCCCGCCAGAATATAGAGGCATCGAAAGCCATCGCCCGCCTGCACCGGCTTGACCCGGCCCGTACGCTGTTTGCTGCCCAAAGCGAGGAAGCCATCGCCGCCGGCGCGTTCCACAATGACGTGGTCGCCGTGGCCAACGGGCCGGTGCTGTTCTCTCATGAGAAGGCATTCGCCGATCGCCACCAGCTGGTCGCCGAGCTTGCTTCAAAGGTGCCGGGTTTCGAACTGGTCGAGGTGCCTGATGCCGAAGTGCCGCTGGCCGATGCCGTAAAGAGCTATTTGTTCAACGCGCAATTGGTGACCCCGCCCGACGGAGCGATGACGCTGGTTGCGCCGACCGAATGCCGCGACACACCCTCGGTTGCATCTTGGATCGAGCGTCACCTGGCCTCCAACGGCGCCATCCGCCGAGTCAACTTCGTCGACGTCCGTCAGTCGATGGCCAATGGCGGCGGGCCCGCCTGCCTGAGGCTGCGCGTCCAATGTGACCCGACACAAGTCGACCCGCGCTTCCTGGTCGATGAAGCCAGGCTGGATAGACTGGCCGAGGTGATCGGTTCGACGTGGCCGGCCGAAATCGCATCTGCCGAAATTCAGTTCCCCGCCCTGGTTGGCGAAATCGAGCGCGCTCGCGCAGCCTTGCTCGACGCCCTGGACCTGGCGGAGCTCGACTAGTCCGTTTTGGGACAGCCGGCAGAAAGCCATTCGACCCGACTCAATTTCTCGGTTACCGATGAATCGTTAAAGGGCGTTTAACCACTGTCCTTAATCGGGAAACGGCGGAACGCCGCCATTCGAGTGACGTTGGGTTTACCATGACGAAGCTTCGCAAGATCGGCCGACTGTTTGTCATCAAGACGCGCCTTGAGGCCTATCTTGTCACCTACGCGATCGCCGTCGGAGCGGTCGAGCGCGGCGTTCACTACATGCAGAATTATCCCGGCAATGGAGGCGTTTTGTTGGCTGCCGCCTGCCTCGGCGTGCCATTCATCGCCGGGGCCAAGCTGCTCGACAGCGTCAGGCCCCAGCCCGCCAGTTCCGTGGCAGTTAAATTGTCCCCGCGTCACGCGGCGCGGTCAAATGTCAGTCGTAATCGACCCAGACATCTCCGCTCGGACCGCGGTTCAACGTTACCGTCGTCACATCACACAGATTGACCCCGCTGAAGGTGGCCGATTGGCCGCCTGCCAAGGTCGCCTTGATATCGAACGCGCAGTCGGGGTTGGCAAAGGCAACGGCGACCCTTGAGCCGTTCGCGGGGTTGCCGCCCAGCGATTGCCAGGCGTTGGTTCCAACGCGGCGGATCTGCAGCGAGCTGATCTCCGCTCCAGTCTTGTTGACGAGCGTGAAATTGCCGGCGGCAGCGATGGCGGGCACAGGAACTGCGACGATTGCCGCAGCAAGCAACGGGGCGAGGAAGCGTTTCATGTCCGCAATATAATCCCAGCGAGGGCGCCATTCAAATGGCTGGCGGTCAAACGGTTGGCGCGCGCCCACCCCGCTCGCTGGACGCGCGCCAGAGCCCCGCGGCTAAGCCGCGAAGGCCGAAGGACTATACGGACGCGAGCGGGTGATGATGACGGCGGTCGCCGGCTGACGAAAGCTTTCGTTCAACGGCAGCGCAGTTGCGCAGAACCCGCACTCGGCAAGGGTCCGGCCGACGTACCAATGGGTGCGTCCGCATCCCGGGCAATGGTTCACTTCGTTATCGCGGTACACGGCATGATAGCCGCGGCGAGCAGGATCGAAGCCTGTTACATTCGAACTCAGCATGGCCGTTCATCCTCCTTTTAAGGCTCGAACGTGCGACGAGTCGTTAGGTTTCAACGATAAGGCGATTCGCAAAGGGTGTCATCACGGGAGAAACCCTTGTGCCAGATAGGGACTGACAACCCCCTGTGGATATTAACCATCACTTTACTTTTTGCGCGCAAGGTTGCCGCTGCCGAAGTGTTGGTCGGGGGAGGCGACTAGTGGAGTCGAACCAGCGTTTTTATCTGCGTCGAGCAGCAGAAGAGCGAACGGCCGCCCATCGCGCCGTGACCCCCCAGGCCCGCGAATGGCATAGCAAATTGGCCCAGGATTTTGCCCGCCGTGCGATCGAGAGCGGCGCCGCCGTCACGGCCGTCGCGATCAGCGCCTGACGCCAAAGACTTCAATTTTGCAGTCCTGCTGACCCGGGCCAGATTGTCCCGGAAATTTCATATATTTGAACCATTCATGCCTGCTCTAGCGATCAGAGTTTAACTCTGTTAAATAATCCGGGTTCGTCACGAAAAACGGGGGATAATCATGATACGTCGAGCTTGTGCCGCAGCTTTGCTGGCATCCGCGATGATCGCCACCCCGGCGGTTGCTCGCGATAGGACACTTTATTTGGGCGTTGAACTTGGGCCGATGTGGGCCAACGACACGGATTTCGACCTCGATACCACGGAAGGCGAGTTCGATTTTGCCAAGGTCGACCACAAGCTCGGTTACGATGTCGGCGTGATCTTCGGCTACGACGCCGGCATCGTCCGCGCCGAACTGGACCTGTCCTACAAGCGGGCAGCCCATGACGAATATGAGTTTGGTGGTTCCTGCGAAGTCGATTGTACGGTCGATGCCGACGGGCACACAAGCTACACCGCCATCATGACGAACCTGTTGCTGGATCTGGGCGACGAGAACGGGTTCAGCTTCTATGCCGGACCGGGCGCCGGTTTCGCCTGGGGCAAGTTTAATGTGGACGACGCCGAATCCACTGATGATTCCTTCAAGGAAGGCGGATTCGCTTGGCAACTCGTCGCTGGAGCTCGCTATGCGCTCAACGACAACGTCGATCTCGGCCTGAAGTATCGTTACTTCCATCCTCACCGGATCAATGAAAGCCTTGGCCAGGGTGTGGACGCCGTAGGCCGGTTCACGTCGCATTCGTTGCTGGCGACGCTGACCTATAATTTCTACAGGGCTCCGCCGCCGCCGCCACCGCCGCCACCTCCGCCGCCGCCTCCGGCGACGCAGACCTGTCCGGACGGTTCGGTGATCCTGGCGACGGACGCTTGTCCACCGCCACCGCCACCTCCGCCGCCTCCGCCGCCTCCACCGGAGCCGGAACGGGGCTAACAGCTACACCCGCTAAGGGGCAGCGACATGCCAGCTTCGCTGTCCCTGGGGGCAGGAACGGTCCGGGAAGCAATTCCCGGGCCGTTTTGCATGCGTCAAGGTCGATCGGCTGCGATCGCCGAATGTCGTATTTGGGAAAATGGCGCGCCCGGAACGATTCGAACGTCCGACCCTCAGATTCGTAGTCTGATGCTCTATCCAGCTGAGCTACGGGCGCGTGCCGGGGCGTCCATTAGGGGGAGGGACCGTCCCACGCAACCCCCCTTGCCGACAAATGAGGCTGCATTGCGTCGACCGGCACAGGCCCTTAGACCGATCGCAATGCGCGCCCTTGTTCCCTTCTTCGCTGCGTTGCTGGCGGCGGCCTGTTCGGCACCGCAAGCGGGACCTCAGCCCAGCCTCGCGCCCCGTGCCGCCGAGGCAATCGATCCACGCTTGCCGATCCCGAGCGACGTCCAGCCGACCACGGTCGATCCTTCGCTCGCCAGCCAATTGGCTGGACTGGTCGGAGAGGCTCAAGCCGGCGTCGCGGCTTTCGACGCCAGACAGGCCACTGCCGAGCGGCTCGCCTCTGCGGCCGGACCAATGGCCAGTGAGAGCTGGGTTGTTGC
>DATJKE010000177.1:0-4235 GCA_035491735.1 Sphingomicrobium sp.
GTGCCGATGGTGACGCTCCGCCGGCAGAGGCCGCCCATGCCGGCGAGGCGATCAACGCCGCGGATGTGGCCAGGACCACTTTGCGCATAATAGCCCCCAGTCGTTGCAATCGAATGCCGATGGCCGGGATTATGCTGCGCGTCGCCCGATCATAAACTCGGGGTAAACCTGAGTTAGGGAGATGGAATCGCCGACTCCGCCCGTTAGCAGGCGTCGAGGCCGGCCTCTCGGAAGATCGCCACGGCCGTGGCCACCCCTTCGAGCGTCGGCGGGTCGGTTTGAGCGAGCTCATATTCGATGCCGAGGCGTTCCCACTTATACTTGCCCATCTGGTGGAACGGCAGGATCTCCGCGCGCTCGACGACGCCGAGGGAGGCGCCGAAACGCGCCACGGCCTCCATCTCCTCCGGATCGTCGGTAAGGCCCGGAACCAGCACGTAGCGCAGCCACATCGGACGCTTCAGCACGGCCAGGCGGCGGCAGAAATCCAGCACATCCTTATTGTCGAGGCCGGTTACCCGCAGATGCTGCGCCGGCGAAAATGCCTTCATGTCGAGGATGACCAGGTCGATGTCGGCCAGCTCCTCGTCGGACACCTGCTCTCCATAAAAGCCATTGGTCTCGATCGCGGTATGCACACCCATCGCCTTTACCCCGGAAAGCAGGCGGGTGGCGAAACGGGCCTGCATCAGCGGCTCCCCACCCGACAGGGTGAAGCCGCCGTGCATGATCTTTAGCCCATAGGCATATTTGCGGACTTCCTCGAGCGCCCGATCGAGCGGCACGGGGATACCGTTGCGCAAGGTCCAGGTGTCCGGATTGTGACAGTATTTGCAGCGGAACATGCAGGCGGTCGTCCAGGCCACCAGACGAATGCCGGGCCCGTCGACAGCCGAGCCGGTCGTATAGCTATGGAGGAAGCCCAGATCGCCCGTCTTCAGCGCGCTTCGGACGTCCGTCTCCGGAACCTGCTCGCCAAGCTTGACCCGCATCTCGAAGGGGGAGGCGGCCTCCAGCGGAACCGTGGTCTCGGGCAGGTCCGTAGCCATCTCATTCGCCATGGAATGTGCGGTTGATCACATCCATCTGCTGCTCACGGGTCAGCCGAACGAAATTGACCGCATAGCCGGACACCCGAATCGTCAGGCTGGGATATTTTTCCGGATGGTCCATCGCGTCCATCAGCGTTTCGCGGTTCAGCACGTTGATGTTCATGTGATAGCCGGTCGTGCCGAAGAAGCCGTCGAGGATCGACGTCAGGTTGGTGATGCGGTCATTTTCGCTGCGGCCGAGGCCGGTCGGAACCAGCGTGGTCGTCAGCGAAATTCCGTCCTGCGCGTCGCGATAGGGGATTTTGGCGACCGATGCGGCCGATGCGTGAACCCCATGGCTGTCACGGCCATGCATCGGGTTGGCGCCCGGCGCGAATGGCTCGCCTTTCCTGCGCCCGTCCGGCGTGTTGCCGGTTGCCTTGCCATAGACGACGTTCGAAGTGATCGTCAGCACCGACTGGGTGTGCAGGGCGTTGCGGTAGGTCGGGAATTTACGCAGCTTGCCCATGAAGGTTGTGACCAGCCACGCCGCCATCCCGTCGACGCGGTTGTCGTTGTTGCCGAACAGGGGGAATTCGCCCTCGGTCTCATAATCGGTGATGAGGCCGGTCTCGTCCCGCTTCACCTTCACCTTGGCATATTTGATGGCCGAAAGACTGTCGGCGACCACCGACATGCCGGCGATGCCGAACGCCATGGTGCGGACCGGCGCATAGTCGTGCAGCGCCATTTCGATCCGCTCATAGGCATATTTGTCATGCATATAGTGGATGACGTTCATCGCGCTGACATAGGTGCCCGCCAGCCAGTCCATGATCTTGTCGAAGCGATCGACGACGTCATCGAAGTCGAGATAGTCGCCCTGCACCGGCTCGGTCGGCGGCGCGACCTGCTTGCCGCTGACTTCGTCGCGGCCGCCGTTGATCGCATAGAGCAGCACCTTGGCGAGGTTGGCGCGGGCGCCGAAGAACTGCATCTGCTTGCCCATCGCCATCGGCGAGACGCAGCAGGCGATCGCGCCATCGTCGCCCCATGCCATGCGCATGATTTCGTCGCTTTCGAACTGGATCGAACTGGTGTCGATCGCGACCTTTGAGGCGAAGCGGCGGAAACCTTCCGGCAATTGCGGGGAGTACCAGATGGTCAGGTTCGGTTCGGGGGCGGGACCGAGATTGTAGAGTGTCTGCAGGAAGCGGAAGCTGGTCCTGGTCACCAGCGGGCGGCCGTCGTCGCCCATGCCTGCAATCGATTCCGTCACCCAGGTCGGGTCGCCCGAAAAGAGATCGTCATATTCCGGAGTCCGAAGGAAGCGGACGATCCTGAGCTTGATGACGAAATCGTCGACAATCTCCTGCGCCTGGCTTTCGGTCAGGGTGCCATTGGCGACGTCGCGTTCGAAATAAACGTCGAGGAAGGTCGACACGCGGCCGAGCGACATGGCCGCCCCATTCTGTTCCTTCACGCTGGCGAGATAGCCAAAGTAGAGCCATTGGACCGCTTCCTTGGCGGTGGTCGCCGGCCCGCTGATATCGAAGCCATATTTGGCCGCCATTTCCTTGAGCTCGCCCAGCGCGCGGATCTGCTCGCTCAATTCTTCGCGGTCGCGGATGATGGCATCGGTCGACCATTCGTCGTCGAGCGCAGCCTTTTCCCGCTGCTTCACTTCGATCAGCCGGTCGACCCCGTAGAGCGCGACACGCCGATAGTCGCCGATGATCCGGCCGCGGCCATAGGCGTCGGGCAGGCCGGTCAGCACATGCGAACTGCGGCACTTGCGGACATCGTTGGTGTAGGCGTCGAACACGCCGTTATTGTGAGTCTTGCGATATTTGGTGAAGGTTTCGACCATCACCGGGTCCGGCTTGTAGCCATAGGTTTCGAGCGACGTGAGGACCATTTTCAGGCCGCCATTGGGCATGATCGCGCGCTTCAGCGGCGCTTCGGTCTGCAGGCCGACGATCACCTCATTCTTCTTGTCGATGTAACCCGGTTCATGCGCCGTGATGGTGCTCGGGATCTGCGAGATGTCGAGCACGCCCTTCTTGCGTTCCTCGACGAACAGGTCGGTCAGCTTCTTCCAGAGTGCCGTGGTCCGCTTGGTCGGGCCGGCGAGAAAGCTCTCGTCGCCATAATAGGGCTCGTAATTGAGCTGGATGAAGTTGCGGACGTTGATTTCCTTGGTCCACAGGCCCGGCTTGAACGCGCCCTGCTTGCCGGTTGCCGACTTGTGCTCAGGCTCCATGATCAAGGTCGACATGACGTCCTCCGTTGAGATTTCATTGGGCGGGCAACCCCGCGCCAAGTGTCGGGGCTTCCTTGGTCCCCCGTGCCTTGGGACCGGTTTCGCGCAACAGGAAGGTCAGCAGGATGGCGAGCGCGATGCCAAACAGCATCGGCATGAAGGTCGCCTGATAGTCGCCAAGCTCGCGGTCACCGCCGCCGCTGATGTGCATCAGCCGCGCCGCGAAGATCGGGCCGAGCAAGGCCGAGAAGGAGAAATTGATGAAGTTGATGACCCCGGTGGCAGTACCGCTATGTTCCGGCCGGTTGGCTTCCTTGATCACCGTATAGGGAATCATTGCGGCGCCCGAGGCGATTCCAGCCATGAGGGCGATGGTGTAGGGCGGAAGTAGGCCCGGCGGTCCGTAGAGGCCGAGGGCCATGGCGCCGAGGAGCGCGGCGGCGGCGATGGCGATGACCGGCTTGCGGCGGCCAATTCGGTCGGAAATCCAGCCAAGCAGCGGGCAACCGATGATCCAGCCGAACGGCACCGCCGCCGACCGCAGGACGGCGACGTCATAGGGCATGCCATGGCCTTCCTGGAGGAAGCGCACACCCCACACCATGTCGAAGATGGTGGTCGGGATGAACAGCAGGCCGGAGATGAGCCCGCAGATAATCGACTGGGGGTTGCGGAATACCGCCCACATGGCGGTGCCGGCGCTCTTGAGCCAATTCGATTGCGCGCCAGGCTGTGCAGGCTTGGCTTCCTGCCGCGGAATGTAGAGGAACAGCAGCACGGCGATCGGAATTCCGGCGAGGCCCATGAACCACCAGAACTGGTCCCAGGCCAGGCCGCCGGAGATGGCCGGCCCGACGGCAAATTGGCCGGCCGAGCCGCCGGCCATGCCGAACATTTGCGTGGCCCCGATCAGCGTTGCCGCCTTGGACGCGGGGAAGTGG
>DATJKE010000178.1:0-14225 GCA_035491735.1 Sphingomicrobium sp.
GACCGCATCGCCCTTCGCCCCGCGCGCCCGCGCGACGCCGCGCGCCTGCTGCTCGTCGAAGGAACTGTCCTGTCCGACCGGGGCGTGCTCGAACTGCCTGATATACTGCGGCCGGGCGATGTGCTGGTGTTCAATGACACGCGTGTCATCCCAGCGCAGCTGGAAGGCCGGCGCGGTGAGGCCAGCGTCGGGGCAACGCTGCACAAGCGCGAGGATCTGAGGAGTTGGTGGGCGTTCGTTCGCAACGCCAAACGGGTTCGCGACGGCGATGTCATCGAGTTTGGCAATGGCGTGAAGGCCAGCGCGATCGAGCGCGATGCGGAAGGCGCGGTCCTCCTTCACTTCCATGGGGACGAGCCGGTCGAGTTGCTACTCGAACGAGCGGGGGAAATGCCTTTGCCGCCCTATATCGCCGGCAAGCGCGCCACCGACGAGTCCGATCGGGAGGACTATCAGACGATGTTCGCCCGGGAATCGGGCGCCGTCGCTGCGCCGACCGCAGCACTCCATTTCACCGACCGGCTGATCGCGGCGCTCGACGATCGGGGGATCAAGCGCGAGACACTCACCTTGCATGTCGGCGCGGGGACCTTCCTGCCAGTGAAGGCGGAAGATACCGCCGGCCATCGGATGCACAGCGAATGGGGCCGGATCGAACAACCGACCGCCGACCGCTTGAATGCTGCGCGGGACGCAGGTGGCCGTCTAATCGCCGTGGGGACCACCTCGTTGCGCCTGATTGAGAGTGCAGCCGGCGAGGATGGCCGGATCCAGCCATTCGAGGGCGATACAGCCATCTTCATCACCCCCGGCTACCGCTTCAAGGCGATCGACGGGCTAATGACCAATTTTCACTTGCCTCGATCAACGCTGTTTATGCTTGTATCGGCGCTAATGGGGCTGGAGACCATGAAGACAGCTTATGCCCATGCGATCGCCCATAATTACCGCTTCTATAGCTATGGCGACGGGAGCTTGCTGCTGCCGTCCTAGGCGTTCACGACCTTCTTGCGAGGTTTCGCTTCGGGTACGCCGCCCAGCCAATGACTGAGGTCGCGATCGATTACGCGGGACAGCAGGATCACATCGTCGCGTAACCTGTCGATGATCTGCTGGCGAACCAGCGGATCCAGCGGCTCGCGCCTGGCGGGAACCTTGTTCCAATCGAGCAGCCGTTTGCGGACAGCGAAGATTGTTGTGAGCGTCTTGCTGTCCGTCGAGCCCACCTCCTTCTCGCGCCTGTGAAACTTTTCCCCGGCGAGCGCGGCGCGGACGGCTTTTGGCGGGCGCTTGAGGAGGCGTTGCAGCCAGCCGATGCGGATGGTCTTGTTGATCCGCTGCGCCTTGAAATTTGTACCCTCCCAGGGCTCGATCCCAAGGAAGCGGCACAGGTCGCGGTAGGTGCCCTTGGCGTCGGCCTTGAGGTCGTCGAACAGCACGATGTGGCACCTCTCACGCCCGACCGTAGCTAGAAAGGCCTCAACCCGGCTGCCAAGCTTGCCAGCCTCGTCGTAACGTAACCAGCGGGGATCGATCGCCTGCTTGGGTATCGAGCGGCCTTGCGCGCGCTCTTCGACCTTGGCCCAGGCATTCGGGAAATCGCGGATCGTCTCATCGCCGGTAACCAGCAGGCGGGAATGGAGCGAGGGCAGCATCGCCAGCGGATCGCGCAGCGCGATGACGAACTTCGCATCCGGCCACAGTTTCAGGATCGGCGCCATGTTCTGGGGGGCGTAGAGATAGGTAACCGAGCCTTCGGCACGAAGCTTTTCGGTCCCGGGACACTGCCCGAAGAAGCGCTCCAGATATTCCTGCTCGACAAGCTTGTGAACGTCTGCGTCGCTTTCCCCGCCTAAATCATGTTGGGTGAAGAAGTGCGGTTCCTTGACCGCCGAAAAGCAGACATCGGGATGTTGCTGTAGAAAGCTCGCAAGCGTGGTTGTCCCGCAACGCGGGGCGCCGACGATGAAGGCGAAACGCGACTTGTCTTGCACCCGGCTGATCCTCTGTTGTTGGCGTGTCCTAAAACACCTTCGTGCCGAATAGGGAGGGAATGCGGCCAGACTCGGACCAGAACCATCCGGAAAAACCGTTAGGCCGCAAAGTAGCTCCACAACAGGCGCGCGGTCAGGCCAAGCGACAGCAGGACCAGCAGCGGACGGATCAGCCGTGCGCCGAAGCGCATCGCCGTGTGGCTGCCTATCCAGCCGCCCGCCATGGCGCCGGCGGCCATGCACAAACCCAGCAGCCAGTACATCTTGCCGCCAATCGCGAAGAAAATGACCGAAGCGACATTGCTGGTGAGGTTGAACAGCTTGGTCAGTGCGGTAGCACGGGTGAGGCCAATCCCGCGCAGGCCGACCAGCGTGGCGGTGAAGAAGCTGCCCGTGCCGGGCCCGAAGAAGCCGTCATAACCGCCGATTGCCGCTCCGACCGGGGCATAGCCTCGCGCGCTGATTCGCTGGTGGGCATCCTCGTCGCTCATCCGCGGGCTAATGAGGACGTAGAAAGCCACCGCCATCAGCAGCAGCGGAATGATCAGCGACAAAGCCTTGGTGTCGATCGTCTGGACCACGACGACTCCCAGCGTCGCCCCGGCGAACACCAAAAGGACAGTCAGGACATTGGCGCGCCAGTCGACCAGGCCCTTGCGGGCATAGTTGGAGCAGGCGACGGAAGTGCCGAACATCGACTGCAGCTTGTTGGTAGCCAGTGCATTGATCGGCGGCACGCCGGCCGACAGCAACGCCGGCATCATGATCAGCCCGCCGCCGCCGGCGATGGCATCGATGAAGCCGGTCAGCACGGCAGTGGCGGTGAGGGCCAGATAAACCCAGGGTTCGATCATGTGGCTGGCCTGTAGCGGCGGCGTTCGCGAGCCGCTAGGGAGCGCGGCCAATGACCCGCTTCCAGTTCGATATCCATGCCACCGACGGATCGGCGCGTACCGGTGCGATCACCATGCTGCGGGGCGAGATCCGTACGCCCGCGTTTATGCCGGTGGGAACTGCCGCGACGGTCAAGGCGATGAAGCCGGACGGAGTCCGCGCGACCGGCGCCGACATCATCCTTGGCAATACCTATCATTTGATGCTGCGGCCCGGGGCCGAACGGGTCGCCAAGCTTGGCGGGCTGCACCAGTTCATGAATTGGGAGCGGCCGATCCTGACCGACAGCGGCGGTTACCAGGTGATGAGCCTTTCCGAGCTGACCAAAATCAGCGAGGAGGGGGTTGCTTTCGCCAGCCACCTGGACGGCAGCCGGCATATGCTGAGCCCAGAACGGTCGATGGAAGTGCAACGGCTGCTTGGCAGCGACATCGTCATGGCATTCGACCAGCTCGTCCCGGCCAGCGCGACCCGACAGCAAGCGGCTGAGGCGATGGAGCGATCGATGCGCTGGGCCAGGCGTTCGCGCGAAGCTTTCGACAGCGGCCGGGATCATGCGGCCAAGTCCGCACTGTTCGGCATCCAGCAGGGCGGGCTCGATGAACAATTGCGAAAAGGCTCGGCGGACGCGCTGATCGACATCGGCTTTGACGGCTATGCCATTGGCGGGCTGGCGGTCGGGGAGGGGCATGAGGCGATGTGCGGCGTGCTCGATTATGCGCCCGGCCAGCTTCCCACGGACAAGCCGCGCTATTTGATGGGGGTCGGCAAACCCGACGACATTGTTGAGGCGGTAAGGCGCGGGGTCGACATGTTCGATTGCGTGTTGCCGACGCGTTCAGGGCGCACCGGCCAGGCCTTCACCTCCGACGGCCCGATCAATATTCGCAACGCCCGGTTCGCCGAGGACGAGGGTCCGCTCGATCCGGACTGCGGCTGTCCGGCCTGCGCTAACTTCAGCCGGGCCTATATCCATCACCTGGTGCGATCCGGCGAGATCCTCGGCGCGATGCTGATGACCGAGCATAATTTGAGCTTTTACCAGCGGCTGATGCAGGGTTTGCGCCAAGCGATCAGCGATGGGCGGTTTGCTGCATATGCCGCCGAATTCCTCGACCGCTACCGGCAGGGAAAAGGGGCCGCCTAGGCCGCGCCGAACTGGAGGAAGCTGGGCACAGGTCCGTTCCAGCCGCCCGCCGTGTCGCCCGCCTTTTGCGGCTCGACGGTCGGGGCATATGGCTCGATCGTTTCCGGAGGGGCCTTTTCCGGCTCGCTTACCCGTGGCGGTTTCGCGCGTTGCACCGGCTTCGGAGCCCGCTCCTTCGACCGTTCGCGCGACCGGCCACGGCCCCTAGTCGGCCGATCTTCGCGCGGAGCTTCTTCAACGGCTTCAGCGGCTGGCGTTTCCCCGTCAGTGCGCGGCAGCTTGATGCCGGTGAGCTTCTCGATCGCCGCGATCGCTTCGAAGTCTTCGCGGGTCGCCAGGGTGATGGCGATGCCCTTCATCCCGGCGCGGCCGGTGCGGCCGATGCGATGAATATAATCATCGGGCTGCCAGGGGACGTCGAAATTGATGACGTGGCTAACGCCCTTCACGTCGAGACCGCGCGCCGCGACGTCGGACGCCACGAGGACGGTGATTTCGTCCTTCTTGAAACGGTCGAACTCGGCGATGCGATTGCTCTGGTCCATGTCGCCCTGGATCTGGCCAACCGCGAAGCCCGAGCGCTTGAGACTGGTGTACAGCTCGCGAACGGTGGTCTTCTTGTTGCAGAAGATAATCGCGTTCTTGAACTCCTCGCTGCGCAGGAGGGTGCGCAGCACGTCGCGCTTCTTGTCGCCGCGAGTAACGATCAGCCGCTGCTCGATATTGATGTTGGCCGTCGCCGGCCGGGCGACCTCGATGGTCTTTGGATCAGTCAGGAACTTGTCGGCCAGCTTCTTGATCGGCGGCGGCATGGTCGCCGAGAAGAGCAATGTCTGGCGTTGCTTGGGCAGCTTGGTGCAGATTTCCTCGATGTCGGGAATGAAGCCCATGTCGAGCATGCGGTCAGCTTCGTCGATCACCAGCAGGTTGCAATCGTTGAGCATGATCTTGCCGCGGCTGAACAGGTCCATCAGGCGACCCGGCGTGGCAATCAAGACGTCAACGCCTTTCTCGAGCGCCTTTACCTGGTCGCCCATCTGCACCCCGCCAATCAGCAGGGCCATCGAAAGCTTGTGGTACTTGCCGTATTTTTCAAAGTTTTCCGAAACTTGAGCCGCTAGCTCGCGGGTCGGTTCGAGGATCAGGGAGCGCGGCATGCGCGCCCGGCTGCGCCCTTCGGCGAGAATGTCGATCATCGGAAGCACGAAGCTTGCCGTCTTGCCGGTTCCGGTCTGGGCGATGCCGATCAGGTCCTTGCCCATCAATACCGACGGGATCGCCCCCTTCTGGATAGGGGTCGGCACATCATAGCCACTGTCGGTGACAGCGCGCAGCAAATCGTCGGAAAGGCCGAGTTCGGCAAAAGGCATGAATTAATCCGGAAAAATGAAAGCGCGCCGCTCAACGGCGCCGCGCCGTGGGCGCGCTACAGTCCGGCATGGCAAATTGTCAAGGCGGATGCGGGGTTTAGTGCTTCGCCTGCTTGATTTGCGGGACCAGCGTCCTGAACTTTTCGATCCGGCAGCTCCCTCCAACGCGCGAGCGGATCGTTTCCCGCTTGGCGCAGATATAATCGTCATCGGGCTGCAGGTAGAAATTGCGATAGAAATCCAGGGCCGGGCAATCGGTATCCATCAGCGCCCGTACCCGCTGCCGGTTCCTCAGGACGAAGTCAATCGAGTTGGGCCCCGACAGAATCGCGCCTGCGACCATGTTTGCCGGAACGCACTTCGGCCCCTTTTTCTCGATCCATTCGATCGGCGGCGAAACCCTCGGCCGGATGGGGACGCGGAAAATGACTTCGTCCTGGACGATCACGCGGCGCACCACCTGATCGTCGCTGGACGATTGTACGGCGCTGCTGAACAGCGCCGGAATCAAGCCGAGAAAGGCCAAAAAGGTCATTTGTCGGGAACCATTGCGGGAAGCCGGTCTAGCGGCAAGCGTTGAATGGCCGATTAACTCGGCGGCGATCAGGAGCCCGGTGAAATTTGACGATCCCGCAAACGCTTGCACTTCAGCCACCCTGCCACTAGAGGCGGGCGCGCAGTTTTTGCAGGCGGGCCGGAGGAGGTTTCCCGGGCCCGCCCGCCCCATTACACGGAGTCGATCCCATGGCGAGCCAAGCGCCGAATAACCAGTTGCCGCTTCTCTATAACGGCCTTGAGCCGCTCAACCGCAATGCCCATGCCAATTTCAAGGTCCGTCGTCTTGGTGGCCTCGATCGCGTCTCCGTGACCCATGCCATCCCGGTCACCGTCGATGAGTTCGCCATGGCCCAGCGTCATTTCCCGATCGTCTTCTCGACCGGCGACAACAGCATTCCGATCGCGCTGATGGGCCTTCACGAAGGCACCAACACCTTCTTCGACGAGAAGGGCGAGGCGCGCGAGCCCAACATCTATATTCCGGCCTATCTGCGCCGCTATCCGTTTGTCCTCGCCCGTCTGCGCGAGGACAGCGACGAATTGTCGCTCTGCTTCGACCCGACTTCCGGCGCGGTCGGCGAGTTTGACGAGGGCGAGCCGCTGTTCGCTGGCGAGGAGCCGTCGGAAGCGACCAAAGCCATTCTCCAGTTCTGCGAGCAGTTCGAACAGGCCGGTCATCGCACCCAGGCGTTCATGAATGAACTCAAGGAATCGGGCCTGCTGATGGACGGCGAAGTCGCCATCCAGCCGGAAGGCGCCGACCAGCCGTTCATCTATCGCGGCTTCCAGATGGTCGATGAGGAAAAATTCCAGAATCTGCGTGGCGACGAGCTACGCAAGCTCAACCAGAACGGCGGGCTGGCGCTGATCATGGCGCATCTTTTCTCCCTGTCGGTGATCCGCGAGATCTTCGGCCGGCAGGTCCGCCAGGGCACCGGCCCGGTCGGAGTTCGCGAGCCCGCCGCCGTGGAGGCCTGATTCGATCCGCGCTCGTCTGTCCGCGAGGCAGGCGATACGTGCGGATCGTGCGCCGGATCGCATCTGGCGGTCATTGAAATGCATTCGACCGCACCCACATCGGGTCGGCGCCGGGCCTTGGCTGGCTCCCCTTCAGCCTCGACCGGCGGCACGCACCATCGGGTGCGTTCCTCCCTGACTTCCAGCCGTCCAGGCACATGCCTGGGCGGCTTTTTTTATTCCGCTGCGTCGCGCAATTGATTGTCGAGAAGCGCCTGGCCGAGGCCAACCGCCACCGTTTCGAGCAGCGATGCGATGCCGTCGAACCCGGGCCCAGCCTGTCGCCCTCCACGATCGAGATAGAGCGTCCGGTCGAATTCAAGCTGCAGCGCATGGACGCGCTCGGCGGGCCGGCCGTGGCGGGCCACGATCGATCCGCCAGCATAGGGGTCGTTGAGCATCGCCGGCAGCCCGGCGCCGCGAATCAGCCTCATCACTTCCTCGCGGATCCAGGAAGCCGAGGTCGTGCCGTGGCGATCGCCGATCACGACGCCCGGCCTCGTCTGACGCCGGGAAGGCATCGAGTGACAATCGAGCAGCAATACTTCGCCATGCCGCTTCTTCAGGGCCTGCAGGGCATCGGCAAGCGCGTCATGATAAGGCCGATGAACCTGCTCGATTCTTCGATTAAGCTCGGCGTGGTCGATCGGCCGGCGCCACAGCGCCCCGTGGCGATGAGTCCGGGATGGGACCAGCCCCAGACCGTGCCGGGCCCGGGATCCGACCGGCTCCGCGCCGACGCCGGCGATAGCAGCGGGGTCCAGCTCCTCTTCGTCGCGGTTGCAGTCGATCACTGCGCGTGGCACCGGCTGGATGATGGCGCCCAGCCCGGCCGCGATCGCCCGCCATGCGAGCCGGTCGACGAGCGGGTCTTCCAGCGGTTCCAGCGACGCCCGTCCCTTGGCGGCATTGGCCAGCAAAGCCGCATCATAATCGCGGCCCGAATGGGGCACTGACAGCAAAACCGGAAGGGAACCGCGGGATGGATGGATGATTGGGCAGGGGTAGCGGCTCATGAGCAACAATAACCGTGCCAAATACGGACAGCAATCAGATCAGGGAATGCCCGCGGCTGGAAAATCTTAAGCCAAGGGCGCATAGAAGGTGACACGATGATCAGGATCCTGCTCGCCGAAGACGATACGTCGATGCGTGAATATCTGCAGCGCGCGCTGCAGCGCGTCGGCTACGAGGTCGAATCCGTTGGCTGCGGCACTGAAGCGATGCCGCTGCTCGAGGCCGGCAAATATGATCTTCTCCTGACCGATATCGTTATGCCGGAAATGGACGGCATCGAGCTGGCGCAGAAGGCAAGCGCGATCGACCCCGCAATCCGCGTGATGTTCATTACCGGCTTTGCTGCGGTTGCGCTGCAGGGCGGACGCACCGCCCCTGAGGCCAAGCTGCTGAGCAAGCCGTTCCACCTCAAAGACCTCGTCGCAGAGGTCGACCGGCTGTTCCAGTCCGAAGACCAGCACGGCCGTCTCTAAACCCCTTGCGGGATAAGGATTCGCCGCTTAAAGGCGCGCTTCCAGATGTCCCCGCCGCAAGGCAGGTGGAACCCCGTGTGGGCGTGTAGCTCAGTGGTAGAGCACTGTGTTGACATCGCAGGGGTCGCAAGTTCAATCCTTGCCACGCCCACCATTTTCCCCATTCGAAATTGGCCACCTGTTAATAGGCTTTGTTCGCCAAAATCGGGAAGATTCCGCCATGGTCATGCCTCGCCGTCAAGGGGATTAGACGCGCGTCGTTAAGGTCTAATCCCGATGGCGGCGCCATCGGCGGCGTCCGATATTTCAGACATGGCGATGGTCGCAGAACCGGACCAGAGACAGGTTCAGACCAATCGGGTCTACAGCGTCTGTTTCTTTGGCAAAGGGTGGATTGTGCCGGAGGTGCAATTCGTCGAAGCCGCGACTGACAAGGACGCTTCCGATCTTGCCGGGTCGATGAGGCCGTGGATGACGCGAGAAGTTTGGCAAAGCAATCGCCTGGTGCGCGTCCTGCCGCCAACCCTGGTCAATGGTTCTCCCGCCTGAGGCCTGCATATGCTCCTCCCGGACCGCCCTGCTTGTCGCCGCACGCTCGCGCGCATAGCTTCGCCGCGATGATCGAGCGGAATGAACAGGCGAACTGGTTGATAGGCGGACGCGGGCCGGGCAAAACCACGATCGATTCCGTGAATGCCGGCAGTAGGCAGGGGAAGCGGACCGCTTCAGCCCAACCGCCGGAAATCGCCGTCCGCGGCGAGACCGGGCTGGCGCGGGCGCTGGATGGGCACCGGCTCGATCGTGAGCAAAAGGCGCGCGAACCGCGTATCGGCGAAGAGCTGACCGTCGGGCAGGCTTTCGCAACGACGGTGCAGGAATGCGTTAGGCATTTCCGGTTCAATCAGCCGCTGATCATTGCCGAGCGAGACCCCGAGGCATTGCACCAGGCGCGAGTGGCGCTGCGGCGGCTGCGGACGGCGTTCGCCCTGTTCCGCCCGGTCATTCACCGCGGATCGCTGACTGAGCTGAAGTCTGAACTTCGGCACTTTCTCCGGCCGTTCGGAACGGCGCGAAACCTGGATGTCTTTCTGGCCAGTCACGGCGAAGATCTCGGTTGGAGCGACCGTCGAAAGCTCGATACGGCGCGCTCCGAAAGCTACCGGCAGGTCGTCGAAGCGCTGAAATCGCAGCGAACCCGAGAGATGATGGTCGATCTGGTCGCGTGGACCGTCAGCGGCGATTGGCAGAAGGCGGGTGCGGGCTGTCCGATCGGCAAATTCGCGGCCAGACGGCTGGACAGGGCGTGGAAGAAAGTCAGGGCCGGCGGGTCGCATCTGCACGATCTGGAAGAAAAGCAGCTGCACCGGCTGCGGATCGATATCAAGGAATTGCGCTATTCGGTCGAGTTCCTGGCGCCACTCTATCGAACGAAGAAGGTTGGCAAGTTCGCCGCGTCGCTCGAGGCCATGCAGGAATGCCTTGGTTTGATCCACGATGACATGGTCAGCCGGCAGATCATGGCCGATCATGATTTGGCCCCGGCCAAGCCGTTTGATGTCGCAACCTGCTCCCCTCAGCTCAAGGAGCTCGGCAAGCGATTCAGGCGGCTGAAGAAAAGGGGGCCGTACTGGCGGTGACGCGGAGGCGCCGATCGGTTGCGGCCGACCGCGGGCCCGATTAGGGCCGCGGCGAGGGGAGGCATATGGCGACGCAGAGCATCTTACGGCCGCCGGCGCTGGCGGGAATCGGGCCTGGCCTCCTGGCCTCGCTGATCATCGCCGCGGCGGCCGCTTTCCTGGCCGACCATTATGGCGGACCGGTGATGCTGTTCGCTTTGCTGCTCGGCATGGCGATGAATTTTCTGAGCGAGGTCGACCGCTGCCGGCCCGGCGTGGAATTCGCGTCGAAGTTCGTGCTGCGGCTTGGCGTGGCCATGCTCGGCTTCCGGATCACGTTGCAGCAGATCGTTGGGCTCGGCTGGAAACCTGTTGCCCTGGTCGTTGCGGCGGTCACGCTGACCATTCTCGGCTCGATCTGGCTCGCACGGCGGATGGGCTTCGAAGGCCGGTTCGGACTGCTGACGGGCGGCGCTACGGCAATTTGCGGAGCTTCGGCGGCGGCGGCAATCTCGGCTGCCCTGCCGCCCGACCCGCAGAAGGAACGCAACACGCTTTTCACGATCATCGGCGTCTCGACGCTCTCGACGCTGGCGATGATCATCTATCCGGTGCTGATCCAGCTGCTGCGCCTCGACAATGTCCACTATGGGATGTTCATTGGAGCGACCGTTCACGACGTGGCGCAGGTCGTTGGAGCGGGATACGCGATCTCGACGGAGGCGGGCGACACGGCGACCGTGGTCAAGCTGATGCGCGTGGCGATGCTCCTGCCGGTAATCATCGCAACGACGATGGTGATTCGGGCCAAGGGAGCAGGGGAAGGCGAGCGGCCGCCGATCCTGCCGTGGTTCCTGGCGGTGTTCCTCGGTCTGGCGGCCCTGAATAGCTTCCTTCCCGTGCCGAGCGTCGTTCAGGACGCCGGTGGGACCGCGTCGCGCTGGTGCCTGGTGACGGCGATCGCAGCGCTCGGCATCAAGACGCGGTTTAAGGATATGCTCGAGATCGGCTGGAAGCCGGTGGTGTTGATGATCATCGAAACGCTGATCATTGCCGCAATGGCACTGATCGCGATCGGCGCGGGGTGGGTGTGACGGTTTAGAGGCAGGCTTCGAGGTATGGCTGGTCGAAGCCGTACTGCTTGGCCTTGTCGAGCGTGTAGGGACGCAGGCCCATCGAGCGATATTCGCCAACGATCTTACCATCCGGCGTCTCGTCGAGATATTCGAAGCGAAACAGTTCCTGGGTGACGATCACGTCGCCTTCCATTCCGATTACCTCGGTGATGTTCGTGGTCCGGCGCGAACCGTCGCGGAGGCGCTTCACCTGGACGATGAGGTCGACCGAATCCGCAATCTGGCGGCTAATCGCCTCCTTCGGGATCTTGATGTCCGACATCATCACCATGTTTTCCATACGAGCCAGGCATTCGCGCGGGCTGTTGGAGTGAAGCGTCGCCATCGAGCCGTCGTGGCCGGTGTTCATCGCAGCGAGCAGATCGAAGCACTCGCTGCCGCGAATTTCGCCCAGGATGATACGGTCGGGACGCATACGCAGAGCGTTGATGACGAGGTCGCGGATGGTGATCGCGCCCTGGCCCTCCAGGTTCGGCGGACGGGTTTCGAGCGGTAGCCAGTGCGGCTGCTGCAGCCGAAGCTCGGCCGCGTCTTCGATGGTGATCACACGCTCACCCGGGTCGATCATCTTCGACAAGGCGTTGAGCATGGTCGTCTTACCCGAACCGGTACCACCGGAGATGACCACGTTCATGCGGCTGGCGCCGGCGATTTTCAGCACCGTCGCCATCTTTTCCGACATCGAGCCGAACCCACGCATCATGTCGAGCGTGATCGGCTTTTCGGAAAATTTACGGATGGAGATGGCGGTTCCGCGAAGCGACAGCGGCGGAATGATGACGTTGACGCGGCTGCCGTCCTGGAGACGGGCGTCGGCCAACGGAGTGGTCTGGTCGACACGGCGGCCGACCTTGTTGACGATGCGCTGGGCGATCTGGAACAGATGTTCCTCGTCACGGAACTGGATTTTGGCCAGCTCCAGCTTGCCCTTACGCTCGATAAAGGTCTGGTCGGGGCCATTGACCATGATGTCGCTGACCGCGGGGTCTGACAGCAGCTCTTCGAGCGGCCCGAGGCCGAGCAATTCGTCGACCAGCACCTTCTCCAGCGCGAATTGCTCGCGGCGGTTGAGGGTGATCTTCAGCTCGGCGAGCACTTCGCCGATGATCGGACGGAACTCCTCGGCCAGTTCATCCTTGCCGAGGGTCGCCGCGGCTTCGGGGTCGACACGCTCGAGCAGGCGCGGAAGAACCTGCTCCTTGATGCGGTGGACCGATGCTTCGAAACCCTCCGACTTGGAAGAAGCGGCGGCACCGCTGGCGTTCTGGCGGTCATTGAGCCGGTCCATTGCGGCGCCCATAGGGCCGGTCGGAACCGCGCTCGGAGCAGAGTCGGCAGAATCCGAATCCGTGGATTCATCGAGATCTTCCACCGGCGGGAACTGCTCGCCGCCCGATTGGGCCGAACCGCCCTTCATGGGCTTGGCGACACCGAAGTTCGGGCGCTGTCCAAGGCCACTACGCTTGCCGAATGCGTTCATAACCACTGCATCCCAATGTTACTTCCCGCGGAAAACCAAGATGGTGAATAGCCACCAAACTTTTAGAAAAGACTAATTTCGATCAAAGGATGCCGGTTTTAGCGACGCGTCCAGGTGAGCCAGCCGCTGGCTACATAATTCCACACAGAGCCGACGATCGCGCCGGCGATTCCGGCGATCCACCATCCGTGGAATTGCTCGTAGACGAGGCTGCCGATGCCGACGTTGGCGACCGCCCCCAGGGAACATACGAGGTAGAAGGAGAGCAGGCCGCCAATCCAGGCGAGACCCTTCAGCTGCCGGTCGCGGTAGGTGAAGCGATTGTTCAGGGCGAAATTGAAGGTCATCGCGCCGATCACCGCGGTCGCTTGCGACCAGGAAAATGTAAGCCCGATCGCGTTTAATGCCAGGTCGAGCAGCAACAAATGCACTCCGACGCCAAGGATTCCGACGGCGCCGAACTGAACCAGCTTGACGGGCACCAACCGGCCGACGGTCTTGTCGAGCAATAGTTCGATATATTCGAGCGCAACCATCTCATCGAGCTTGGATTCGCCGTGCTGGCGGGTACCGAAGACATACCCGACCTCCGCGACCTTGAGCGGGCGCTGGGCGGAAGCGACCAGGTCGAGCAAAATCTTGTAACCGACGTTGCTGAGCCGGGGAGCCGCCTCGAGCAGCACGTCGCGGCGGACCGCGAACAATCCGCTCATCGGATCGGACAGCTGCGTTTTCATGATCGGTGAGGCCAGTGCAGTTGCGAAGCGGCTGATCTTGAGCCGGCTCTCGTTCCAGTCGCCGGTCGAGCCGTTCGAGGCATAGCGCGTGCCGATCGCCAGTTCATGTCCGCCGGCGATAGCTCGATAAAGATCGGGCAGGATCTGCTCGTCATGCTGCAGGTCGGCATCGATCACCGCGATCACCGGCGTAGTCGAGGCTAGGGCGCCTTCTACTACCGCCGAGGACAGTCCGCGGCGGCCAATACGGCGGATCATTCGGACTCGGCGGTCCGACTGGGCGATGCGGGTCAGGATCTCCGGCGTGCCGTCAGTCGAGCCGTCGTCGACAAAGATCGCTTCCCACTCGATCCCGGCAAGGGCGATGCCGAGCTTGTCCAGCAGCAGTTCGACGTTGCCGGCCTCGTTGAGCGTGGGAATGACGACGCACAACTCCAGCGGCGTCTCTTGCGCGACAAGCTGACGGTCGACGGCCTGCTGTAACATTCAGGTGCCCCCACAAAGGATAGGGTAACACTGAAACAGGCTTAGGTAAAAGCTGGGTTAACCGACCCAACAGATGTGTCAGGCGCCGATACTCTCCGCCAGCACCGTCAGGCCATTGTCGCCGACCTCGGCGAAACCGCCAGAGACTGCAATGCTCTCCGGCTGGGCACCGGCGCTCTTGTAGATCTTGAGCTCGGCATTTTTCAGCGTGGTCATCACGGGGGCGTGGCCGGCCATCACACCGAAGTCGCCCTCGGTGCCCGGAACCACGACCATATAGACCTCGTCCGAGCGGACCAG
>DATJKE010000179.1:0-2924 GCA_035491735.1 Sphingomicrobium sp.
CCACCATGGCCGTTTGCCGGAAATCCTCTGACGCCACAAACGTCAGGTGGGAACCATGTGCACCGGACCAGGGTCCGGACAGGGACAGTCCCCTAGGATATTTAATCGCCTCAGGGATTTTCGTGGCCACGTACCGGGCAGTACCCGTCTACCCCTATCTAGGCGTCCGCGCCCGATCTCTCAAGGGTGTCGGCCAACGATTCGAGCCGTTCGGCGAGACGGCTCGTCCGATTGATCAATTCCTCGTCCGGGCCCTTGGGAATCTCGAATTCCTTCCCGTCGACGATCTGGTCCGCCAGCAGCAGGGCGGCAAACAGCAGCTGGCGCGATTCGCTCAGCGTGCCAAGGCCGGCCAGCGCTTCCCGGCTTTTCTGGTCGACCAGCGCGCCGGCCCTGCGCAGCGTCTCCTCTTCGCCATTGCGGCACGCAACTTTGTAGGGCCGGCCGGCAATGGTGAGCTCAACCTCAGCCATGTGAAGCCTCCCGGATAATCACGTCCAGCTCGGCCAGCGCATCCGCCACCTTGGCGCGCAGCCCCTCGTCCGTGCGTGAATGCATGGTTCCGCGCTCGATCGCGCGCTCGATGCGAAGCAATGCGCGCTCGGCCCGATCCATGGCTTCTTCCAAGGGCGTATTGCTCATGGTTGAGAGGGCGTAGCAGAATGGGAGCAGGCCGCAAGAAGGTCGCGAGGTTGACGCCACGCCAAGTCATGACAATAGGCACCAAACCATCGGCCAGCCGAATCTACCGCCGCGGCCGAGCCATGGAGAATTCATGCCCACTCAACGCCGACTCGCCAACGCTATTCGTGCCCTGGCGATGGATGCGGTCGAAGCCGCGAACAGTGGCCACCCGGGCATGCCGATGGGCATGGCTGACGCTGCAACCGCGCTATTCACACGGCATCTGAAGTTTGACCCTGCCGATCCCCACTGGCCGGACCGCGACCGCTTCGTGCTGTCGGCCGGCCATGGGTCGATGTTGATCTATTCGCTGCTGCACCTGACCGGCTACTCCCGGCCGACGATCGAGGAAATCAAGCATTTTCGCCAGCTGCACAGCCCTTGCGCCGGCCATCCGGAAAGTTTTGAGCTGGCCGGGATCGAGACGACCACCGGCCCGCTGGGGCAGGGCGTTGCCGCCGCCGTCGGCATGGCAATTGCCGAACGGCATCTCAACGCCGTCTACGGCGACGATCTGGTCGACCATCGAACCTTCGTCATCGCCGGCGACGGTTGCTTGATGGAAGGCGTCAATCATGAAGCGGCGGGCCTCGCCGGTCACTTGAAGCTCGGCCGGCTGATCGTGCTGTGGGACGACAACAAGATCACCATCGACGGATCGACCGAGCTTAGCCGCAATGAAGACGTCATCGCCCGCTACGACGCGATGGGCTGGCATACCTGCGAATGCGACGGACTGGATTCGGCCAAGGTCTCCAAGGTGATCGACCAGGCGGTTTCCGACCCGAGGCCGTCGTTGATCCGCTGCAAGACGATCATCGGCTATGGCGCCCCCCACAAGCAGGGCACCGCCGCCACTCACGGCTCGCCGCTTGGTGCGGACGAGGTCGCCGCGGCTCGCAAGGAGCTTGGCTGGGACGTTCCGCCGTTCGAAATTCCCGACGATGTTGCCAAGGCCTGGCGTGAGGCCGGTGGGCGCGGCGGCAAAGACCGCGCCGATTGGTTGCGGCGGCTGGCAGCCAGCGGCAAGGCCGCTGAGTTCAATGACCGCATGGCCGGGAAGCTCGATAACGGCTGGCTGAAGCCCTACCTGGACCAGCTGCTCGCCGATCCGCCCAAAGTTGCCACCCGCAAGGCGTCGGAAATGGCGCTCGAAGCGATCAACGCCGCGATCCCGGCGACGATCGGCGGTTCGGCCGACCTCACCGGGTCCAACAATACCAAGACCAAGGCGATGCAGACCCTCGACGCCTCCAACTATGGCGGGCGTTACATCTATTTCGGCATCCGCGAGTTCGGCATGGCCGCCGCGATGAACGGCATGGCCCAGCATGGCGGCGTGCTGCCCTATGGCGGCACTTTCCTGGTCTTTTCCGATTACAGCCGCGGAGCCATCCGGCTGGGAGCATTGTCCGGTGCCAAGGTGATCCATGTCATGACCCATGACTCGATCGGCCTCGGCGAGGACGGGCCGACCCACCAGCCGATCGAACATCTGCAGGCGCTCCGCGCCATGCCCGGGATTCACGTCTATCGCCCGGCCGACGCGGTCGAAACGGCCGAATGCTGGCATGCGGCGCTTGATAACGAAGGACCGAGTCTGCTGGCCTTGTCGCGGCAGAATTTGTCGCCGGTGCGGACCAAGGCGATGGGCGAAAACCTCTCCGCAAAGGGCGCCTACCGGCTTAAGGCCGCCGAGGCCTCGCGCAAGGTGATCCTGATTGCCACCGGGTCTGAAGTCGAAATTGCGCTCGGAGTCGCGGCCAAGCTGGAAGGTGAAGGCATTGGCGCCGACGTCGTCTCCATGCCCTGCACCGAAGCGTTCGACGCGCAGCCCGCCAGCTATCGCGAGGATTTACTGCCCGACGTCTCCAATCGCGAGATCCTGCGGGTATCCATTGAGGCGGGCACGACCTTCGGCTGGGAGCGCTACACCGGCCTCCACGGGCTTCGCATCGGCATCGACCGATTTGGCGCCTCCGCTCCAGCCCCCGATCTCTACGAATTTTTCGGGCTGACCGTGCCCAAGATCACGGGCCGAGTGCTCGACCACATCAAAGTTAGGGAAATTGCATGACCAAAGTCGCCATCAATGGTTTCGGCCGCATCGGCCGCCTCGTCGCCCGCGCCATCCTTGAGCGCGACGACCATGGCCTGGAGCTGGTCGCGATCAATGATCTGGCCGACGCCAAGTCCAACGCCATGCTGTTCAAGCGCGACAGCGTCCACGGGGCTTTCCC
>DATJKE010000180.1:0-23159 GCA_035491735.1 Sphingomicrobium sp.
TCCTCGCCGCTATCCTTCATCTGCGCTTCGCGGTTACGCTCGATATGCGCTTCGAGCGCGGCGGCGGTTTGGCCGATCGACAGCATCTGCGCAGTCAGGCGGGCGGATGCCTCGCGCGCCGTTTCAACCGCGCGGCTGGCAACCTGGTCGAGCTCGGCAAGCTTGGTTTCGACACTGTCGCGAACCGCTTTCTCCAGCGCAACGCGGGTTTGTTCGCTGAGCATTCCCGCGCTTTCGGGAATGACCTTGGCGATCGCTTCGCGCGCTCGCTCGGCGGCAAGGGCCGCGGTCTCCTTGACCCGCACCAGGGCCTCCACCAGAGCAGGACCGGTCTCGCCCGACAGGCGATTGGCTTCGTCGCTGGCGGCAGCGATTGCCGCGCCCAGCTCGGCCAGCCGCTCTTCGGCCTGCCGGACGCCAAGGTCGACGGAGGTCATCAGCGTGGCAAGGTGCTCCTGCTGACGTTCGACGATCGACGCGCCGGATTCGATCCGGGTCTGGGCCTCAACCGCGGCATCGCGCATCTGCTCGACTTGCGGCCGGGCAGCCTCGGCCGAAGCGAGCATGCGGGCCGCCCCGGCCTCCGCTTCGCCAAGGGTCGCGGTCATTTCGCCGGCAAGAACCTCGCCGAGCCGGTCAATTCCCTCGCGAAGCCGCTGCGAGCGATCCGCCAGCCCATCGAGGCTATTGTCGTGAGCGGAGGTCGCTGCCGACAATCCTTCAAGTTCGGTCCGGAGCCGGCCCAGCGCCGTTTGGACATGGTTGGCGCGCTCGTCGCCCGACCGGGCAAGGTCGAGGAACCGCTCGTCAAGTCCGGCAAGGCCGGAATCCAGGTCGGCGACCAGTCGCTGCGACGCACGTTCCTGTTCCGCGATCCGCGAGGTGAGGCCGTCAAGAGCGCCACTGGCATGGGCCAGCCGCTCGCCGAGCAACTCGGACGCGTCGATACCCGCCCGACCGATGCTGGCCTGGCTCTGCGCAACCAGCGCCGAAATGGCGGCGGCCTGGGCGTCGATGCCGGTGCGGATTTCGGCGAGAGCCTCGGCCGACCGGCCCAGCAGCACATCGACGGTGGAGCTGGTCTCGTTCCGCGCTTGGGATACGCTCTGCGTCGCGGCCGTTCCAGCACTCTCGATGCTTGCCAGGCTGGCCAGCAGCTTTTCCGACGCTTCACGGACAATCTGATCGGCCTGCTGCGCCTGGACGGCGAGGCTGGAGACCTGGGTTTCAAACCCTCCGGCCTGCTCGATCGCGGTACGGCCTGCTTCGCGCAGCGTTTCGGCCATGCGGCGGGTACTCTCTTCGGCCTGGGGAAGGTCGGTGAGCAATACGCCGATGTCCGTTCGAGCCGCTTCCGCGGCTCGATCCAGCGCCGCGCCATGTTCGGCCAGGGTTTGCGACCCTCGATTGAGGTCGGCGGTAATGGCACCGAGACGGGTGGCGGCCTGGTCGCCCAACCCCATCAAGTCGCCGGCCATAACTCCGAGCGTGCGGTGATTCTCACCGATTTGATGCGACAGCGCCGCGAGAATGTCCTGGAGCGACCGGGCTTCCTTGCGCATCGCAATGACCGACCGAGTGAATTTCTCCGCCTCCTTGCGCCGGGTTCGGCCGAACATCAGCCACACCAGCCCCATCAGCGCCAGCGGGCCGGCCAGGATTGCGACCCATTGTGCGATTGCCGGGCTCGTCAGCGGCTGGTCGGCTAATACCCGCCCCGCAGACCAGGCGGTGTAGCCGGTCCAGAGCAGCGCGAGGATCGCCAACGCCCAGCCAAGCACCTGCCTGCCGCCTTCACTGGCCGCTCCCCGGATATCGCGGATTTCAGCCCAATCCATTTGGCCGAAGCCCGATTCTGAACCAACCACTTCGTCTTCGACAATCGGGACCTGGTCCTCACGATCGTCGGGGTAGCGGTTGCCTTGGGCGCGGAATGGGTTGGTGCTCATGATCGGAGAGTTTACCACCTTTGTTGTCGGGCGAAAGCGACAAATGGGCACAGTCGACACTGGAAATTGGGACGCGCGCTGTCATATGGTCGCGATCCTTGGGGGGATCTTACCGGAACGCGGGGTAAACCATGGCGCTCGGCGCCTTGATCGGTGCTTATCAGGAAGATGGCGAGGGGGGCTTGCGCGCCCTGCTGCCGCTCGCCGGGCGCACGCTGATCGAATATCAGGCGCGTTGTTTGGCAGCCGCCGGTACTGCGCCTTTGACCGTGCTGGTCGAACGGGTGCCGCCCGCGCTCAACGAAGCGTTCGAACGGCTTCGTGGCGAGGGCATTGCCGTGGTCCCGGTCAGCGACGGCAATGAAGCTGCCAGCCGGTTCGAGGCAGGCAGTCAGCTGATCCTGCTGGCGGATGGAATGGCGCCCGACATGGGCGACCTGGAATTGTTGCTGGAGGAAGGCGACGGCGCCGTCATCACCGTACCCGATGACGAAGCCCATGGCGGGTTCGAGCGGATCGATGCCCAACATCGGTGGGCTGGCCTGGCCAAGGTTAACGCCAACATGCTGGGCGCCACTGCGGCGATGCTTGGCGACTGGGATCTTCAGTCGACCCTGCTGCGCCGAGCAATCCAGGCCGGGGCGCGACTGATTCCGTCAAATTCGGGCGAAGGCAGGGGCCCCTTCCTCGCCAGCGGCGCGGAGGCGATGGCGAGCTATGAAAGACGGCTGCTGGTGGCCTCGCGGACCGCGCGCGAAGATGCCGTTAGCCGTTACCTGCTGCCGGTCGTCGAGGAGATTGCCACCGAGCGCCTGATGGAAACGGGCGTGAAGCCGGCCTGGCTGGTCCAGGCTGCGCTGGCCATGACTCTCGCGGCCGCTTTCTGCTTCACCCGCGGATGGCACTGGGCGGCGCTGGCCCTGCTGCTCCTGTCGACCCCGTTCGACCGGGTCGCCCAGCGGTTGGCGATGTTGCGATTGCGCCCGCTCAGCCCGTCCATGCTGTCGCGCCGGCTACTGTGGCCCGCCGCGGGGCTGGCCCTGCTGGCGCTCGGCTGGTTCGAGATGCGGCATGGGGCAGGATGGGGTGCGATGCTGGCTGCGCTTGCCGCGACGAGCTTCGCCGAGGCGGGTCGCATCGAAAAGGCAGGGAAGGAAATCCCCGGCGGCCAATGGCATTTCACGCGTCGCAATGCGATCTGGCTGGCGGCGCCCTTGGCGGTTGGGGGGTGGTGGAATCTCTACCTGACGCTGCTCGCTACCTATGCCGCCACCAGCTTTTTCATCATCCAGCATTTTCGGCACTCGGTGGAACCGGCGAACTCGCCATAATTGACCGCGCGTTAACCCGAACTGTTTTATGACGATTGGCATGATGCCCGTGGAATGGCCGCTTGCTGCATCAGCAGCCGACCGCCCGGTCGATCCCGCGCGCCCTCGCGTAGGACACGACCGGCTCGGCGTAGCCATGGCCGATTTCTTCCTCGATGACGCATCTCGCCTGACCGACGAGGAGAGGTCGCTGATTGCGGCCATGCTCCGTGGGCTGGTTGGGGATATTGTCGACGAACTGATCGCCGGCCTTCCCGCCTTGCTGGGAGCGCAGGCCGAAAAGGGCCGCGAAGGGCTTTACCGCCGCCTCCGCGCTTCCGGGTTGATGGAACGGGAGGGCCTTGTTGCCCTGTTGTTGCGACGGGCCGACGAGCAGCAATTGTCGGGTCGCGCCGACCGCAATCACCCGACAGTCGCATCGCTGATCAGCGACGACAGCGCACCGATTGCGGAGGCAGCGATGGCGGTGGCGTTGGCTCGCGGCCGGCGGCGTGACCGATTCGGCCGGATCAGCCTGGAGTTCAATGACCTTGCCGCGGAAGATGCGGTGGCGCTTGTCCACGCGGTAGCGGCCGATTTGCGCAGCGCATTGCCGGAGGAACCGGACGAGGCGCTTGCGGCATCGGCCCATGCCTTGTTGGCTCGCCACGACGAGGGGCGGAGGATTGAGGCGATTGTCGCTGCGCTCGCCCGGGTACTCGACACCCATAATCGCTCTGACGATGGCTTGGTTTGCCGTCTTGCCGAGGATGGCGACGCCGCCTTGCTGGTTGGCCTGTTGGCTCGGCGCGCCGGCATCGACCAGCTCGATGCGTGGAATTTCTTCACCGGCGGAGAGGCAATGATGCTCGCTCGCCTTGCCGGTTGCGATCGCACGACGGCCGCACAAATGCTTGCGGCGTTCGAGCCGATGTCGGGCGCCCATTCCGCGGAAAGGATTATCGACCGCTTCGACAGTATCGACGATGCGACCGTCGAACGCTGCCGCCGGTGGATGCGGCTCGATCCGCATTATCGCGCCGCTCGAACGGCACTGGAGCGCACCGATGGCTAGCGCACCCTTCGATCTCGGCCCGGTTAGCGGCCGTGTCGACCGCGAGGGGCGGCTAACCGCTGCCGACCCGGCGTTGCTGCGGCTCCAGGAAGAAGCAGGCTCTTCGCTCGGCGCCCCCTTGGCACTTCCGCAGATCGCGGCGGTTGCCCGTTCTGCGATGAAGCTCGGCGTGCCGCTCTCGCGCTCGGTCATCGCAGCGTCGAGCGATCGCGACCTTGACCTCTGGGTTCGGGCCGAGCCCGATGCCGACGGTGTAAGCCTGACGATTGATGGGTGGAAGGCTAGGCCGGCCGCCCCGCCACGGCTGACGCTGGTCGCCAGCGATCCGCTGGCAGGCGAAATTGACGAGACCGTCCAGCCGCTTGGCTTCACCACCGATGCGGAACTTCGGATCGGTCGGATCGACGATGAGCTGGCAGAATTACTCGGCGTCAAGGCTTCGGAGGCAATCGGCCGTCCGCTGACTCTCCATTTCCTGCTGGCCGACAGTGGTGACGGTGTCATGCCGCTGCTCACTTCCTTGGCCGGGCGGGAGGATTTTGCCGGTCAGGGCGCCCGTATCCGTGGGCAAGAGGATGGATCTCTGGTCACGCTCAAGGGCACGGCCCTCCGTTCGGCTGATGGCCGTTTCGAAGGCTATGAGGTCGAAATTGATCGCCCTGGTGCAGTTGCGGCAGGGGCTCCGACCATGTTCGATCCCGCCCTTGACGAAGCCCTGCGGTCGCCACTGGATCGAATTATCGCCGCGGCCGAGCGGATCGTCGACCGAAGCGAGGGGCCATTGCGCAGCGATTATGCCGCCTATGCCGGCGATATCGCCGCGGCTGGGCGCCATTTGCTGTCGGTAATCCGCACCATGACCGACCAGGAGGCCACCAAGGCAGCTTCGGAACGGGTGGACCTGGCCGAGGCCGCGTCAGAGGCGATTCAACTGGTTCAGGCCAGGGCGGAAGAACGGTTACTCCAGATCGAGTTTGTCGGCGGTGACCAGGTGCTGACGGCTGCCGGCGAGCGGCGGGGCGCAGTGCAGATTCTGGTCAACCTGCTTGGCAATGCGGTTCGCCACTCTCCGGAGCGGCACACGATCGCCGTAATCGCCGAAAGGCGCGGCGACCAAATTGCCGTTACCGTGGCGGACGAAGGCCCGGGCATCGAAGAGGCGGACCAGGAGCGTATCTTCGAAAGATATGAGCGGATTGGCGATACGCCTGACGGAATTGGCCTGGGGCTGGCTATTTCCCGCCGCCTGGCTCGCTCAATGGATGGCGATGTGGTCGTGCAAAGCGCCCCCGGGCAAGGGGCGCGCTTCACGCTGCTGCTGCCGGCAGTCTAGCGCTTCGAGGCCGGAATATAATCGCGCTGGGTCGCGCCGACGTAGAGTTGGCGCGGGCGGCCGATCTTCTGCTCGGGATCGGAGATCATCTCGTTCCACTGCGCGACCCAGCCGACGGTGCGGGCGAGTGCGAACAGCGCGGTAAACATCTCGGTCGGGAAGCCGATCGCATTGAGGATGATGCCCGAATAGAAATCGACGTTCGGGTAGAGCTTCTTTTCCACGAAATAATCGTCGTTGAGCGCGATATGCTCGAGCTCCCGGGCGACGTCGAGCACCGGATCGGAGAGCTTCAGCTCCTTCAGCACCGCCTCGGCGGTCTGCTGCATGACCTTCGCCCGCGGATCGTAATTCTTGTAGACGCGGTGGCCGAAGCCCATCAGCCGGAACGGGTCGTTCTTGTCCTTGGCGCGGGCGACATATTCCTTGATCCGCTTCACGTCGCCGATTTCGCGCAGCATGTTAAGCGCAGCCTCATTGGCGCCGCCATGTGCCGGGCCCCACAGGCAGGCGATACCGGCGGCGATGCAGGCAAACGGATTGGCCCCCGACGAGCCGGCGAGGCGGACGGTCGAGGTCGAGGCGTTCTGCTCATGGTCGGCGTGGAGGATGAAGATCCGGTCCATCGCCTTTTCGATGATCGGATTTACCTCATAGGTCTCGGCCGGAACGCCGAACGTCATCCTGAGGAAGTTGCCGGTGTAGCTGAGGTCGTTCTGGGGGTAGAGGAACGGCTGGCCGATCGAATATTTGAAAGCCATCGCCGCGATCGTCGGCATCTTGGCGATCAGGCGGTGCGAAGCGATCAGCCGCTGCTGCGGATCAGTGATGTCGGTGCTGTCGTGATAGAAGGCGCTGAGCGCCCCGACCACGCCGCACATGATGGCCATCGGGTGCGCATCGCGGCGAAAGCCGCGGTAGAAGGTCGCCAACTGCTCATGCAGCATGGTGTGGCGGCTGATCGTATAGCTGAATTCTTCCAGCTCCTTCTTCTTCGGCAGATCGCCATGAAGCAGGAGATATGCGACCTCCATGAAGCTCGATTGCTCGGCCAGCTGGTCGATCGGATAGCCGCGATGGAGCAAAATGCCCTGGTCGCCATCGATATAGGTGATGGCGCTCTGGCAACTGGCGGTCGAGGTGAAGCCGGGGTCGTAGGTGAACTTGTCCGTTTCGCCGTAGAGCTTGCGGATATCGATGACGTCCGGGCCGACCGAGCCTTCCAGCAACGGATAGGAGAATTCGCCGCCGTCGGTGGCGAGTTTGACAGTCTTTGCGGTCATTCGTTCGGCTCCAGCACTTGATCGGCGATGCGGGCGAGGCTTTCGTCCTTGCCCAGCAGGACAAGCACGTCGAAGATTCCCGGCGAGGTCGCCTTGCCCGTCAGCGCCGCACGGAGCGGCTGGGCGAGTTTGCCTAGCTTAAGTGAGTTGCTTTCCGCAACCTCCCGCACTGCAGCATCCAAAGCATCGTGCTCCCATTGCGGCGCCGCAGCAAGCGCCGCATGTGCAAGTGCGAGATAGTGGCGCGCTTCGTCAGTGAGAAGAGCCGCGGCTTTCTCATCGGGCGAAAGGGGACGTTGCGCGAACAGGAATTCCGCCCCTTCGGCCAGCTCGTTCAGGTTATGGGCGCGTGCCTTCAACTCCGGCATAGCGCGAACGAGCAGCTGAAGTTCCTCATAGCTCAGTCCAAGTTTCCGCGAGGCCAGTGTCGCAAGTCGCGTGTCATCGGCATCCCGGAGATAATGGCCGTTGAGATTCTCGAGTTTTTTGAGGTCGAAGCGCGACGGCGATTTTCCGACATGATCGACGTCGAACCACTCGATCGCCTGGTCGCGGCTGATGATTTCGTCGTCTCCATGCCCCCAGCCGAGGCGCAGCAGATAGTTGAACAGCGCCTCAGGCAGGATGCCGAGCTCGTCGCGATAAGCATCGACACCAAGCGCGCCGTGTCGTTTCGACAGCTTGGCGCCGTCAAAACCGTGGATAAGCGGCACATGGGCGTAGGTCGGTACCGGCCATCCCATCGCCTTGATGATTGCCAGTTGCCGGAAGGCATTGTTGAGATGGTCGTCGCCGCGAATGACATGGGACACGCCCATGTCGAAATCATCGACCACGACCGCCAGCATATAGGTCGGCGTACCGTCGGAACGGAGCAGGATGAAATCGTCGATTTCCTGGTTTGCGACGGTGACTCGGCCCTGGACCAGGTCGTCGATCACCGTTTCGCCATCCTGCGGCGCCTTGATCCGGATGACATAGGGTTGGTCTTCCGGCCAGTCGGTCCGGTCGCGCCAGGGGCTGTTGATGCGGAATGGCTTGCGCTCGGCCTGGGCCGTCTCGCGGGCCGCCGCCAGTTCGTCCTGCGTCATGTAGCAGCGATAGGCGGCCCCATTGTCGAGCAGTTGATGGGCAACCTCGGCGTGACGCTTTTCGAACTGGGACTGGAAATAGGGCTCACCGTCTCCGCTGATGCCCAGCCAATCGAGGCCGTCAAGGATCGCGTCGATCGCTTCCTTGGTCGAGCGGACCTTGTCCGTATCCTCGATGCGCAGCAGGTATTTGCCGCCATGATGGCGGGCGAACAGCCAGTTGAACAGCGCGGTACGGGCGCCGCCGATGTGAAGATAACCGGTAGGCGAGGGCGCAAAGCGGGTCACGACGCCTTCAATTTTGCCGCTTGCGCTCAACCGATCTTTCCTCTTGTCTGATGGTGCCGATGGACTGGACGAGCGCCCCTATCACAGAGGACGCGCCGCTGGAACCGGCGCATCGACGCTTTTTGCCCAAGCCAATTTCCGCAGTTTTCCTGAAAGTTGAAGGCTTTCTGGAAAGCGAGCGCGCGCAGCTGCCGTTGTGGTTCGTTGCCGCCTTTGGCGCCGGCATCGCTGCCTGGCTGTGGATGCCGGGACCAAGGCAGTGGGAAGCGTTCATCGCGGTGCAGCTTGGGCTGGCTGGCCTGGCGTTGACGCTCGGACGCGGAAGGATCGGCCGCGTCTTGCTGCTCGGCAGCCTGGCAATGGCTGCGGGTTGCGGCCTGGTCTGGTCGAGAAGCGAGTTGGTTGCGGCGGCGGCGCTTGAAAAGCCCGTGGTGGCGACCTTCCGCGCGCGGGTCGAAACGGTCGAAACGCTGGCTGCCAAGGGCGATATGAGACTCACCTTGGCGCCGTTGGACGAGGGCCTTGTGCCACGGGTCAGAGTGGCGGTGCCGGAAAAGGAGACGCCCGCGGGGCTGGCGCCGGGCGCTGAGATCAGGATTCGTGCGCGGCTCATGCCGCCGCCGCCGATGCCGCTTCCCGGCGGTCATGACTTCGCGCGCGACTTCTGGTTCAAGGGGATCGGCGCCACCGGGCGGGCAATAGGGCCGGTCGAAGCGATCCATCCGCTCAAGCCAGCCGGAATTGACGGGCTAAGGGTCCGCCTCGACCGGCACATTCGGGCACGCCTTCCCGGCTCAGCCGGAACCGTCGCGACCGCTTTCGCAACCGGCGACCAGAACGCCATTTCGGAGGAGGATGCCGACGCGATGCGGCGCAGCGGCCTTGCCCATCTGCTGTCGGTCGGCGGGTTGCACATCACCGCCGCGGTTGGCCTGGCGATGCTGCTGACCCTGCGCCTGCTGGCGGTCAGCGAATGGCTCGCCTTGCGCTTCAACCTGGTGATGGTTGCGGCCGGCGTGGGGGCGTTGGCCGGCATCGGCTACACGCTGCTGACCGGCAGCCAGGTGCCGATGGTGAGGAGCTGCGTCGCCGCGCTGCTGGTCCTCGGCGGACTGGCGTTGGGCCGCGATCCGATCAGTCTCCGGCTCGTCGCGGTCGGCGCCTTGGTGGTGCTACTGTTTCGCCCGGAATCGCTCGCCGGCCCCAGCTTTCAGATGAGCTTCGCCGCGGTGACCTCGATCATCGCGCTCCACCAGTGGCCGCCGGTGCGCCACTGGCTCGCGCCGCGCGAAGAGTCATGGCCGTCGCGGCTGCTGCGCGCCATCGGCGGACTCATGCTGACCGGCTTCGTTGTCGAGATCGCCCTGATGCCATTCGCGCTCTACCATTTTCACCGCGCCGGCCTTTACGGGGTGGCCGCCAACCTGATCGCCATCCCGCTCACCACTTTCGTCATCATGCCGCTCGAGGCGGCGGCACTTGCCTTCGACTCGGTCGGGGCCGGCGCGCCGTTGTGGGCCATGACCGGCTGGTCGATCGACGCAATGTTGGCCCTTGCTCATCGGGTCGGCGATGCCGAAGGCGCCGTGGCGATGCTGCCGACCATTCCGCGCTGGTCATTTGCCCTGATGATATTCGGAGGACTTTGGTTGTGCCTGTGGACTGGGCGTGTGCGGCGATTGGGGATCGTGCCGTTCCTGGCTGGCGCGATTGGCGCGGCGACGGCGCCGACTCCGGATCTGCTGGTCACCGGGGATGGCCAGCATCTCGCTCTTGTTCGCCCGGATGGGGTGCCGTTGCTGCTACGGAGCCGAAGCGGTGATTTTGTTCGTGATCTGATGAGCGAGGCCTCTGCGTTTGACGGCGATCCGCTTCCGCTGGAGGAACAGAAGTTCGCTCGCTGCAGCCGAGATGCCTGCATCGCCGACATTGCCGATGGTGACAGGTCATGGCGCCTGCTCGCAATACGCAGCCGCAACCGGATCGATTGGCAGGATCTGACGACGGCTTGTGCCGATGCCGATATCGTTGTCGCCGACCGGGCATTGCCAAGAGCCTGTAGTCCGCGCTGGCTCAAGCTCGACCGGCCGGCGCTGGCACCTGTCGGTGGCGTGGCCATCTACCTTGGCAATCATCCGCGGGTGGCGAGCGTAGCGGAGCGGATTGGCCAACATCCCTGGGCGGCTGACCGGCGGTAGTTGATCTGATAATCAGGCCCGTCGGCGACGGAGGTGGGATATGCCGCAATATGTGATCGAACGTGACATGCCCGGGGTCGGTGGGCTCAGTGACGGCGAGTTGAAAGGCGCATCGCAGACCAGCTGCAAGGTGCTGCGCGATCTCGGGCCGGAGATCCAGTGGGTCCATTCCTATGTCACCGATGACAAAATCTACTGCATCTACCGTGCACCGAGCGAGGAATTGATCCGCGAGCACGCGCAGCAGGCGGGTTTCCCGGCAAACAGGATTTCCGAGGTCAAGACGATCATCGACCCGACGACGGCGGAATAAGCGCCTTGCGTCAGTTTGGCAGGCGGGTGTCGACCGCCACCCAATTCACCTCCCAGCTGGCTCCACCATCAGCGGAATAATATTGCTCGAAACGCGCCTCATTGGGGGCCACCTGGGAAATCACGAAGCGGACCATGATGGCTCGTCCATCGAGCATGTCCTGGCCATGGAATTGGCCGCGGCCATTGCCGTCAAACGAACCGTAGACCGGCGCCGTCAGGACGCCGCCGCGCACGGTCGCATAGTTAAGGCTCCATTGCCGCGCCTGCGGATTATAGAGCCGTAGCGACACGCCCTCGATCGCGCTTTTGTCGTTCTTAACGGACAATTCGACGCTGTTGGCGCGCCCGCCGAGGATCGGCTTCACCAGGCTGGTCCCGCGAAATTCCGCCCAGTCCGGCGCTGAGCCTGACAAGGGGTTGCGCCGCACGCGAACATGGGTCGCCCAGTTTCCAATTTCCCAGTCAAAGTCGTGCTGGCCGTCGCGTAGTGTCACCGAAGGGATGACGGTTGATCCCTGCAAGGCTGTTGCCGATCCCGCCATGGCAATCAGGCCAGTCAGGGACGCCACAACCAACCCAACCCGCAGTGCAACCGTCATGGGTCCTCGCTTGCTAGGCCGATTGCCAAACCGCCAATTCGCTGCCCGAAGGATCGATGAAATGGAAACGACGGCCGCCAGGGAAGGAGAAGATCGGCTTGGCGATGATCCCGCCGGCCTTCATCACCGCGTCGAATGCCGCTTCAAGATCATCCACGCGGATCACGGGCAGGGGTGCAGCCAGCGCCTCGCTCGGCTGGCCGTTGAGGCCAAGGTCGACATCGCCGCTGGTCGTCGCGGCATAGTCGGGACCATAGTCCGTGAAGTCCCAGCCGAACGCCTTGGCATAGAAACCGCGCGTCAGCTCATGCGCCGTCACGCTGGGCAATTCGACATAATCAATGCGCGCCATCGCCGGCTCAATAACGGCGGATCAGGCCGGACAAGCGGCCCTGGATGGTCACCCGGCCTTCGTCGTAACGCTGCGGCTCATAGGCGCGGTTGGCCGGATCCAGGCGGATCATCTGGCCTTCGCGGCGATAGGTCTTGAGCGTCGCCTCCTCATTGTCGATCAGCGCCACGACAATCTCGCCGTCCCGCGCCGTGTCGACCTTGCGGATCAGCGCGTAGTCGCCATCGAGAATGCCTTCCTCGACCATCGAGTCCCCGGACACCTCGAGCGCATAATGCTCGCCCGGCCCGAGCAGTGCCGCTGGAACCGCAAAGCCTTCCGTACCCTGCAACGCCTCGATCGGCGTGCCGGCGGCAATGCGGCCATGGAGCGGAATTTCGATCGTGTCGTTGGCCGCGGCTGGAACAACCGGCCGCGTTTGAGTGGGGGCGGGGGGCGAAACCTCCGGCATCTTCACGACCTCCAGCGCCCTCGCCCGGTTTGGCAGGCGGCGGATGAACTGGCGTTCCTCGAGCGCCGAAATCAGCCGGTGCACGCCGGACTTGGATTTGAGGTCCAACGCCTCGCGCATTTCGTCGAAACTGGGCGAAACGCCCGTCGCGGACAGGCGCTGGTGAATGAAGTTCAGCAACTCATGCTGCTTGGCAGTGAGCATCAGCCCCTCCATTTGGAACGAACAGAGAACGTGTAGGCAACAAAAGGACTGCCGTCAAGCGGGAAGGCGGCACGTGGCGAGAAAGGCTGCCAGAAGGGGACGCCCTTGTTCGGAAGCGACGCTTTCGGGGTGAAACTGGATGCCATGCACCGGGGCATGCAAATGCCGCATGGCCATAACCGTGCCATCTTCACTCCAGGCATTGGCGATCACTGGCGGCTGCGGATCGGATACCGCCAGCGAGTGATAGCGTGTCGCCGCGAACGGCGAGGCAAGGCCTTCGAACAGGCCGCTCCCATCATGCCGGACTTGCGCGACCTTGCCATGGACAGGCCAGGTCCTGCTGACGGCCGACCCGCAAGCGACGGCTATTGCCTGATGACCGAGGCACACGCCGAGAAGCGGGACCCGCCGCTTCACGCACGCCGAAGCGAGCGCGACCGATATCCCGGCATCTTCCGGCGCTCCCGGACCGGGCGAGATCAATATCCCCTCTCCACCGCATCCGATCGCTTGATCGACCGTCAGAGCGTCGTTGCGCTTGACGGCTACGTCCGCCCCAAGGGTTGCCAGATAGTCGACCAACATGAAGGTGAAGCTGTCGACATTGTCGATGACCAGGATACGCGGCCCGGTCATCGGCTTTTATTGATCGGCGCCCGAGTAGCGCCGTTTGGCCGATGCGATCGCATCCTCGTTGCGCTTGATGCCTTGGTCAGTCTTCATCGCCGTAAGCAATTGCGCGGCAAGTTCGTCGGACATTGCGCCCTGGAATTCCCGCTGGGTCTGGACGATCAGGCCCGGCGCCGACAGCGCATTGCCAGGCACGATCTTGTCCGTCTTGACGACGAAATAACCACGATCCTTGGGATCGGCTACCATTCGGCTCTTTCCCTGACTCAGCGAGAACAGCATCCGCAGCGCCGTGACCGCATTGGGGTCGGCCTGCGCGAGTTGGATGCGCCGCGCGACGATTGGCTGAACCGGGGGCAGGGAAACGCCAGCAGCTGCTACTGCCTTGTCCATTGGCGTTCCGCTTGCCACCTTGGCTGCGATCTGGGCGGCAATCGCACGAGCGCGGTCCGACGCCTTGCGCCTGATCCAATCCTCACGCACCTGGTCCTTGATCTCGGCCAGGGGCGCGGGAGCGGCCTCCATGATCCGGTCGACCGCGACGATCACATAGCCGGCATCATTGGGCAGGCTGACGATTTCCGGATCATCGTCGAGCGCCATCGCGAATCCGGCCTTCAGAACCGGCTGCATCTCGGCGGGGAATTTGTAGGCGGCGTCGGTACGCGCCGCACCGCCGGCATTGATCGCGGGCGTCGTCGTGATCGGCAACTTGGCCGCGCCGACCGCTTCGGCGAAGCTGGCGCCGCCGTCTATCTGGTCTTCGATCTTGGTCACGGCGTCGGTCAGCGCTTCCTTGCGCTTGGCGGCGGTGAGCTGCGTTACGATCTCGCCCCGTACCTCGCCGAGGCTCTTGCCGGTCGCGGCGCGAACATCGTCAATCTTGATGACGTGCCAGCCGAGGTCCGACCGAACCGGACCGACCACCGCGCCCTTGCCTGCACCGAAAGCGGCGTTAGCGACGGCGGCTCCTGCCAGGGAAGTGAACTCCGTGCGGGTTTGCGGTCCGACGCTGACATCCTCTGCCGACAGGCCGGCGGGCGCGGCGGCTGCCACGAAACTGGCCCCCGAACGAGCGCGCGCCGCAATGGCATCGGCCTGCTTTTTGTCTTGCACCACCGCCTGGCTAAGCACCCTGGTCTCGCTTCCGCCATAGGTCGCCTGATTGGCCCTGTAATAGGCCGCGATCTCCGCATCGGTCGGTGTGGCGTTGACCGTCTCGGGGCCGATCTTGGCGAGGCGTAGGACTCGCTGCTCGGCTACCGTGTAGCGTGCCCGGTTCTGCGTATAGAAGGATTGGAGATCGCCGTCCGACGGATTGAGGCCGGCCTTGAACGGTTCGGTCGGAACGAGGGCCAGCTGTCCTGTCCGCTGCTCAAGCAGCATCGCGGCATATGGCCGGGCTAGACCGACCGGAACCTTGGCTTCGACCGCAGCCGGAGCGAGGACCAGCCGCTGGGTGATCGCGACCTGCAGCAGTCGGCGAACGTCGGCGTCGGTCATCTGCTGTTGCTGCAGGAATTGGGCATAGGCGGTCTCGCTGAACTTTCCGTCGAGCCCCTTGGTCTGCGGCAGGCTGGCAATCTCGCCATCGATCAGCCGCTTCGACAGGACGAAACCATGATCTTCGGCAAAGGCAAACAGTGCATGTTCGTCGATCAACGCGCCGAGAATGGAATCGAATTGCCGGGCGATGACGGCGTAGGTCGCCTCCGGATTCTGCTGCCGCGCATCGTTCAGCGCGCGCTTCATGGTGCTGTCCAGGTCGCGCTCGCTGACGGGTTCGCCGCCGATCTTGACCAGCGTCCCCTTGCTCATCCCGAAATTGCCGGAAAAGACGCTGCGAATGTCCTGCATCGCGAATCCGGCGAGGATCATTAGCAGGATGAGGACCATCAGGCCGGTCCCGACCGCGGACTTTGACAGGCGGCGGAAAAATGAAAGCATGCCGATCTCTTTGATAATTGTTCGGGGCCGCTTTAGGGGCCGCACTTTGTAACGGCAAGCAGGCTGAAGGGGCGATTTATGGCGCGGCGCAAGCTGGTGGCAGGCAATTGGAAAATGCACGGGCTCGCGGCCGACCTGGGCGAGGTCACCGCGGTCTCCATGGCTGCCGAAACGGCGAGCGCGGACGTCGCTCTCTGCCTTCCAGCGACATTGATCGAGCGGGCCGTTCGCGCGGCACCCGGCTTCACAATCGGAGGCCAGGATGTGCACGAGGCCGACAAAGGCGCCCACACCGGCTGCGTGTCGGCAGC
This sequence comes from Sphingomicrobium sp., assembly GCA_035491735.1. Taxonomy (GTDB): domain Bacteria; phylum Pseudomonadota; class Alphaproteobacteria; order Sphingomonadales; family Sphingomonadaceae; genus Sphingomicrobium. The sequence continues at coordinate 15,340 of DATJKE010000180.1, forward strand.
CATGCTGCTCGACGCCGGCGCGCGGCTTACCATCGTTGGCCATAGCGAGAGACGCGAAACGCAGGGAGAGACGGATGCCGGCATCAGGGCCAAGGCCGAGGCGGCGCTTGAGGCCGGACTCGATGTGATCCTGTGCATTGGCGAAAGCGACGCGATTCGCGAAGCCGGACAGGCGGTGTCGACGGTTTCGGCACAGCTCGACGCATCGCTTCCGCGCGCAATCGGCGAACCTCATCGATTCTCGGTCGCCTATGAGCCGATCTGGGCGATCGGCACCGGGAAGGTTCCCTCGGTCGAGGACATCGGCGAAATGCATTCTGCGCTGCGCGGCCGCCTGAAAGCCGCTTATGGCGATGCGGGCGATCAGGTTCGAATTCTCTATGGCGGGTCGGTAAAGGCCTCGAACGCCGCCGAAATTTTTGCGGTGCCTGACGTCGATGGTGCGCTGGTCGGCGGCGCCAGCCTGAAGGCCGCCGATTTCCTGCCGATCATCGAGGCAGCGGGCGCGCGTTGAACAATCCCCAAACGGCCGCTATCTGGCGCTCCGAATTCTCTTTTCTGAATAGGCCCTTCTAATGTTCAAGTTCTTGCTAGTCCTGCAGACGCTGATCGCCGCGTCGCTCGTCGCGGTGATCCTCATGCAGCGTTCGGAAGGGGGCGGCCTTGGCGTCAGCAGCTCGTCGGCGGGTCTGATGACTGCGCGCGGAGCTGCGGATTTTCTGACCCGCGCCACCGCGATTCTCGGCGGCCTGTTCATCACCATCTCGATCCTGCTGGCGGCGATAGCCGGCGTCAGCCGCGAATCGACAACGGTCGACACCAGCCTCGCGAAGCCGTTGCCGGCTCAGCAGGCGCCGGTCACTCCGCCCACTGCTCCGACCGACAATCAGTCCGCACCCGCGGTCCCGGTCGCTCAGTAGCGAGCGGCGCCGGCAAGCCTTGGCTTGTCTGGCAAATCGCTCGCTTTTTCAGTTTATTTGATTCGGGCGCTTGCCATCGGCGGTAAAGCGCCCGTAAGGCCCGACTCCCATGGCGCGGTATGTCTTTATCACCGGCGGCGTGGTTTCCTCGCTCGGCAAAGGTCTTCTCGCAGCGTCCCTCGGGGCGTTGTTGCAGGCGCGCGGCTATTCCGTGCGCATCCGGAAGTTCGATCCCTATCTGAACGTCGATCCAGGGACGATGTCGCCGTATCAGCATGGCGAAGTCTATGTGACTGACGACGGGGCCGAGACGGATCTGGACCTTGGTCATTATGAGCGGTTCACCGGGGTTTCCGCTCATCAGTCGGACAACATCACCTCTGGCCGGATCTATCGCGACATCATCGCCAGGGAGCGGCGCGGCGACTATTTGGGCGCCACCGTCCAGGTCGTCCCGCACGTCACCAATGCGATCAAGGAGTTCGCCCAGGCAGACATCGAGGGCCTGGATTTCGTTATCTGCGAGATCGGCGGAACGGTCGGCGACATTGAAAGCCTGCCGTTCGTCGAGGCCATCCGCCAGCTGAAGAACAACCTCGGCCGGGGGCAGAGCTGTTTCATTCATACGACGCTGGTGCCCTACATAGCCGCCGCCGGGGAGCTGAAGACCAAGCCGACCCAGCATTCGGTGCGCGAACTGACCAGCTATGGCATCCAGCCCGACGTGCTGCTGTGCCGCGCCGACCGGCCGATCCCGGACAGCGAACGCGCCAAGATCGCGCTGTTCTGCAACGTGCCTACGGAAGCGGTCATCCAGGCGCTCGACGCCCGGTCGATCTACGATGTCCCGCTGCAATATCATGCAGAGGGACTCGATGCCGAAGTGCTGAAGGTATTCGGGATCACCGACGCTCCCGATCCGGACATGTCGCGTTGGGCCGACATCATGGACCGGGTTGATCATCCCGAGGGCGAAGTGACCATCGGCGTGGTCGGCAAATATGTCGGGCTGCCCGATGCCTATAAGTCGCTGCGCGAAGCCTTGGTCCACGGCGGCATCGCCAATCGGGTCAAGGTCAATATCCATTGGCTCGACGCTGAGATGTTCGAGGGAGATGATGCCGACCTGGCGGCCAAGCTCGAGCCGCTGCACGGCATCCTCGTTCCCGGCGGATTCGGCGAGCGCGGCAGCGAGGGCAAGATCGCCAGCGTCCGCTTTGCCCGCGAGCGCGAGGTGCCTTTCTTCGGTATCTGCCTTGGCATGCAGATGGCCTGCATCGAGGGTGCGCGGAATACGGCCGGGATCGACGAGGCCTCGACCACTGAGTTTGGCGAGACGAGCGAGCCCGTGGTCGGGCTGATCACCGAATGGATGAGCCCAGAGGGCTTGCAGAAGCGGAACGCGGAAACCGATTTGGGCGGAACCATGCGGCTTGGCGCTTATGCCGCCAAACTGGGCCACAATAGCAAAGTGGCCGAGCAATATGGGACGACCGACATTAGTGAGCGCCACCGCCACCGGTATGAGGTCAACGTCCACTACCGCGATGCGCTGGAGAAGGGCGGCCTCATCTTCTCCGGCATGTCACCCGACGGGGAGTTGCCGGAAATTGTCGAGCGCCCGGACCATCCATGGTTTATCGGCGTCCAGTTCCATCCCGAATTGAAGAGCCGGCCATTCAACCCGCATCCGCTATTCGCTGGATTCGTCGACGCGGCGGTCAAGCAGTCCCGACTCGTTTAACTCGCCGCCATAAGCCCAAATTATCGGTAGCTTATTGCGATTCATTTGCGGTTAAGGCTGTTGGGCGTTACTTCACAGCTATGCAGGGGCATCTCATCTTCGGCCTATTCATGATCGCGGCCTTGTCGTCGCCATCAATTGCCGCCGTCGAACAGCCCAAATCTCAGACGTGCGCCAGGGGTGAACAGCCTCAGCAACAGGCGCGTCAGCCGCAGCAGCGCCAGCAATGGGCCCAGCAAGAGCAGCAGCAACGCAACAAGCCCCATGGCTGCCCGGTCTACCGTAACATTCCGTCGGTGGTCGACCCGACGCCAACCTTCCTGCTTTAGCCTTCTCAGGACCATTGCCGGACTGCCGAGTCGTTACTAATTGACGGCGATGAGCAACGTCATTTCCAGCCGCCTGATCGTCCTTGGCTCCGGCCCCGCCGGCTATACCGCCGCTATTTATGCCGCCCGCGCCGGCCTTAACCCGATTGTCGTCCAGGGAATCCAGCCCGGCGGCCAGCTGACCACCACCACCGACGTCGAAAACTACCCGGGCTTCCGCAATGTCATCCAGGGCCCGTGGCTGATGGACGAGATGCAGGCCCAGGCCGAGCATGTCGGCACGAAGGTGGTCTGGGACCATATTTCCGAGGTCGACCTGTCGCGCCGGCCGTTCGTGCTGAAGGGCGATGGCGGCGGGGAATATCATGCTGACGCGCTGGTAATCGCCACTGGCGCCCAGGCGAAGTGGCTCGGCCTGCCGTCCGAAGAACATATGAAGGGCAAGGGCGCATCGGCCTGCGCCACCTGCGACGGCTTCTTCTACCGCGGCAAGAAGGTGGCGGTAATCGGCGGCGGCAACACCGCGGTCGAGGAAGCGCTCTACCTCACCAACCACAGCCATGACGTGACGCTGATCCACCGCCGCGATGCTTTCCGCGCCGAAAAAATCCTGCAGGACCGGCTGTTCGCCCATCCCAACATCAAGGTCATGTGGGACAGCGAGGTCGCCGAATTCGTCGCCGGGGGGATGCCGGAGGCGCTGGTCGGGCTCGACGTTCGCAACGTGAAGAGCGGTTCGGTCACCCGCATCGATGTCGATGGCGCGTTCGTCGCCATCGGGCACAAGCCGGCGACCGAATTGTTCGAGGGCAAGCTCAAGCTCGACAGCGACGGCTATATCGAGGTCGAGACTGGAACTACCCGCACGTCGGTGCCCGGCGTGTTCGCTTGCGGCGACGTAATGGACAAGATCTACCGCCAGGCGGTGACCGCGGCCGGCACCGGCTGCATGGCGGCGCTCGACGCGGAGAAGTTCCTTGCAGCGGAGGAGTTCGGGGCACTCCAGGCCGCGGAGTAGGCCTTGAATCCAATATCCGAAATTGGGGAAAAGCGGGCTCTGGTGAAGCTGCTAGAGTGGCCGTTTCAGACCATGTAATCCCACCACGCGACCGCTGTCCTTCGCCAGTATCGGGACTGCGATCACTCTAATCCAGCAACTTCCTCCGCCTTCGGGGCAAAGCTCAGCATCGAGGATAAAGCCCAGCTTACGGTTGAGCGCGAACTCGCGCACGCGTTCGAGAATGGTCCTGGAAGGTTCCGCATAGCGCTCCACGGCCCAGTCGCGCATGACCGGAGTTCCGGCCGGCAGTCCAAACAGCGCGTAAACATTCTCAGACCAGGTGAGTTGGTCGTCCTCTGCAATATCGCAGCGCCAGTAGCCGGCCCCAGGCTCCTGTTCAGCGCCGTCCAACTCCGGCGCGTTGACGAAGACGTGTCCGTCCGTGAACGTTCCGACCGGCTCTCGTGCGAAGAGCGCATATGCGTATGAGCCTTTGATTGAACTCTCCCGAACTCGCCTTGCCCAAAAATATTGTCGCTTGCTTTAACGCCTGCGCATATCGGCAGATATACCGACGCCTTGTGACCGTTTTGGGTCGAAACCGCGAAGTCAGGTCAGCGACAGCCGCTCAGCGAGGGAAACGAGCCGCCCAAAGGTCATCAGGTCCTCGGCCTCGACATCCTCATCCTCAATCAGGATCCCGAGCCGCTCTTCCATTTCAGTGAGCAGGGTGGCGACGGCCATGGAGTCAAATTCGGGCAGGGCGCCGAACAGCTCGGTCTCGTCATCGAACCTGGCGACGCGCGACTTGGCCAGGCCAAGCACATCGACCAGCAGGGAGCGAACCGTCTGCTCGACTTCACTCTCGTCGTTCAGCGCCACCATCTGTTTCCCCTTGGTCGCCATTGGCGCGCCCCTAGGGAAAGCCGCGCGAAGTGGCAAGCTTTGCAGCGCAGCAACAGGCGGGCTAGGCGAGGGCGGTGATTGCGCTCAACCCGAAGCCCTTTCCCCTCGATCACCTTGCGCTGCGCGGTGCCGCGGAAGCCGAAGCGTTGGTCGTCGGCGAGGATCGGCTGACCTATCGCCAATTCGACGCTGCGATTGGCCGGATGGCAGCGGCCTTGCTGGACCACGGTCTCCAGGCCGGCGACCGGATCGCGACCTGGATGGGCAAGACCCGGCTCGCCTGCATCATGCCGCTGGCGGCGGCCCGGGCAGGACTGGTGCATGTGCCGATCAACCCTGTTCTGAAGCATGGCCAGGCGGCGCACATCCTTGCCGACAGCGGAGCGAAGCTGCTGGTTGCCAACCGCGCGCGGCTGGACAGCCTGGAGAGCGGTGATTTGGCGGAAGCCAGACCGCTATCCTTCGAGGATTGGCGCGATGGTGACGAGGCCCTGCCGGCGTCGTCACGCAACCCGAATGAATTGGCGGCGCTGCTTTACACCTCCGGCTCCACCGGCAGGCCCAAAGGGGTCATGCTGAGCCATGCCAACCTCTGGCTCGGCGCGATCAGCGTTGCCCATTATCTCGCGCTTCAATCTGACGACCGCACGCTCTGCGTCCTGCCGCTGGCTTTCGATTATGGCCAGAGCCAGCTGCTCTCGGCCTGGGCGGCCGGCGGTTGCGCGATCGGCTTCGATTACCTGCTGCCCCGCGACGTGGTCCGCGCGGTCGGACGTCATGACGTCACCGTGCTTGCCGGAGTGCCTCCGCTGTGGCTGCAGCTGGCCGACCAGGACTGGGGCGATGCAGGGAAGACCTTGCGCACCCTGACCAACAGCGGGGGACATTTGCCTGAGCCGCTGGTACGTCGCTTGCGGAGCCTCTTTCCGCAAGCGAAGCTGCATCTCATGTACGGCCTCACCGAAGCCTTTCGCTCGTCCAGCCTCGATCCGGCGCTGGTCGATGACCATCCGGACAGCGTTGGCGCCGCTATCCCCTTTGCTGAGCTGATGGTGGTGCGCCCCGACGGCAGCGAAGCCGCGCGAGGCGAGGAGGGCGAGTTGGTCCACGCCGGGCCGCTGGTCGCTGCGGGTTATTGGAACGATCCGGAGCGAACCGCCGAGCGGTTCAAGCCTGCGCCATCATTCAGCCGGCTTGGCGGAACGGCGGTTTGGTCGGGCGACACGATCGTGATGGGCGACGACGGGCTGGTCCGCTTTCGCGGCCGGGACGATGCGATGATCAAGGTGTCGGGCAACCGCATCAGCCCGACCGAGATTGAGGAAGCGGCGCTGGCCAGCGGCGCGGTGAGCGACGCCGCCGCCTTCGGGGTGCCCGACGAGCGGCTGGGTCAGGCGATCGTGCTGGTCGCGGTGGCAAAGGGGGAGGGAGCCGAGCAACGGTTGCAGACCTGGTTCAGACGCGAACTTCCGGCGCACATGCTGCCGCAGCGCATCGTGTGGAAGCTCAGCCTGCCAGTCGGCCCCAATGGCAAGCTCGACCGCACGGCGCTCAAGGCGGAAATCGCATGAAGGCGCTGGGGCCAGTCCCGCCAGGCTTTGAGCATGATGCCGAGGGCCGCCTGCTCATTGGCGGTCACGATGTGGATACGCTGGTCGAGCAGGCGGGCGGCACGCCGCTGTTTGTCTACGATAGCGGGCGGGTTGCTCTGCGGGTCAGGCGGTTCCGGGCTGCGTTCCCCTCTGATATCGCGCTGCATTATGCCGTAAAAGCAAACTCTTACGCTCCTTTGCTCGAAGCGATGGCAGAACTGGTCGACGGTTTCGACGTGGCCTCGGCGGGGGAGTTGGGCAAGGTCGCGCATCTTGGCCTGCCGATCAGCTTCGCGGGTCCTGGCAAGCGTGATCAGGAACTGGAGACAGCGATCCGTGCCGGCGTCATCATCAACCTCGAAAGCGAGGGCGAGGCGGAGCGGGCGTTGGCGATGTGCCAACGGGAAGGTCTGAACGCGAGGTTGGCCGTGCGCGTCAATCCGCCGTTTAGTCTCAAGGGATCGGGCCAGAAGATGGGCGGCCTGCCCAGCCAGTTCGGGATCGACCATGACCGCGTACCCGCTGTGGTCCGCCGCATCTTGGATGCAGGCGCCGACTGGCAGGGCCTGCACATATTCGCCGGCAGTCAGGCGCTCCAGGCCGATGCGCTGATCGACCTGCAGCGCGACACCGTCGCACTGGCTGCCTCGATTTGCGAGGAGGCTGGCCATGTCCCGCCACACGTCAATCTCGGTGGCGGGTTTGGCATTCCCCATTTCGCCAAGGATCAACCTCTCGATATAGAAACGGTGGGAACAGCGCTGACCAAGACACTGGCAGAGCGTCCGAAAATCCTTGCGGATACCAAGTTTGCGATCGAGCTGGGCCGCTGGCTGGTCGGCGAGGCCGGGATCTATCTGACCCGAATCGTCGACCGAAAAATAAGCCGCGGCAGAACCTTTCTGGTGACCGACGGCGGCCTCCAGCACCAGCTCGCAGCATCGGGCAACTTCGGCCAGCTTCTGCGCCGCAACTATCCGGTGGCGATCGCCAATCGCTTTGGTGCCAAGCCGGAAGAGGAAGTGACCGTTACCGGTTGCCTCTGTACCCCGCTCGACCTGCTCGCCGACGAGGCGATGCTGCCGCGCGCCGAGATCGGCGACCTGGTGGCGATTTTCTGCGCCGGGGCCTATGGGCTTTCTGCCAGCCCGCAGGAGTTTCTTACCCAATCACGAGCGAGAGAATTGCTCATTTAGTTCCCCGGCGTAGGCCGGGGCCCAGGCAGCGCGCAGGCGCTGCATTCGCAGCGCCCCGGACCCCGGCCTATGCCGGGTAACGGCTACGGATACACCGCCTCCACGAAATACAACCCCTCCGGCGGCGCATTCA
>DATJKE010000181.1:0-6057 GCA_035491735.1 Sphingomicrobium sp.
AGCGACTCATTGTGGTCCTAAGGCCAAGTGCGATCCGGCGTGGCCGCACATCATTTCAGCCGCATCCACACGCCGCGAATGGAGATTAGGCCGAGTCCGGTTTTGTCCGAACCCCGTGGGCTAATGACCGGAATCGACCCAAAGCGGACATTACGTTTACCCACAGCTGCGGGGAGCCTCACGTTACCCTTTGCGTTAACGTAACGGCCGGAACGGAAAAGGAATTGCCGAGTTTTTGGTGGCGTGTCGACGGCCCCTAAAGATGCCCGCTCGCCCGACGCGTATCAAATCGGCGAAGAGTTCCACCAAACCGTGCGGCGGTGCCGCATGCTGGTCCGCAACGGCGGCTTCCTGCTCCAGCTGACTCAGGCTGAGCTGTCCGATTTGATTGAACCCACCTCTCGTCCAACGCGCCGTTGACAGGCCCGCGGCCGAAATCCCAAGGGCCGCGCGACACTCGGCTTAGGACTGCAAACGACCCTAACCGAACATTAGAGTGTTATCTTTTCCGTGAAATTCGCGCCCTTAAACGTTACGCCTATGTCTGCCCCAGCGAAGGGCGAAATAGGATGGGCCCATATGCTATGAGAAACAAAACAAACGCACCTGCCCACATAAGGGCGGCCATCTGCATGCCATTCGAATAGTCGAGGATACCGAGTGGGGTTGCTACGCGGATCAGCGCTCCCAGCGTAATCAGGACATAGATCAACACGGTCTGTGAGTTGGCGGCCAATTGGCGACCCGTGTGCCCAAGGATCGCTCGCGTCATGACAGCCAATATCATTGTTGGCATTGCCCCAGCAGTCAGCGCATGAATCGCCGCGGACCTTGGAATGCCGGTATCGACGATGCTGGCGCCCAGCATAAGCAGGCCTGCTGGCACCCAAAAATATCCCAGATGAAGGATGAAAACGAGCGGGTCGCGCGCAGACCTCAGCCCACCCCATCGTGAAAGTCGAAGCACTTGGCCGGCTCCCACTGCCATCAGCAGAGCGCCAACCGATCGGGCGTCCGGAGCGACAGTCCAGGAGAGCAGGGCAGCCCCGGTGGAGATGACCACCGCTAGATCGTACCGGGTCGGCTGGGTGGGAAGGCGACGCGTGATCCCTTGCTTCGTCATCCAGTTTCGCGTGAACGAGGGGATGATGCGCCCGCCAATCAGCGAGATAAGCATCACCACGATCGAGATGCCGGCGCGCATCCCAATTTCACGATCGGGGAGCAACCCAGCCGCGCCGGCATGATCTGCGACATCAGCCAAACCAATCAGGAAGACCATGGCTACCACCGGTAGGTTACGGTTCTTGGTTGCCATGACCTCGCGGGCTGCGAGGCCTGCGAGCACGAAGTAGAAACCCACATCAACGGTCGCCGCAGTCGCGATCCCCGTCCAGGCGGAACACAACACTGAAATCCTCCCCGCGGCCCAGAGCCCAACCAAACCGGCTAGCGGCCAGCCAGCAATCGGCAGGCGGCCGGTCCAGTTCGGGATTGCTGTCAAAAGAAAGCCGGCGACGACCGCGCCGACAAAGCCAAAAAGCATCTCGTGCCGGTGCCACATCAATGGATCGAATGCCGAGGGAAGTGCCAACCCGCCTGAAAAGGAGAGCATCCACAGGACAAGCGCAATCACCGCCCACGTCGCGCCCAAAAGGAAAAATGGCCGAAACCCGCCGCGGAGGATTGCCGGCGAAGCCGCCATGCGAGCGCGCCTCAGCGCGAGCATCTGCTCACCACGCGTTATCAACCCTGTCTCCCGCAATTGCCGGACAACGCCGATATCACAGCGCGATCGATATCCCTGTCACTTACCTAGCACTAAGGCGGGTTTCGCAGGTAATTCCGGGGCTAGTCCGGCATTTTCGCGCCTGCCGCTGTCCAACATTCTTCGCATCATGAAGATGAAAAATGCGACGACCCCAACCGTAAATACCAGGTCCCCAGGAACCCTTGCCCAAACGAGTGCCTGCATGACCGGACCGTGGATGACTTCCGCGCTGCGTGCGTAAGCGTAATCCCGCGTGAAGCTCTGATAGGTTTGGTAGAGGCCCTGCGGGAAGAGCGAGAGGAACACCATCATCCCGAGGCCGATATTGAGGCACCAGAACGACGTCCTGAGCAAACGCTCGCTCCAGCGCGACGGATCCGAAAGGCCACGCATGCAGAACAACGTCAGCCCAATTCCGAGCATGCCATAGACGCCGAACAACGCGGCGTGTGCATGCGTTGCGGTCGTGTTGAGCCCCTGCATGTAATAAAGCGCGAGTGGAGGATTAATGAAAAAGCCAAACAATCCCGCACCAATCATATTCCAGACGAGGACACTGGCAAAGAATGCGAACGGCCATTTGTAGACGCCCTGCCAATCATGCTGATGTTCCACTTTGGACCGATTATATGCTTCGAATCCGACCACCATCAGCGGGACTACCTCGAGCGCCGAGAAGACGGCGCCGAGCGCGATCACCGACGTCGGTGTGCCGCTGAAATACATGTGATGGAACGTGCCGAGTACGCCCCCGCCAAGAAAGATGATCGTGGCGAGCAGGACGGAAGTTGCCGCCACCGATACGCGCACCAAGCCCATCTTGACGAAGAGCGCCGAAACGATCGCAGTAGCGAAGACTTCGAATATGCCTTCGACCCACAGGTGCACGACCCACCAGCGCCAGTATTCCATGATCGAGATATGGGTGTGCTGGCCATAAAAGAGGCCGGCCCCGAACAGCAGCCCGATGGAGATGGTCGAAACGACCACCAGAAAGACGAGCGATCGCCCGCCTTTCTCGCGAAGTGCCGGCCACAATCCGCGGATGACCAGCCCGGTCCACAATAGCAGCCCGATGAACAGATAGATTTGCCAAAAACGGCCCAGGTCGAGATATTCATATCCCTGGTGGCCGAACCAGAAATTCAACGTACCAGCCGCAATGTGACGGTTCACTGCCAGCCATTCGCCCAAGAACGACCCCACGACGATGACCAGCAGGCTGAAGAACAGGAAGTTTACGCCCAGCCGCTGGAATTTCGGCTCTCGTCCGCCCAGCAGCGGTGCGACGTAAAGCCCCGTGGCTAGCCAGGCAGTGGCGATCCACAGCACGGCCAGCTGAGTGTGCCATGTGCGCGTGATGACATAAGGGAAGTATTCGGCCATCGGCAGGCCGTAGAGGCCTTGGCCTTCCACGGCATAATGCGCAGTGACAATGCCCAACATTACCTGGCCAAGGAACAGCGCCGCGACGAGGTAGAAATATTTGGCGGTCGCCCGCATCGACGGCGTGATAGTCGACCCACCAAGCACATCGACCGCGGCAAAGCCCTCGACCGGCTCAATATCTCGCCGCCACACGTCGAACTCTCGGGCATAATACCAGACCAATGCTCCAACGCCCGCAAGCAGCACGAAAATGGAGATGAACGTCCACAGGAACATCGATGCCGCGGGAGTATTTCCGACGAGCGGCTCGTGCGGCCAGTTGCTGGTGTAACTGATGGAATCGCCAGGCCTTTGGGCGGCGGTAGCCCAGGCAGTCCAAAACACGAACGCCCCCAGCGATCTTGCGTCGTCCGGGGACAGTTTGGCCTTTTGCGGCATTGCATAAAGCTCGCGGAGCTCCTGCGCAGTTGGCGTGCGATTGGCGAAAAGGTCGGTGTAATGCACCGCGGTAGTTGCAATGGCGGCCGCGCGCTGGTCGCTGACAACGATATCCCCGGTCTGCGCATTATATCCATTGGTTCGCATATCGCGCTTGAGCAGGTATCCGACGCGAGCTTGCTCGGGTTCCGCGAGCGTCTCGTATGAGCCGCCCGAGCTGCTTTCGGCGATGTCCTCGCGCAATGCTAGCGCCTCGCGATGCAGCCAGTCAGCGCTCCAGTCAGGCGCGACGTAGCCGCCATGGCCCCAGATCGAACCCTGCTGCATTCCGCCTGTCGACTGCCACACGCTTTGGCCGCGCAGGATATCCGCGCCAGTGTAAATGACCCGCCCCGACGCGGTCCGCACGTCATGAGGCATGGGCGGCTTGGCGTGATAGATCTGGGCACCGAAAAACAGCAACGTGCCGAACATGATCACCATGCTTGCGGCAAAGATGACCCACAGACGCCGGATAGAAAACTCGGAGGAATAATCGGACATGTCAGGTTTCCCGGCTCGCGGGATTTCTGCCAAGCGGTCGCTCGCACAGGGGCCGCGGCCCCGCTAAACTGGGACCATGCTCCCGTTGAGGCGGATTAACAACAGTCACAGTAGAACACGGACAACGACGAAGTCAGCAGGGGGAGAATCAATGTCCGCTTTCCAGCCCTTCCGACCGCAACCGACCCCTTGGAAATGTTAGCCAATCTTCCAATTGGGGCTGCAACGGCTGTCATTTGCACCCCACCAATTGAACCGATAGCGTTGGACAATGAAGCCAAAGCTGCTCACCACCATTCAGGATTATTCTTCTAAGCTTTTCGTGGCCGACGCGCTGGCCGGCATCACCGTCGCGATGGTCGCGCTCCCCTTGAGCATCGCCATCGCTGTCGCCTCGGGGGCTCAACCGGCGGCGGGGTTAGTTACAGCGATTATTGGTGGACTACTGATTTCCGCACTGGGCGGAAGCCGGGTCCAAATCGGGGGACCAACCGGCGCATTTATTGTCGTTGTCTATGGCGTGATCGAGCAATTCGGCTTCGACGGCCTGTTGCTCGCTACACTGATGGCCGGCGTGATATTGGTCGTTGCTGCACTGGCTCGGGCCGGAAAGCTGATCGCGCTCATCCCGGAAGCAGTGATCGAAGGCTTCACGATCGGAATTGCGCTGATAATTGCTATCAGCCAGCTCAAGGATCTGTTCGGCTTATCCGTCGCGAAACTGCCTGCCGATTTCGTAGAGACAGTGCCCGCCTTGTGGAACGCACGGCATTCGGCAAATGTCTTGGCCGCCGCAATCGGCCTCGCCTCAATTGTCGGGATCGCCCTGTTGCGCCGCCGGGCGGGTTCGATCGTGGTCATTGCACTGGCGTCGGCCTCGGTCGCAATATTCGCGTTACCTGTCGAGACGATCCATTCTCGATTTGGCGACCTTCCAAACGGGCTTCCGTATCCCTCACTGCCGCCGATAAGTGTTGCGCGGGTTAGCGAACTACTGCCCTCAGCCCTGGTGATCGCCTTCCTGGCGGGAGTTGAATCCCTGCTCTCTGCGATTGTTGCGGATCGGATGGTCGGCGGGGCTCATCGATCCAACGCCGAATTGCTTGCCCAGGGTGCCGCCAACATCGCCTCACCGCTGTTTGGCGGCCTGCCTGCAACCGGCGCCATCGCCCGCACCGCGGCCAATGTGCGGGCCGGCGGGCGCACTCCAGTAGCGGGCATGGTCCATGCGATCGCGATCCTGATCTTCGTTGTCGCAGCTGCTCCGCTGGCTGGCTATCTCGCGATGCCTGCGCTGGCTGCGCTATTAGCGGTAACAGCATGGTCAATGAGCGAGCCGCACCGCTGGCGAGAGCACTTCCGCGCGCGTCCTGCAGACCGGTTCCTGCTGCTCCTCACCATGACGCTGACCGTTATCAGCGACCTCACCGTGGCCATTGCGGTCGGAACGGCTGTGGGCCTGGCGCAACGCCTCATCCGAAGGGATGTTGAACCCGCTGAGTGGACGCCACCCGATCGATAGACCGGTCGATCTGCGTTCGGTTTTCGACCGCGACGCTAATGTCCGCTTTCCACCCATTGCGGCCATAACCGACCCAAAGCGGACGTTAAAAGAGCGCGCGGCCCCGTGCGAGCGGATGGGCGGCCCGTTTCCGTGCCGCCCAGAACCTGCATCACCGCGTCGCGGTGTAAGTGACCTTCGAACCGTCTTCCTTGTTTTCGTACACCCCGTGGCCAACCCCGTTTGCATCGACGGAGAAGCTGAAGACGCCCACGACTTTCCCGCCGCGTTTGTCGGTCTCCGTGAAGCTGTTGTCCCCGGTTTTTGTCACCGAGGCGGTGGTACCCGCGGTGTCGCCCTTAATCGGGACGTCCGGCCCGCCGAACTTGGCGTCGAAACTCTGGCCCGTCCCGCT
>DATJKE010000182.1:0-46514 GCA_035491735.1 Sphingomicrobium sp.
TCATCCCGCAGGCAACAATGAAAATAACCTTGAGTTCAGCATCGGGGTTCGAGTGACGGATGCCGACGGAGATTTCGTCGAGGGTTTCGGCCTGTTGACGGTCGACGACGATTCTCCAACGATGAACTTTGCTGACGTTTCGCTTCCGACGCTGCATGTCGACGAAACGGTTCTGGGAACCAACGATAGCGGTGATTTTTCCGTCGTCTTCAACGGTGCCTATGGCGCCGATGGCCCGGGATCGACCAGCTATGCGGTAAGCACGGTCAATGGCACCGACAGCGGCCTGGTCGATACGGCCACCGGCCTGCCGGTCCTGCTGTACAACATCGCCGGCGTGGTTACCGGTTCGACGTCGGCGACTCTCGGCGGCGTGGACGCTGGCAACACCGTGTTCACCGTCAGCGTCAACAGCGGAACGGGCGTGGTTACGCTCGACCAGATCCGTGCGGTCATCCATCCCGACCCGACGAATAACGACGATCCGGTCAGCCCGAGTGCGACCTCGATCCAGCTGACGGCGACCATCACCGATCATGACGGCGATACCGACAGCCTGGCGGTCAATATCGGCAACAGCCTGGTCATGGATGACGATGGCCCGTCGGTGACCCTGTCGGGAGCAGGCGAGCCTACCCTTATCGTCGACGAGTCAAACTTCGGCGGTGACGCCGGACCGACCAGCTTTGCCGGCCTGTTCAACTTCGACTTCGGGGCGGACGGTCCCGCGACAAGCAACTCGATCCAGTTCAACCTTGGGTTCAACCCGGGGAGCACGGGTCTCGTTGACTCGCTAAGCGGATTGCCCGTTGTCCTGTCGCTCGAAAGCGGCCAGGTCGTCGGACGCGCTGGCGCGGGTGGCGCGATTGTCTTCACCATCAGCGTCAATGCCGATGGCGGGGTTTCGCTCGACCAATCGCGTGCCGTCATTCATCCCGATCCAACCAATCCGGATGACGACATCACGTTCAGCGATGACAATCTGATCACGCTCAGTGCGACGGTCACCGACAAGGACGGCGACACGGCGACGATCGGTACGCCGATCGCCATTGCGCAGGACTTCCACTTCCACGACGACGGCCCAACGGCCGTGGCCAGCGCCGCCGGCTTCTCGATCAGCCATGACGAGACTGCGGGCAACCAGGCCGATGCCAACGACGTAACGGGTCCGCTCGCCCAGTTCGCCGGCGTCGCCAACAAGGGTGACGATCCGGATGTCGCGGGCAGCAATCCACTCGGGTTTGCGATCGGCACCGGGACGATCAGCTCGACCGGCAGTACATATGGCGCTGACGGCGCGGGCACGACGGCATTCAGCCTGAGCATCAGTTCGGCCGGCGTCGACTCGGGTGTCAACACGACCAGCGGTGCGGACATCTTCCTGTTCAAGGAAGGTGCTCTCGTTGTCGGCCGCGTCGGCGATGCCAATGGACCTGCAGCATTCGCCTTGGCGATCGACTCCGCTACCGGCCAGATTTCGATGGTCCAGTATCTGTCGATCCAGCAGACCAACACGGGTAGCCCCGATGAATCGATTTCGCTGACCAACAGCGTCGTCCAGGCGACCGTCACGGTCACCGACAAGGATGGCGATCCCGCGGTCAATTCCGTCAATATCGGCAACCTGGTCAGCTTCCAGGATGATGGTCCTTCAGCGAACAATGACACTGACACGACCGATTCGGTCACCGACACGGCAGTCGGCAACGTGATCACGGGCGTTGGCACGACTGAAGGCGCGGCCAATGCCGATCAGCCGCATGTCGACGGCTTCGGTTCGATCTCGAACCTAGTCGGTTTCGGCGGCAGCTCCGACAATAATCCGGCGGGTGGGTTCACGGTAAACGGCCAGTTCGGCAGCCTGCAGATGGATGCCAACGGCAACTACACCTACACCCGGACCGACGGGCTCGGCGGCGGCCAGAGCGAGGTCTTCACCTACACTTATGTCGACGGTGACGGCGACCCCGCCACGGCAACGCTGACCATCAATATCGCTGACGAGGCTCCAGTTGCGGGCACCGTCAACATCGCGCTCGACGACGATGTCATTCCTGGAGCGAACGGCATTCTCGACGGCGTCGGCGATGACGATCCTGACGTAGTCGGCCAGAACAGCTCGGCTGGCACGCTGCCTGGCTCTGGCGGCGACGGTGCGCTGACCTTCGGCTTCGGCACGAATGTTGCACCGGCCGGCTTCACCTATGACACGAGTGTAGCGAACACGCTGCTGATCAAGCAGGGCTCGACGACGGTGATCACCATCACCATCAACCCGACCACCGGCGCCTACACGGTCACGCAGAATAACCCGATCGATCACGTTGCCGGGCTAGACGAAAACAATCAGACGTTCGCGATCGACTATACGGTCAAGGACATCGATACCGACACCGCTCACGGCACGATCAACATCAATGTTGACGATGACTCGCCTGTGGCGGCGATCGTCGCGACTGGCCAGAACGTCAGCGTTGACGAGACGGTTGGGGTCCAGGTTGACTCGAACGATGTCGCTGGACCGCTGGCGATCTTTAACGGCGTTGCCAACAAGGGTGTCGATCCGGACATGGCGGCGCAGTTCGCGGCGAACGCTTCTGCGATCGTTGCCGCGACCGGCAGCGCCTACGGCGCCGACGGTGCCGGCACGACCGTGTTCAGCCTCAGCGTTGCTCCGGGCGGCGTTGACTCAGGCCTCGACACGACGGCCGGCGTCAACATCTTCCTGTTCCTGGAAGGCGGCCTTGTGGTTGGACGCGTGGGAGCGACTGCTGGTGTAGCGGCTGCGGGTCCGGCGGCGTTCGCCCTGGCGATCGATCCGTCGACCGGCGCGATCAGCATGGTCGAGTATCTCTCGATCCTGCACACCAACACCGGCAGCAATGACGAGTCCACCTCGATCGCCAACACCGCGGTCCAGGCGGTTGTGACGGTGACCGACGGCGACGGCGACCCGGCGACCCAATCGATCAATATCGGCAGCCACATCCAGTTCCAGGATGATGGTCCGACGGCGGCGATCGCTACCACGGGTCAGGGAGTCAGCATCGACGAGTCAGTCGGAAACCAGGTCGACTCCAACGATGTGACCGGTCCCCTGGCGGCGTTCGCCGGTGTGGCCAATGTTGGCGACGATCCTGATGTCGCTGGCACAGGTCCGATACAGTTCGCGGCCAACGCCAATCCGCTCGTGAATTCGACCGGCAGTGCCTATGGCTCCGACGGAGCGGGCACGACCGTGTTCAGCCTCAACGTGTCGGCACCGGGGGTCGACTCCGGACTCGACACGACCAGCGGCCAGAGCATCTTCCTGTTCAAGGAAGGCAACGTCATCGTCGGCCGTGTCACTAACGGTGCCGGCCCGGCGGCGTTTGCGATCGCGATCGATCCGGTGACGGGCGCGGTGAGCATGGTCGAGTATCTCTCGATCCTGCACACCAACGCACTCAATCCCGATGACTCGGTGTCGATCGCCAATGGTGCAATCCAGGCGACCGTTACCGTCACCGACGGCGACAGCGATCCGGCGACCCAATCGGTCAATATCGGCAGCCTGCTCAGCTTCCAGGACTCTGGGCCGGTCATGACCGCCGCGTCGAACATCAACATCGAGAATGATGCGACTCCGACATTCTCGGGAGTTTTCGCATTCAATCTGGGTGCCGATGGCGCGCCGACCAGCAACGACGTCATCAAGACAGTTGTTGCAACATTTACGGTCAATGGCGATCCGGTCACGAACCCGGTCCTCACAGCAGGCGTCGAGAACGCGACGACGGCGAGCTATACGTTCAGCTTCGACTATGCGAACGGTCCAAGCAGCACCGCGCACGAAACCGGCACGCTGGTTTTTGACAAGGTTGCGGGTACCTACACTGTTACCCTTGATGACGCGATCTCGGGCTTCACGACTGTATCGACGAGCGACGCGAGCACTACGTTCGACGAGTTTGACCTCAACGGCGGCGCTCCTGAAATCGTCAACGCTCAGCTGGCGACCAACCTGTTTGCTCAGTTCACTGCAGTGGCGCGGCCCAACGGCGGTGGAGCCCATCTCTCGACAACCGTCGGCGGCGACGCAGTGTGGAACCCGGGCGAATTCTTCAATGCCGCCCAGGGCAACCCGCAGGTTTCAAACACCGACGCCGGCGTCAACGGCAACACCATGGACACCGGCGAGGCGCTTAAGTTCAACCTCTACAATACGGATCCCGGTGGTGTTGTCGGTGGAACTCCCACGGCCCAGGCGTCCGACATGTTTATCCAGTTCTTCCAATATGCGGGCGATGACCTGATCATCGTCCTCAACCTTGGCCGGGACTCGAACAATGACGGTACGCTGGACACGTTCACGACCCGGGCCGTCATGGTCAGCGCGACGGACGTATTCGTTAGCGGCAATGCTGCCGACACAGCGGAAGCTGCTGGTACCGCCTATGCCGGCCTCGTCGCCGGGCTTGGCAACCAGGACGCCCTGCTGGTCATTGAGGCCAACGACTATAATGCGGCCGGCGAGAATTGGGTCATCGTTGGCGGACAAATCGTCACGGACGAGGACGGCGTGAGCGGCACAGCAATCGACCTGAACAAGGCCCTTGGCACCGACGGTGCGAGCGACCGAAACGGCGATGGATCGTTCACCAGCACTGCCGTTCCGGCAACTGACGAACTCGATAACTTCTCCGAGGATGGCGACGTCAGCGGCGTCAAGATCACCAGCATTGGGTTCCTGGTCCAGAACAGTGTGGATCAGGTCGCGCACATGACGTTTGACGTGACGGTCCAGGACGGCGACGGCGACACGATCACACAGACGATCGCAGTAGACGTTACCGACGATCCAAATTCGTCGACCCCAATCTCGCTGAGTGCCGCAGTGACCACGGTTGTCCCGGTGGCTCTCGATCTCAACGGCGACGGGGTACAGTTCCTCGGAACCGATGCGGGCGTTCACTACGACTACGGTAACGGCTCGGTCTCCACGGCCTGGGTCGGAGCCAACGACGGCATCCTGGTACGCGATGCCAACGGCAGCGGGACGGTCGACGGCGGTTCCGAGATCGTGTTCGGCGGCAACGGGCAGACCGACTTGCAGGGCCTCGCCGCCCAGTATGGCGCGACGCTCGATGCCAATGACGCCGACTTTAGCAATTTCGCGGTGTGGCAGGATGCCAACTCCAACGGCGTGGTTGATACGGGCGAATTGCAGAGCCTGACGGCTCGCGGCATCACCAGCATCAACCTCACCAGCGACAGTGTTGGCTACAGCGCCGCCGGTGGCGACGTCGAAGTGGCCGGCAGCTCGACCTACACCCGGGCTGACGGTTCGACCGGCGTGATCGCCGATGCGAGCTTCCTGACCGGCGATCGCGCGGCGTCAGAGCAGCGCGATCTGAATGGATCGGGCAGCACCATTGCCATTGCCGCGGCGGTTGCGGCCGCAGGTTTGGCGGCAAGCCAGGCTACGGCGGCTCCGGCCGACGATCATGCCGATCAGGCCGAGGATGCTCCGGCAGCTCAGGCAAGCGCCTCGGTTGCTCCTGCTGCTTCGGACGACAGCGCGGACGCTAGCCGTTCGGCCCTGTCCAACGAGTCAAAGGAAGCGGCCAATGACGATGCGTCGTCTTCGGCGAGCAGCAACCTGGCCGACGATAGCCAGTCGCATCATTCGCTCGATGACGGCCAGGCTTCGGCTCCGGCCAGCTCGAGCGGGCCGGCGGCCGACAATGACCAGGGTCCGGCTTCGGTTTCGGCCGATGCCAACCCGGTAGCGCCGGCGGTGGCGATGGTCTCGGCCGAAGCACTGCAGGCCGCTGGCCTGGACGGCAACGTCCAGCATGGCGGCTCGGTTGAGAAGATCATCGTCGAGGCACTGGGCCAAGGAAACGGGAACGGTGCGGTCGATGCTCTGCTCGACGCATTCCACGGCGGAAATGGCGGAGGGGCGGCGATTGCCAATATGGCAAGCGCACCGTCCGGCGCCGTCTCGGCTTGGGACATGGCATCAAACGGGGGTTCCAGCGGAGCCAACGAGATGCTGATGAAGGTGGGTGCCGAAATGCTCCACCATGACGCGGTTCAGCCAACTCACAACGGCTGACCAAGGTAATTGCCCTCCCCGGTGGACGGGGAGGGTTTTTGCCTCTGACCAGAAGGGGGAAGACATGAAAAGGAAGCACTGGACGTTGATCGTTCCCGGGGCGGTGCTGATGTGCACATCTCCGGCGTTCGCGGTCGATCTGAGGGAGGCCGTCCAAGCCGCCCTCAATACCAACCCGGAAATCCGGCAGGCTGTGCACAACAAGCTGGCCACCAAGGAAGAGCGCAAGCAGGCCGAGGGCCTGTGGTATCCGCGTATTTCGGTCGAGGGATCGGCTGGCGTGCGGAACCTGCGCAATCCGACTCGCCGCGACCTCGGCATTGCCGGCGATACGCTGCATCCGGTCGAAGGTTTCATCGTGGCCGATCAGCTACTGTGGAACTCGAACGGTCGAGTCCATGAGATCAAACGGCAGGCGTCGCGGACCGATGCTGCTGCGTCTCGTATCGAGGAGCGCAGCGAGTTCATCGCTTTGAACACCAGCCGCGCATACATCGACTATCTGCTGCAACAGCGGCTGGTCGCGATCGCGCAGGACAATGCGACGTTCCACGAGCGGCTCGCCGGCGACCTTCGCGAAGGCGTCGCCCGCGGTTCCATCTCGGTTGCCGATCAGCAGCAGGCCGAAGAGCGGCTGCAGGCAGCTCGGACCCGCATCACCGAGGCTCGCGAGGACCTCGATACTGCGGCGATCCAGTTCCAGACGCTGACCGGCGTTCCGATCGATGCGGTCAACATGCCGCCCGATCTTTCGGCGTCGATGCCGGCTTCGCTGCCGGAAGCCGAGGAACTTGCGCGGCAGAACAATCCGCGGGTCCAGGAAACCCTCGCCGACCTCAATACGGCGCGGGAGGAAATCAGGACCGCCCAGGCTGAATTGGGACCGCGTTTCAACGCCGAAGCCAGCGCCCGTTATGGCGATGACATCGACGGCTTCCAGGGCCGCACCAGCGACCTGTCTGCGCGTGTCGTAATGCGCTGGAAGATCTTCGACGGCTTTGCCAACACGGCAAACGTCCGCGAGCAGAAACAGCGCGAGAATGAAGTTCATGCCCGCCTGTTCGAGCGGACCCGCGCCGCCGAAGAGGATGTGCGCTCGGCGTGGAGCAGGCTGACCAACCAGGACCGGCTGGTCAACGAGCTCACGACACAAAGCCGCGTTACCGACGATTTGCTGCTTTCTTATCGTGAGCAGTTCAACGTCGGCCGGCGCTCGCTGCTCGACGTGCTGGACGCGCAGAACACGCGCTTCAATGTCCAGGCTTCGCTGGAAACGGCGCGGATGGCCAAGCTTTATGCGCAATATCGGGTGCTGGCGGCCTCCAACCGGCTGATCGAAGCGCTCGGCGTGCAGATGCCGGCCGAAGCGGTCGCGAACCAGCGCGCGAAGTTCAACGTCAATCCGATCCCGCCGGAAGACCGGCAGGAGAATAGCTTCCCGTATCCGGTGATGGGCCCGCCCTCGATCGAGGCGAACTCTCCGCCGGTCGAGACGGCTCCGGCACCGGTCGAACCGGCTCCGGAACCGGCTCCCACGGGCGGCCAGTAAGCAGGTATGAAGGGGACGGGTGTTGAGTATCATGCAATGGCTGGATTCCGCGCCGTCGCGTGAGATCGACCCTGTCCTCGACTGCCTGACCTTCCTCGCACGCCGAGCAGACAGGCCGTCTTCCCCGGTCTTGCTGCGTGCGGGGTTGGCTCTTTCGGCCACGGGCACGCTGCCGTTCCATCAGATCGAGTCTGCACTCGACCAGGTAGGAATGCGCGGCGAGTCCGTGGTTCGCCGCCGCCTTGCCGGCTGGCGACTCCAGCAACTTCCGGCCATCGTTGAACTGACCGACGATCGAGCCATCGTCCTCCTGGAAATGAAAGCCGGCGAAGCGCTGGTCTATGCGCCGGGGGCCGCCGAGCCGATGTGGGTTCCGGTCAGCGATTTCGAGGAAGCTTTTACCGGCCATGCCGTGGCGGTCGAACCGGACCCGACGGCCGAGCGAGCCGGTGAGCGGCCTTGGGACAAGGCCCGCAGAACCCATTGGTTCTGGTCGGAAGTCTGGAAGGTCCGTAGGGAATTCTGGCCGGTTCTGCTGGCCGCGCTGATCGTCAACCTGCTGGCGCTGGCGGTGCCGCTGTTCACGATGAACGTTTACGACCGGGTCATCCCCAACAAGGCGGTGCCGACACTGTGGGTGCTGGCCCTCGGCGTGTTCATCGCACTCGGATGGGACTTCATCCTGCGCATCGCCCGGTCGCAGCTGGTCGATGAAATCGGCCGCCGGCTCGACGCCAAATATAGCCAGAAATTGTTCGAAAAAGTGATGAACCTGCCAATGGCAGAGCGCCAAGGCAGCACCGGCGCCTTCGCCAAGCGGGTCAGCGAGTATGAAGGCGTTCGCGACTTTTTTGCCTCGACCTCGGTGGTGCTGGTGGTCGACATCGGCTTCCTGCTGGTTTTCCTGGTGCTGATCGCCGTCCTCGCCGGACCGCTTGTGCTGGTGCCGATCGTCGGCATTGCGATCATGTTGACGGCCGGCGTCTTGCTGCAGCGGCGGATGGCCGGTGCCGCCCAGGACGCCCAGGCCGACAGCTCGCTGCAGCATTCAGTTCTGGTCGAATCCATCTCGGGGATCGAAACACTCAAGTCTGCGCGCGCCGAAGGCCAGATGCTCGGACGGTGGCGCCGCTATGCGGCCATGTCCGCCGCCACCCAGGAGAAAATGCGCCGGCTGACTGCGATCGCGGTCAACCTCGCCTCGATCAGCCAGCAAGCGATCAGTGTGGGCTTGGTGGTCGGCGGCTTCTACCTGTTCAACGACGGCAAGATCACGATGGGCGCGATCATCGCCATCGTCATGCTGGCTGGCCGGGCGATGTCGCCGATCGGCCAGTTCGCCTTCCTCATTACCCGCGCGCGCCAATCGATGACGACGCTGGATTCGCTGCAGCGGATGATGGAGGCGACCGACGAACGGCAAGTCGCCGCGCGCAGCATCGTTCCAGAGATCCGTGCGGGCCATCTTGAGCTCAAGAACGCCAGCTTCCGCTACCCTGCGGCGAGCGTCGACAGCCTCACCGGAATCAACCTGAAGGTCGAGCCGGGCGAGCGGATCGCAATCATCGGCCGGGTTGCTTCGGGCAAGTCGACACTTGGCCGCCTCATTTGCGGGCTCTACGCGCCGACCGGCGGCGAAATGCTGGTCGATGCGCTCGACAGCCGCCAATATCATCCGCACCAGCTTCGCGAGGCATTTCGCTACGTCGGCCAGGACGCCGAGCTGTTTTCCGGGACCGTGCGCGACAATCTCATGCTTGGCGCTGCCGGGGCCGACGACCAGCAGCTGATCGATGCCGTGGTTCGTTCGGGCGCGGACATCTTCCTTTCGCGCGATGCCGCCGGCTTCGACCGCCCGGTCGGGGAGCGCGGCGCGCTTCTTTCGGGCGGGCAGAAATCATTGCTGGTGCTCGCTCGGGCATTGGTCACACCGTCAAAGTTGTTGTTCCTCGATGAGCCGACCGGCGCCATGGACACCCAGACCGAGCTCTATTTCATCGAAAAGTTGAAAGGCGCACTGGCCAAGGACCAGGCATTGATCGTGTCGACCCATCGTCACAACATGCTGTCGATCTGCGACCGGCTGATTGTAATCGACGCCGGCAAGATCGTCGCAGACGGCCCGCGCGACCAGGTGCTGGGCAAGCTTACTTCGGCCGCGAAGGCGGAGCAGGGGCAATGAAGGCTCTTCGCCCTCCCTTGCCCAGCCGGCGGCACCTTTCATTCGGCGCTGCCGTGCTCCTTGGCGCGGTGGTTGGCGGCACCACGCTGCCGATCCAACCGAACCAGGCTTCGGCCACGGTCACCATCGCTCCCTCAGTGGCAGCTTCGCTGATCGCAGCCACATCGGGCCAGCACCTCATCGAAAACAGGGCAACCGGCGCAAGCGCGCGGATGATCAACGCTGCGATGCCGTTCAGCAGCAGCCCGGTGCTTGCAGCCCGTCCGTTCGACCTTTCCAACTCCGATCCGCTGGATCGGCGCCGCGCCCTGCTGTGCATGACCCAGGCCATCTACTACGAGGCCGGGTTCGAGCCGCTGGAGGGCCGCCGCGCGGTTGCGCAGGTCGTAATCAACCGCATGCGTCACCCGGCATTCCCGAAATCGGTCTGCGGGGTCGTCTACCAGGGCGCGCGCGACCCGGTATGCCAGTTCAGCTTTGTCTGTGACGGTTCGCTCTATCGGCGCCCGGTGCTTGGCGCCTGGAAGGAAGCGGAACGGATCGCGGCGGCCGCACTCGACGGTTATGTCGAGAAATCGGTCGGTGCCGCGACTTTCTATCATGCCGATTATGTCGCGCCATACTGGGCGCCCCGCCTGGCCAAGATTGCCCAGATCGGGGCACACATCTTTTATCGCTGGCCGGGAACATGGGGCTCCACCGCCGCATTCACCGGGCGATACATCGGTGAGCCGGCAGATCCGCTGTCGCTTCGTCCGCCACTACGGCAGGCGGTCCTGACCGATGGCAGCATCGTTCCCGTCGAGGATCCGGCGCTTGCCGGGCCGCCGGTTCCCCGCTCCGACAACGATGTCGGCGGATTGCTAGACACGTCGAAGGGCTGGACCCTCAACATTCCGATGCCCTCGGACAGCAGCACGGCTTCCAAGTCGGTCGCCGACCATCAGACAAAGACGCCAGAGCCGGCAAAGCCGGTCGTGCTGGCGGCGCGATAGCAGCGGATAGGTTCGGACAATGGCGACGCTTCCATTCCAGGCACCCGGGACCAGACGGCGGCGCGAGCCCCTGACCGGGGCGCGGCTGATCATCGTGTCGGTGGCCGTCGGTTTCGCCCTGTTCCTGTTGTGGGCGAGCCTTGCCCAGGTGGACGAGGTCACCAAGGGCCAGGGCAAGGTCATTCCGTCGAGCAAAATCCAGATCATCCAATCGACGACCCCGGCCACCATCGCCGAATTGCTCGTCCGGTCCGGCCAATCGGTCAAAAGGGGGCAATTGCTCGCCCGCCTGGACAATCCGGAAAGCCGGTCGATCGAGGCCGAAACCGAGGCGCTGCAGGCCCGCTCGGTGCGATTGCAGGCAGAAGGCAGCGGCGTGTCCGCCTCCTCGCTTCAGGGCGAGGAAGCGGAATTGAGCGCGGTTCGCCGCCAGGCCCTGTCGAGCCGGGTTGCGGCGCTACGCTCGTCAGCCGAACAGCGGCGACGCGAAGGGGCCGAGGCCGCCGCGACAATCAACTCGCTGTCGCGCAGCCTGGTCCTGGCGCAGGAAAATGTCGACCGGCTCGCGCCGCTAGCGGCTAAGAACATCGTGCCGCAGACCGAATTGGCCACTGCCCAGCGCGAAGTGGTCGACCTGCAGGGACGAATTGCCGCAGCGCGTGAGCAGCAAGGCCGGGCCATGGCCGCGGTAAGCGAAGCGAATAGCCAGGCGAGCGAAGCTTCCTTCACTTTCCGCCAGGAGGCACTCAACGAGGCCAGCCAGGTCAACCAGAAGATCGCCGTCAATGAACAGTCGCTGCGCGGCGCAAGCGGCCAATCGGGCCGGTTGGAAATACGCTCGCCGGTCGACGGCGTCGTCAACGACGTCCAGGTGACAACGATCGGCGGCTTCGTCCAGGCCGGCGAGAAGGTCATGGAAGTAGTGCCGATGGGCGACAAGTTGCTCGTCGAGACCCGGGTCAAGCCAAGCGACATCGCCTTCATCAAGGTCGGCGACAAGGCGCTGGTCAAGGTGACCGCCTACGACTTCTCGACCTACGGCGGACTTGAAGGAAAGGTTGTCCGAGTATCCGCGGACAGCATCTATGACGAGGCCGAACGCCAGGCCTATTTCATCGTCATCGTCGAAACCCAGAAGAGCTATCTGATGGCCGCCGGACGTCGCCTGCCGATCACGCCAGGCATGATGACCGACACGCAGATCATCACCGGCCGCAAGAGCGTATTAAGTTACCTGCTGAAGCCGGTGCTGAAGGCACGCAGCGACGCACTGCGCGAACGCTGATCCCAATCTAGAAATCAGAGGCTAGTCGTCGCCGGAACCAGGCTGACGGACTCGCGCACGACATCCGGCAATTCGCTCACGCCCGAAGAAGGCTCGAACTTCGCTTCGGCCAGGACCATCGGGGTCGCGACATTGGTGCTGGCATATTGCACCGGCGCAATATCGCGGCGGTAGCCATGCGTATAGGCATGGCCGGCGGTGAAGGTCAGCACCGGCTTGTAGTCCTGCACGTCGCTGGAATCGACAATCCGGTCGGTCCCATTGTCGAGGACCAGGAAGCGCCCGGCGGCGCGCACCACTAGCACGGCATGGTCCGCGCGGCGCGACAAGTCTTTCAGCACGACCAGATAGAGGTCCTTTTCGGCGACGCCGGCGGCGCGAAGCATGGCGCGCTTGGCGAGTGCAAAATCCTCGCAGTCGCCGCGGCCGCGCGCCAGGGTTTCCGATGCCGGCAGCCAGCGGTCGGCGACCCCGAACTGGATGCGGTCGTCAACGAACCGCACGCGGGCGTTCACATAGCCGTTGACCGCCTCGAGCTTGGCAATGATGCCCTGGCCGCGAAGCGAGGCGGCGAAGGCGCCGGCGTTGCCGCCGACGCCCGCCCCCGCGACCTTGTTCCAGCGCGCGTCGAGCGGGCTATGGCCAATCGGCAAGGCGACGCTGTTGAACACGTCCGGCCGATCTGCCGAAACCGGCGAGCGGTCGTAAGTGACGACCGCCGGTTGGATCGGAAGGCTGCGGCCGGCCGGGACGACATAAGAGCTATAGAGCGGGCGGCCGCCTTGCTGCGAGGTTATCGCTGCGAGCGCGCTCGGCGCTCCACCCAGGATCGCATCGGTCTTGGTCATCGACCGGTACGCGCCGTTGACCACTTGTGCCTGGGCCGGAACGGCAAGCGCGACAAGGGCCAGGCCGGGAAGAAGGCGACGGGAGAAGCGGGCGGCGCTGTTCATGCCCTGCTTGTCGCAGGACAAGGAAAAAACTGGCTTAAATCACAAGGTTAACGAGTGATTATCCTAGTTCGGCGAGAAAGGATTCAATCGCGGAATTAAACGCTTGCGGTGCTTCCGCGTTGGCAAGGTGGCCGGCCCCGGCGATGCGCTCGAGGACCGAGCCGGGGATCAGTCGCTGCAATTCCGCGGACAGCGCCGGCGGGGTAATGGCATCCTCATCGCCGACCAGGATCAGGGTCGGCACACCGACCGCCGCCACCCGGTCGCGCTGGTCGGCCAGCCACACCGCCTCCGCACCGATGCGATAGGCGACCGGGTCGATCGCGGCCATCGTCTCGATCACTTCCGCGCGCAGCTCATCGGCCGCCGCGCTTCCCAGCAACAGGCCGGATCGCGCCTCGGCCAGCGCGCGCATCGTCATCATGTGGCTTGCAGCGACCGACCGGTCGTAAATGGATTGGCCATCCGGATGGACGGCGAAGCTGTCGGCGATGATCAGCGAGGCGCAGCGCTGCGGCGCGGCGGCATGCATGGCGATGGCGATCACGCCGCCCAGCGACAGGCCGCAGACATGGGCCCGGCCAATTCCAAGGGCAGTCATTGCCCCAACCATCGACGCCGCGAAATCGTCGCGCGTCGCGTCCTCCACCAGGTCGCTTCCGCCGTATCCCGGATAGTCGAAAGCGACCGCGCGTCGTGTCTTGCCGAAATGCTCGAGCTGGGGCCGCCAGACGCCCTTGTCGGACCCAACACCGTGCAGGAAGACGATCGGCGTCGCATCGCCGCTCCCAGCCTCAATATATCCGATGCGCCCCCGCGCGGTCGCTACGCTCGCCATCGGCTGCATCATGGGGTCGCGCAGCCGCACATTGCAAGTTAGGGTCCGCCCCATGACCAGCATGACCGTCAACGGCGAGGCGATTCATTACAAGCTCGATCCCGAGACGCCGTTGCTGTTCGCGCTACGCGACGCGTCCAACCTCACTGGCACCAAGCACGGCTGTTACAGCGGCGATTGCGGCAGCTGCACGGTGATCGTCGATGGGCGCGCGGCTTTGTCTTGCCAATTGACCATCGCGGCCGCCGAGGGCGCTGACATCACCACCATCGAGGGCTTGTCGGCCGATCGCGCCCATCCGCTGCAACAGGCCTGGGCGGCGGAGCAGGTCAGCCAGTGCGGCCGCTGCGATCCCGGGTTCATCATGGCGCTTGCGGCGCTGATGCGGGCAACGCCCAGCCCAACACCCGAGCAATCGACAGGCTTGCCGAATATTTGCCGATGCGGCGCTACTCCGCGCATCCTGAAGGCAGTGGCTAGAGCCGCGGAGGTCGCGGCGCCGCTGGGCCCCATTTCCAGACCGCCTCCCGGCCCGAGGAATACTGAATAAACGGAATCCTTTCGGTTCAGCAACGGCTCATTTGGCGAGACGCAATCTCCACCCAACGACCGCTAAGTCGAAGGTTGGAGTTAAGAGTGATGCGTAAGATATTTTTCCCCCTGCTGATGGCGAGCGTGCTGACGCCGGCCGCAGCCAATGCCGAGCCGGGCGACCGGGCCATTCGCGCCCAAGCCGAGCGCTCCGAGAGCGATGACAACAAGTCCCAGGACAAGCCGCATCGGGCAGAGCGCGCGCCACCATCGAGTAATGACACGCCCCGCGTGCATGTCGAGCGGGCCGAGCGTCCTGCGCGCGTCGAGCAAGCCGTAGAAGCCAACACCGGCGAGCCCACGCGCGTCCGCCAGTTCGGAAACCGGCAGGTCGAGCAGGTCCAGCAAGCCGAGCAGGCTGAGCGGGTTCGCCACGGCGAGCGTGACAAGAACAGCATCGCTCGCACGGTCCGGCGGGTTAGCGAACAGCGTACGGCTCAGCAGCAGCAGCAGCAGCAGCAGGGCACCGTCCAGGTCCATCGTGACCGCGACGGTTTCGACGGACTGCACGACCGCATCGTCCGCAACGGCGACCGGGTCGACAGCAAGCACCGCTGGTCGCGCGACTGGCGCAACAACAGTCACTACAACTGGTACAGCTACCGCAGCCGCTACGGTTCGCTGTACCGGCTCGGCCGCTACAATGATCCATACGGCTATGGCTATCGCCGCTTCTCGATCGGCTACAATCTTTGGCCGAGCTATTACGGCTCGAGCAATTGGCTGAACGATCCGTGGCAGTATCGCCTGCCGCCGGCTTACGGGCCTTACCGCTGGGTGCGCTACTATGACGACGCGCTGCTGGTGAACATCTACGACGGCCAGGTGGTCGACGTGATCCATAACTTCTTCTGGTAGACACGGCCTGACAGTTGGTCGAAGGGGCGTTGCGGGTCGACCGCGGCGCCCCTTTTGCCGTCGGCCAACCGGGGTACGCGCCGATGTTGCGCGCCAATCAAGAGGTCAATGATGAAACTGAAGCTTGTCCTTGCCATTTCCGCTGCCGTCATTGCCCTGCCGGCCACTCCCAGCATCGCCCAGACCGCCCCGGCGGCGGCGTCGGTTGAAACCGCGCACGACCGGCTGTTCCGCCTGTTCAAGGAAAGCGACGAGGCGAGCCTCAAGCGCAACCCGATCAACGCCCTGTTCCGCGGCGACCTGCGCTATGCCGAACATTTCGGCGACAATATCACGGACCAATATTATGCCGCCGAGCGGGCTGCCGGCGACGCGGATCTTGCGGCGCTCCATTCGATCCCTCGCTCGGCGCTCGATCCGACGGACCAGATCGCCTATGACGTGTTCGAATTTTCGACCACCGACACGTTGAAAGGCCTTCAGCCGGACATGCTGGCGCTGACCGCCGTCCGGCCGATGAATCATTTCTTCGGCTTCCACACCTTCTATCCGACCTTTGCCAGCGGCAAGGGCGCGGCGCCGTTCAACACGCTCGCCGATTATGAGAATAATCTGAAGCGTCACGCCGAGTTCGTGACCTACCTCGATCGGGCGATCGGCCGCTTCCGCGAGGGCGAAAAGAGCGGCGTGGTCGAAACCAAGATGACGGTCCGCAACATGATCGAGCAGCTGGACACCCAGCTGGCGCAGAAGGCCGAGGACTCACCTTATTTCGGCCCGGTCAAGCAATTCCCGGACAGCATCAGCCCCGGGGACCGCGCGCGGCTGACCGCTGCCTATCGCTCGGCGATCACTGGCGAGCTTTACCCGGCGCTGACCCGACTGCGCGACTTCCTCAAGAACGAATATCTGCAGAACGCACGCGATGGCTACGGCCTGATGTACATGAAGGGCGGCGACAAGCTTTACCGCTACCTGGTCCAGTCGACGACTACCCTGCCGCTCACTCCGGAAGAGATTCATGAGACCGGCCTCAAGGAGGTCACCCGGATCACCGGCGAGATGGAGAAGGTCCGCCAGGAGGTTGGTTTCAAGGGGACGCTGCCGCAATTTTTCGAATATCTGCGCACGGATCCCAAGTTCAAGAAGCCGACCCGCGAGGCCTTGACCCAGGGCTATTACGAAGTCGGCAAGGCAGTCGACGCCAAGCTTCCGGCCTATTTCTCGACGCTTCCCAAGGCGAAACTCAATATCCGCCCCTACGAGCCTTTCCGCGAAAAGTTCGAAGCCGGCGGCAGCTATGAGCCAGGTACGCCCGATGCCTCACGCCCGGGCACCTTCTATTTCAACGCCTATGATCTGCCGTCGAGGACCACGCCGGGGATGACCACCCTCTATTTGCATGAGGGATCGCCAGGGCATCACTTCCAGATCAGCCTGGCGCAGGAGAATGGCGCGTTGCCGCCGTTCATGCGGTTCGGCGGAAATACCGCCTTTGCCGAAGGCTGGGCGCTGTATGCCGAGACGCTGGGCGATGACATGGGCTTCTACAAGGATCCTTACCAGCGCTTCGGCACATTGTCGGACGAAATGCTGCGGGCCATGCGGCTGGTGGTCGACACCGGCATCCACTCCAAGGGTTGGACGCGCGAGCAGGCGATCGATTACATGCTGGCCCATTCCGACATGGGCAAGACCGACGCCACGGCCGAAGTGGAGCGCTACATCGCCATTCCAAGCCAGGCGCTGGCCTACAAGACCGGCGCGATGACCATCCAGCGGTTGCGGCGCAAGGCCGAGGCCGAGCTCGGGCCCAAGTTCGACATCCGCGAATTCCATGCCCAGGTTCTGATGACCGGTGCCCTGCCGCTGGCGATCCTGGAGCAGAAGATCGACCGCTGGATCGCGGCCAAAAAAGCCGGCTAGGCAGGCAAGGCGGCGCGATGCTCAGCCCTGAGCATCGCGCTCGTCGAGCCGCACCATCGGCCGGTTCTTGATTTCCTTCTTGACGAAGCTGGTCTCGTAACGCCGCACCATTGGTCCCGCGGCCAGCTCGGCGTCGGCAAAGGCGTTGAATTCCGCCATGTCGCGGCAGGCGACCAGCAACAGCATGTCGTCGCTGCCGCTGACTTCCAGGCAGAGCTGGACCTCGTCGCGCGCTTTCAGCCGATTTCTGAACTTGTTGAATTCCTCCGCCTGCTCATGCTCGTGGAGCTGGAGGCGAACGATGGCGCGCAAGCGTCGATCGACGAGTTCCGCCGAAAGCAGTGCGATGGTGCGGGCGATCGCTCCGCTCTCCCTCAGGCGCCTGATGCGCCGGGCAATGGCAGAGGGCGACAGTGCGACGATCTCCGCCAGCTCCTCCGCAGTGCGGTCGGCATCCTCCTGCAATGCATTGAGCAATTTCAGGTCGAAACTGTCGAACATCCGTCGAACCTTGCCAAATTTTGGCACGAGCGCTAGTTGAAATGCGCTGCCTCGGCGGTCGGACTGGCGTATAAGGTTACCCTAAGGGGTCAATGCCATGCTGTCGCGAATTGCAACATCGATCATTGCCGCATCGCTAGCGATTGCCGTGCAGGCCTCGGCTGCAACTCCAGCGAATCACAAGAGTTGCCCCTCCAAAGCGCACCAGCATGCGAAGAGTGTGGCAGCAGCCAAGCCCTCCAAGCCAACCAAGTGGAGCGGCGGCGGCGCAGGTGCCCAGATGCGGCGCACCCCTGACATCCAGATCCTGAGCTTCGGACCTTAGGCTTTCACGCATCGATGTTCGCTGGGCGCCAATTTTTGGCGGATGACGGGTCGTAGGCGCGTGTATCGCGCAAAAGTCCCCAAACGCTGAAGATCGTTCATCCGGCAGAAATCTGGATTCAGCGGAAACGCGCGAAATACGGCGTGAAAAAGGAGAATTCGTTATGCGTGACACGGTTTTGGGCAGGATTTCGCTTCTGCTTATGGCTGGCGCCCTGCCGGCCGGAGCGCTTTTCGCTCAAGCCGCCGCGCCCGCTACCCAAGCAGCTGCACCGGAGACCGGCCCAGCTGCAATGGCGCTGGAGCAGGGCGAGGGCCGCGCGGTGGCATTGCAGCTGGCCGGCGATCTGGTGAAGTCGTTTGTCTATCGTGATCAGGCCGCGGCCTATGCCGCCATGCTGCGCAACAATGCAGCGGCGGGCCGCTATGACAAGGGCAACAGGGAAGATCTGGCCAAGCTGATCACCGACGACTTGCAGGCGGTGCACAAGGATGGGCACCTTCATGTTTCAGTGGCCGAAGGCAACGCCGGGCCCGGTTCGGGTCCGCGCTCTGAGGCGGCTGTCCCACGCAATTTCCCACCCTTGATCCAGTCTGCAAAGACGATTGCGCCGGGCATTGGCTACATCCGTTTCACCGCCTTCATGGGCCGCGAGGAAGAATTGGCGGCGATTCGCAAATGGCTTGCCGAGAATCGCGATGCGAAGACGCTGATTTTTGATCTCCGCAACCATCACGGCGGCGGGCTCGACGAAATGGATGTGATTTTCCCCTATCTGTTCGCCGAGCGAACGCCGCTGGTGAAGATGGCCGTCGCCAAATACATCTATGACCAGGGGGGCTATTCGGCGGGCGATCGACCGACGATTCAAACTGTAATCGAGGGTAGCCAGATGGTGGACACCCATAGCGCTATCCCCGGCGAGGATACGCCGCTGCGCAGCGCCAAAGTCTATTTGCTGGTTTCAAATGCTTCGGCCTCGGCCGCGGAGCATTTCGCGCTTGCCCTGAAGTCGACCGGCCGTGCCACCTTGATTGGCGAGGCGACAGCCGGCGCCAATCACTTCGGCGGGTCGCGTCCGATCAACGAGCATTTTTCAGTGTGGATGCCGGTCGGCCGCACCTATGACATCAAGACCGGCAAGGATTGGGAAGGCGACGGCATCGCGCCGGATATCGCCGTCGATCCCGCCCAGGCCCTGGTCGTGGCGCTAGAAAAGACAGGCCTGAGCCACGATCAAGCGGTCGCGCTTAATGCCTTGGAAGTGCCCGCCGAGCCGGTCCACCGCGACAAGCTCAGATCGCGCTAGGCTGCAATCGCCGGACGCAGCGGCCTTGGCGCCGGATTCTTTCCCGCGCCAACCGAAGCTGTCATTCCGATATGTTCATCCGGGCTGCCAGCGCATTCGAGCGCTTGGTCAGGGCGGATACTTCCCTTGCATCCAGCTCCGTGTCGAAAGAAAGCCCCAGCACACCGTCGTTTTGCCACCTAACCACTGCCGTTCTGCCGAGCGTCCCACAGTCCAATGTCACTGTAGTTCCGACTGGCAGTTCTGTTGGGCAATTCAGCTTCGCACCGCCGGCAGATAGATCGAGCAATTGGACAGAATGGCGCTCTCCATTGGCTTGAAGGAATGCCGGCAGCGCCACCGCGACCCGCGGATAGAGGCGGCGGTCAGCAAAAGGATCAACGTCCCGAGGGCACGGAAGAGAACTCGCCATCATACCTCGCCAATCGCGATGGCGTAGCACGGGGGTGCTGCCAGAAAGTAAACGCCGCACGACCGCAATGAGTGGAAAGGGCCATCAAGATTCGACCCCGGAAAATCATTGAAACCATTTTTCGCCTGTCGCATTTTGAGCGGCGGAAGCGGTTGGGAGCGGACTACCTGTCCCGCAGCCAACTCATGAAGGAGCATGTAACGACGGGAGGATGCGATGAACGACGCATCATTCTACTCAGCGAACTACTACCGTGGCCGTGAGCGAGCAGAGCGGGAGCAGGCTGACCAAGCCTGCTCGATCGCCATAAGAAGAATCCATTTGGAATTGGCCGACCGATACCGCGAGCTTGCCGAACAGATCGAACTGCCAACTCCCTCCCAACCCGTCACGTCGGCTGGCAAACAAGCGGCGCTACCCGTGCGAGGTGAGGAAACCACCTAGTCCGGCGCTGGGGTCGGCTTCGTGAAGCGATGCGACTTTTCAACTTCGGGCCGCGAAGCTTGTGATTCCAATGGGTGGGAAGCGCACTCAGGCTTCGACCTGCTCCAGCGCCTCGGCGATCAACGTCCGGCTGTTGTCGATTCCATAGAGAGCGATGAAGCTGCCCATGCGCGGGCCCTGGCTCGATCCGAGCAGCGTCTCGTACAGCGCCTGGAACCAATGCCTTAGGCTCTCGAACGAGTGGCGCTTGCCGACCTCGAATACGATATTCTGGATCTCGTCGCCGGGTGTGTCGGGTGACAGCCCCGCAAGCTCGGCATCGAGATCCTTGAGCGCGTTGATCTCATCGCCTGTGGGTGCGCGCTTCTCCAAGGTCGGCGCGACGAAATCGCGGGCATAGTTGGCCGCCAGGCCGATTAAATTGTCGAGTTCAGGATCGCTTTCCGGCGAGGTGCCGGGCGCATAACGCTGGACGAACCGCCAGGCGGTGTCCTTGTCAGTCACCCCGGGCAACGAGGCGAGGTTGAGAAGCAGGCCATAGGTCAGCGGCAATGCCGTCGTCGGCACCTTGCCGCCATGGATGTGATGAACCGGGTTGCCCAACCTTTGTTCGACCGGCTGTTCCGGATAATTGCCACGGAACTGATAATATTCGTCGACCGCGCGCGGGATGACGCCGATGTGCAGGCTCTTGGCCTTGCGTGGCTCGCGATAGGCAAAGAAAGCCAGGCTTTCCTCATTGCCATAGGTCAGCCAATCCTCGAGGCTGAGGCCGTTCCCCTTCGACTTGGAGATTTTCTCGCCTTTTTCGTCGAGGAACATTTCATAATTGAAGCCCTCGGGCGGGCGGCCGCCGAGGACGCGGGTGATCTTGCCCGACTGGATCACGCTGTCGATCAGATCCTTGCCGGCCATTTCATAGTCGACCCCGAGTGCGGTCCATCGCAGCGCCCAATCGACCTTCCACTGCAGCTTCGAAAGGCCCGACAGCGCGGACTGCTCGACCACCGATCCGTCCTCGTCGGTAAAAGCGATGGTGCCCACTTCGGCATCGGCGACGCGGACCGGGACCTGCAGCACCTTGCCGGTGACGGGGGAGATCGGCAGCACCGGCGAATAGGTCTGGCGCCGCTCCTCGCGCAGGGTAGGAAGCATCACGCCGAGAATCTCGTCCCACTTACGGAGGACCTGCCTGATCGTCTCGTCGAACCGGCCGGACGCATAATATTCGGTTGAGGATGCGAAATCGTATTCGAAACCGAAGCGGTCGAGAAAGCGCCGCAGCATCGCATTGTTATGCGCCGCGAAGCTTTCATATTCGCCGAACGGGTCGGGCACCTTGGTCAGCGGGTGACCGAGGTACTTTGCCAGGAGTTCCTGGTTGGGGACGTTGTCGGGCACTTTGCGAAGCCCGTCCATGTCATCGCTGAACGCGATCAGGCGGGTCGGCGCGCCGCCCGAGAGCTCTTCGAAGGCATGGCGGACCATGGTGGTCCGGAGTACTTCGTTGAATGTGCCGATGTGCGGTAGCCCCGAAGGCCCGTAGCCGGTTTCGAAGATCATCTCTCCACCGTTCGGCTTGCCGTCCGGCCAGCGCTTGAGCAGCTTGCGCGCCTCCTCATAGGGCCAGGCCTTGCTGGTCATGGCCGCATTGCGGATCGCCCCAAAGTCGCCGGAAGCTTCGCTCAACTGTTGCCCTTTCGTTCCAGCCTGTTCATTGCTGGGCCTGTCGTGGCCGCTCCTTTGCCTCTTCCTGCCCTCCATGCAACCCATGCCGGCATCTGGATTGCCTTGGGCGGAGAGGTGCGGGAGGCGTCGCGCGGCGAGGCCATCGCCCGGTTGGCAGAGACGCCGCATATTATCCTCAATGCGCCGCTGCTCGGCCAACGCCTCGGCTATCCCGATGTGTCCGGGCTCGACCTGCTGGAACTGTTCGCCTTCATCCACCCGGCGCGATTCGCCGTTCCGACCGTGCCGGGGCTGGCCAGGGCCTGCGGAGTCGAGCCTCCCGCAGGCGATGCTGAAGCCGCAGCTGCACTGGTCCGAATCGGCGAGGCCTTGCTCGAGCGGCTGGCGAACCCCGATTGGCCTGAGCGCGAAGGCGCCTGGACCGCCAACGCTTCGCTGACTCGGCTCGGCTGGTCCTGGGCTTCTCTTGTCGGAAAGCGCTTGGCCAAACCCGAGCGCGGGGAGCGGATGCTCTTCTCCCGGCTGTCCCAATGGGAAGAACGGGGCGACCGGCCCCAACCCAAGACCATTTCCATCCCGCCGGCCGACGCCGAAGCCAGGCTGGCGGAACTGACCGGCAAAGGCTCCGAGCCGCGCCAAGGGCAGCGAGCCATGGCTGGCGAAGCGACCTCGATCTTCGCACCGCGCCGCGCCGCGGGAGAACCCAATATGCTGCTGGCCGAGGCTGGTACCGGCATCGGCAAAACGCTGGCCTATCTCGCACCTGCCTCGCTGTGGGCCGAGCGGGCACAGGGTACGGTGTGGGTTTCGACCTTTACCAAGGCGCTGCAGCGTCAGCTGGATGCGGAAGGCAGCAGGCTGTTCCCTGAGCCGACCGAGCGGAACCGGCGGATCGTGATCCGCAAGGGGCGCGAAAACTATCTCTGCCTGCTCAATCTCGAAGATGCGATGCAGGGCGCCTTCGCCGGGCGCGCCGCCGTGCTGGCCCAGCTGGCCGGCCGATGGGCGGCCTACACCAAGGATGGCGACATGGTCGGCGGCGACTTGCCCGGTTGGCTGCCAAGCCTGTTTCGCCGGGCGGGCGCGACCGCGCTGACCGACCGGCGCGGCGAATGCGTCTATGCCGGTTGTCCGCATTACCGGAAATGCTTCATCGAACGGGCCGAGCGGGCCGGGCGCGAAGCCGATCTGGTGATCGCCAACCATGCGCTGGTGATGGTCAATGCCGCCCGGGGCCGCCCAGACGCGCCGAGCCGGATCATCTTCGACGAGGGCCATCATCTGTTCGACGCGGCTGATTCGACCTTTTCTGCCGCGCTGACTGGGCAGGAATCGATCGAAATGCGCCGCTGGATCGTCGGCCCGGAAGGCAAGTCGCGCGGACGCCGTCGTGGCCTCGCGGCGCGGCTGCTTGACGTCTGTTCGTACGATGAGGCGGGCGCTCAGGCGCTCGATGCGGCGGTCGAGGCAGCGCGTGCTCTCCCGTCCGATGGCTGGCTCGGGCGAGTCGCGGAAGGCGATCCCTTTGGCCCGGTCGAAGCGTTGCTCGCCGAGGTTCGCGGTACCGTCTATGCCCGGGCCAAGGCGCAGGAGGCCGGTTATGGCCTGGAAACCGAGCTAGCCGAGCCGGACGGAAATCTTGTCTCGGCGGCAGGCTCTGCGATGGAGGCGTTCGAATCGCTCGCCAAACCGCTCGCTGCGCTGAGCCGCCGGCTGGAAGCGGTGCTGGAGGACGCGCCGGACTGGCTCGACAGCGCGGCCCGGGCGCGGGTCGAAGGCGCGATCAGCGGCCTCGCCTGGCGGCGCGAGACGCTCGCCGCCTGGATCGCGTTGCTGGGCCGGGTCGGCGGAGTCGCGGACCCGGATTTCGTCGACTGGCTGGCGATCGAGCGGATCGAGGGCCGCGAATTTGATGTAGGACTTCACCGCCACTGGCTCGATCCGACCAGGCCGCTGGCGCGGGCCGTGCTGGAGCCAGCCCATGGTGTGCTGGTGACCTCGGCGACCCTGCGCGGCAGCGATGGCTGGGAGGGAGCCGAAGCTCGGACCGGAGCTTTGCACTTGCATCAACAGGTAGGTCATTTCGAATCGGCCAGCCCGTTCGACTATGCCGAGCAGTCCGAGGTGCTGATCGTCACCGATATCGGCCGCAACGACATCGGCGCGCTGGCCGGCGCCTATGCCCGGCTGATCGAAGCGGCCGAGGGCGGGACGCTGGGCCTGTTCACCGCCATCCAGCGGCTGCGTGGGGTGCATGCGCGGATCGCCGACCGTCTGGCGCGGGCGGGCCTGCCGCTACTCG
Organism: Sphingomicrobium sp.; assembly: GCA_035491735.1. Classification (GTDB taxonomy): domain Bacteria; phylum Pseudomonadota; class Alphaproteobacteria; order Sphingomonadales; family Sphingomonadaceae; genus Sphingomicrobium. Next base: position 24,263 of record DATJKE010000182.1, read on the forward strand.
CCCAGCATGTCGACCCGATCGATACCGGTACGCTCGTCGACATCTTCCGCGACGATCCGCATGCCTCATTGCTCGGTACCGACGCACTGCGCGATGGCGTCGATGTTCCCGGAGAATCGCTCCGGCTGGTGGTGATGGAACGGGTCCCATGGCCTCGGCCGACCGTGCTGCACGCGGCGCGCAAGCTGGCCAATGGCGGCAGTGCCTATGACGACCGGGTAGTTCGCGCCAGGCTGGCCCAGGCATTCGGCCGGCTGATCCGCCGCCAGGGCGACAAGGGCCTGTTCGTGATCCTGTCGAGCGCGTTGCCGTCGCGGTTGCTGACGGCCTTTCCGCCCGAAGTTGCCGTGTCGCGCGTTCCACTCGACGTGGCACTGACCCGGGTCCGCTTGAGGCTATTTGGCGCGGCCCGCGTTGAGCCGGCGGAGACTGTCCTATGAAAAGCCTGACCCTGTTCCGACATGCCAAGACCGAGCGCGATTCCGATAGCGGCCGAGACTTCGACCGCCGGCTGATTGAACGGGGACAGGACGACTCAAGGCGTGTCGGAAAGGAAATCAGCGACCTTGGCCTGGTCTTTGATCTGGTTCTGTCGAGCCCGGCGGCAAGGGCTGCCGAGACCGCCGAGCTTGCCGGCCTGTCGCCGCGCTACGACCAGCGAATCTATGATGCGTCGACGGGAGAGCTATTGGCCCTCGCCCAGCAAACATCGGATGAAATCAATCGTCTGGCGATGGTCGGGCATAATCCCGGATTCGAACGGCTGGCATCGAAGCTGCTTGGCGGCGGCATCGAAATGCCAACCGGATCCCTGGTCGAAATTGCATTGCCGATCGACAGTTGGCGGGACGCCGGAGGCAGCAGCGCACAACTGGTCCGTTTCCTGAAGCCAAAGCAGCTGGACTAGCTGTCGAGCGCGGCGGCGAGGTGGTGGCGGAGAGCTTTCAATCGCTCGATGTCAATCCGCCCCTGCTCCTTCGGAATCGGCGAATCGACCCCGTAGGCGGGCCGCGGGGCCATGTTCACCGGCGTCGAAGCAAGCGGCACTTCGCTGGCTTCTCCCTTGGTCCGAAGCAGCTTTTGCACGCCTTTGACCGTATAGCCTTCCTCATTGAGCAGGCGATGGATGCGCCTTGCCAGAGCTACATCAGCAGGACGGTAATAGCGGCGGTTGCCGGCGCGCTGAAGCGGCCTGAGCTGAGGGAACTTCGTTTCCCAATAGCGCAATATGTGTTGCGCCACGCCGAGCTCGGCGGAAAGCTCGCCGATGGTCCTGAAGGCGTCCGGAGCCTTTTCGCCGGTCGCCATTGGCTGTTCTATTTCGCTATCCGGTCGCGCATGATCTGGCTGGCGCGGAAGGTCATCACGCGCCGCGGAGCGATCGGAACCTCAATGCCCGTTTTCGGATTGCGGCCCACCCGCTGACCCTTGTCGCGCAGGATGAACGTGCCGAAGCCGGAGACCTTCACATTGTGGCCGACGCTCAGCGCGTGGCACATGTGATGGAGAACGCGCTCGACGATTCCCGCGCTCTCAGCGCGCGAAACTCCAAGCCGATTGTGGACGATGTCGGACAGGTCGGCGCGGGTCAGCGTGCCCGCATGCAAACCGTCGGTCGAACGGGCAACACCCGCATCTGCCATGATAATCTCCGCCCCCTAGAAAAGCGTCAGTTTCGGTCAGTCGTTACGCTATCGCAAAGCCTTGCATCCCGCAATTCAACTTTTGGCAGGTTTTCCTTGGCTTTCAATAGCGGAGCGCGGCCGCGCCCCAAGTAAATCCGCCGCCCATCGCTTCGAGCACCAGAAGGTCACCGCGCTTGATACGTCCGTCGCGAACGGCCGTGTCGAGCGCAAGTGGCACCGAGGCAGCCGACGTATTGGCGTGCCGGTCCACCGTAACGATCACCTTTTCAGGAGCCAGGCCCAATTTCCTGGCCGTCGCATCGAGAATCCGGGCATTCGCCTGGTGTGGCACGACCCAGTCGATATCGGCGGTACCGAAACCCGCATCTGACAGCACTTCGCCGAGTACATCGGCCAGATTGACCACCGCATGCCGGAACACTTCGCGGCCCTTCATGCGAAGCTTCCCGACCGTGCCGGTGGTCGACGGACCGCCATCGACGAACAACAGGCCATTGTGGCGCCCGTCTGCATGCAGCCTGGTCGACAGGATGCCGGCGTCGCTCTCCTCGGCCTCAAGCACCACGGCGCCGGCTCCGTCGCCGAACAGGACGCAGGTGGTTCGGTCTTCCCAGTCGAGGATCCGGCTGAACGTTTCCGACCCAATCACCAACGCGCGCCTGGCATTGCCGCCGCGCAGCATCGAATCGGCCACGGTCAGGGCGTAGAGAAACCCGGTGCAGACTGCGTGGACGTCAAAGGCGATACAGTCGGCGATTCCAAGCTGCGCTTGAACCTTGGTCGCCGACGACGGGAAGGTTTGGTCGGGCGTGGCGGTGGCCAGAACGATGAGGCCGATGTCGTTGGGCTCCAGCCCTGCGGCATCGAGCGCCTTGCGGCAGGCGTCGACCGCCAGCGTGGCGGTGGTTTCACCGTCGGAAGCAATATAGCGGCTGCGGATGCCGGTCCGTTCGACGATCCATTCGTCAGACGTCTCGACCAGTTCCGCCAGCTCGGCATTGTCAACGCGACGATCGGGCAGGGCCGATCCAGTGCCTTTGACAACGGAACGAAGGGTCATTCAGCGGCCTCACCATTGAACGCGTGGGCCCGGAAATTATCGAGATCTTCGCCGATTTTCCGGGTAATATCGTTGCGGACCATCGACGCCGCGACCCCGATCGCATTGGCGACGCCCTTGTAGTTGGCGCCTCCATGGCTCTTCACGACCAGACCATTCAAGCCCAAAAACACCGCGCCGTTGTGATTATTCGGGTCGAGATGGACCTTAAGCAGATTGAGCGCAGGCTTCGACAGGGCAAAGCCGGCTTTGGAACGAAGGGATGAGGTGAAGGCGCGGCGCAGCAGGTCGGTGACGAACCGCGCGGTCCCTTCCGCGGTCTTCAGGGCGATATTGCCCGAAAAACCGTCGGTGACGACCACGTCGAGGTCTCCCCGGCTCAGCCGGTCGCCTTCGGTGAAACCTTCGAACCGCAACGGCAGGTAGTCCGCATCGCGCAGCAGTGCCGCTGCTTCCTTGAGTTCGTCCGTTCCCTTCAGTTCCTCAGTGCCGATGTTGAGCAGCTTCACCCTCGGCTTGGCGATGCCGAGGACGGTTCGGGCATAGGCCGAGCCCATCACTGCGAACTGAACGAGGTTCTGGGCATCGCATTCGGTGTTAGCGCCGAGGTCGAGCATGACGCAATCGGTCGCGCCGAGCGTGGGCAGCAGCGCCGCCAGGGCCGGCCGGTCGATCCCCGGCATGGTGCGCAGCGCCAGCTTGGCCATCGCCATTAACGCACCAGTATTGCCGCCGGACAAAGCGGCATCGGCCTGCCCTTCCTTCACCGCATTGATTGCCAGTCCCATGGAGGTGGTCTTGGCGCGGCGGATCGCCTGGCTCGGCTTCTCGGACGCGTGAATTGCGTCGGTGCAGTGGTGGACGACAACCGCTTCGACCAGCGGCTGATGCTTGGCCAGCTCCGGTGCGATTTGGGCTTCGTCGCCGAAAACGTCGAATCGAAGCGAACGGTCCTTGCGGCGAGCACGGGCCATTCCGGCGACCATTACCGCCGGGCCAATGTCACCCCCCATGGCGTCAATCGCGATGCGCGGGCTCACGGCCATGCGTGGGGCGCCCTCGTTCCGCTAACGCCGCTCAGGCCTCGGTCGAAACGATCTCGCGGCCGTTATAGTGGCCGCAGGCCGAGCAAAGGTTGTGCGGGAGCTTCAGCTCGCCGCAGTTCGGGCACTCCTGGAAGCTGGCCGGGCTCAGCGCGTGATGGCTGCGGCGCATGTTCCGCTTCGAGGGCGATGTTTTTCTCTTAGGGACGGCCATCTCGGCTCTTCCTTAAATCTCTGCCAAAAAAATTGGCGACTCTCCTCGCCCAGCTCATCGGGTGAACCCGCGGCGGCGGTCGGATCGTCGCGACGAAGGCGCCCTATAGCGGAATCAGACGGAGACGCAAGCGCTTCACGCCCGGGCCAATACACGGTCGCTGACGAACGGATTGGTCGCCCGTTCATGGCCGAAGGTCGACATCGGTCCATGACCGGGAACGAAATGGGTGTCGTCGCCCATCGGCCACAGCCGCTGGGTAATCGAATCGAGCAATTGCTGGTGATTGCCACGCGGAAAGTCGGTCCGTCCGATCGATCCTTGAAACAGTACGTCGCCGACAATCGCGAGCTTCGATTCGGGATGGTGGAATACGACATGGCCCGGGGTGTGGCCCGGGCAATGGCGGACATTGAAGGTCAGCTTGCCGACCGTGACAGTGTCGCCATCGACCAGATAACGATCGGACTGAAACGGCTTGCCTTCAATGCCATAGCGACGGCCGTCATCCTCCAGCCGGGCGATCCAGAACAGATCCTCCTCATGAGGGCCTTCGATCGGCACAGCCAGCTCCTGCGCCAGGATCCCGGCCTGGCCGCAATGGTCGATGTGGCCGTGGGTCAGCAGGATCTTTTCGATCTTCACGTCATGCTGCGCGGCGGCGGCCTTGAGACGGGGGAGGTCGCCCCCTGGGTCAACAAATGCGCCGAGCATCGTCTCGGTGCACCACAGCAGCGTGCAATTCTGCTGCAGCGGAGTCACCGGGACGATTGCGGCGCGGAGCGGCTGTTCGCTCATTTGGCCGGTTCTACCGTGGCCATGGACGGAGCAGTGGTTTCCAAGGAACGCGATACGGCCTCGGCCTGGCGGAGGACACGTAGGATATTGCCGCCGGCCAGCTTCTGCAGGTTTTCGTCGCTCCAGCCGCGGCGGATCAGCTCGGCGAACAGATAGGGATAGTCCTGAACGCCGGTCAGGTCCGCGGGCGTGTAGGGAATTCCGTCGAGATCGGCGCCGATCCCGACATGGTCGTAGCCAGCAACTTTGGCGACATGCTCGATGTGGTCGGCCACGGTGGCGACGGTGACGGCCGGCCGCGGGTGCGTAGCCTCCCAGGCTTTCAAGCCCGCCTCGACCTCGGCCTTACTGTTACGATGGAAGACTTTGAGCCTTGCTTCCTCGGCATTCTTCTCGGCGCCCCAGTGCCACACCGCATCCGAAACGAAGTCCGGCACACAGTTGACCATCACCACGCCGCCGTTGGCGGGGAGCAGCTGGAGCACGTCGTCCGGAACGTTGCGAAGATGGCCGACCAGCCCGCGTGCGGACGAATGGGAGAAGATGACCGGGGCGCGGCTGGCGGCGATGGCGTCCTTCATCGTGTCGGCCGAGACGTGGCTTAGGTCGACCAGCATGCCGAGCCTGTTCATCTCGTGCACGACCTCGACTCCGAACGGGCTGAGGCCGCCATATTTGGGATCGTCGGTGGCGCTGTCCGCCCATTCGGTAGTCTGGTTGTGGGTCAGCGTCATGTAGCGCGCGCCGAGGCGATAGAATTGGCGAAGCGCCGCCAGCGAACCGCCGATCTGGCGCCCGCCCTCGATCCCGATCATCGAGGCGACCTTGCCCTTCTTGTGGATACGGACGACGTCGTCGGCGGTCAGGGCGCGCTCGAGGTCGTTGGGATAGGCGGCGATCATCCGATCGACGATATCGATCTGCTCGATCGTGCGGCGGATGGCCTCGTCGCCGGTAAGGGTGCCGTCGATATAGACCGACCAGAACTGCCCGCCGACGCGGCCGGCATGGAGGCGGGCCATGTCGGTCATCAGCGGATGGTCGGGCCATTTGTCCGTGCCGCTGGCAAGGTTGGCAACGCTATAGCCGTGGCTCTCCTGCAGCTGCTCGGCGATGTCGTTATGGCCGTCGATCAGCGGCGTCTTCTTGAGGATGCGGTCGATCCGCGCCTGGACCTTGGGATCCATCGGCTGCTGGGCCTGAGCGGCGGTGGACACAAGCAGTGCGGCGAGGAGCAAAGCTGAACGCATCTATTCAAACCCTTCGATCATGGAAGCCTGAGGCTTTACGGAGCAAGGCCAAGCAGGGCAATGGCAGGGCATGTGGCTGCTGTTCGACGATGCGCGGGAAGGAGGGGCCGCTCCTCGGCTGTATGCCGACCCGACCGAGGTCATCGTCGCAAGCGAGATCGGCGACGTCATCCCTGCGCTTGAGCGTGTCCGAGCCGGGCTGCGGGCGGGCAAGCATGCCGCCGGCTATCTCGCCTATGAGGTCGGACATGCCTTCGATCCCAAGCTCGCGGACAGTGCGCGGCAGGGCAACGGCCCGCTGCTGTGTTTCGGGCTGTTCAATCGCTACCAGACACCGGATTTGGCAACGCTGTTGCTGTCAGCGGACGGCGCCTATGCCGGACCGGTTCGGCCCCGGATCGCCCAAGGCGACTATGAAGCCGCTGTATTCCAGGTGCGCGAGCATCTGTTCGCCGGCGATTTCTACCAGGCCAATCTGACCTTTGGCTGCGACGTCGCGGTCGCCGGCGATCCCCTGGCGCTCTACGCGCGGCTGCGGCGGTCGGCGATGGCGGGGTGGGGCGGCGTGATTCATCACGATGAGGCGGCTATCGTCTCGCTGTCGCCCGAGCAATTCTTTACGATCCGCAGCGGCATCGTCGAAGCCCGGCCGATGAAGGGCACGGCACCACGCCAGAAAGACCCGGACGCGGATCGTGCCGCCGTCGAAGAGTTGGCGGCCGACGAAAAGCAGCGCGCAGAAAATCTGATGATCGTCGATTTGATGCGCAACGATTTGTCCCGGGTGTCGGTGGTAGGCAGCATCGAGGTGCCGGAGCTGTTCGCCGTCGAAACCTACCCCACCCTCCACCAGATGGTCAGCCGCGTTACCGCCCGGCTACGCATCGAGTGCGATGCCATCGACGTCATTCGAACGATTTTCCCCTGCGGTTCGGTGACCGGCGCGCCCAAGGTCGCGGCGATCAACGCGCTGACCATGCTCGAGCCGGAGCCCCGCGGGGCCTATACCGGCTCGATGGGGTGGATCGAGCCCACCCATCATGGCGAGCCGGGAGACGCGTCCTTCAACGTGCTGATCCGCACGTTCGAGTGGCGGCATGGAGCGGCGACAGCGCGGCTCGGGCTCGGTTCGGGGCTTGTGGTGGACAGCGTCCCAAGCGATGAGTGGGCCGAGTGCCTTCTGAAGGGAGATTTCGTGCGGCGCGAAGCCCAAGAATTTGATCTGATCGAGACGATGGGGTTCGACCCCAGCGAGGGCATCGTCGAGTTGGAGCGGCACCTCGACCGGATGAAGAACTCCTCTGCAGACCTGGATTTCAAGTTCGATCGTCATGCGGCACGCAATGAGCTGCAGGCGGCGACCTTTGGCCGAAAGCAAAGGGCGATGGTGAGACTATTGTTGTCGCGGACCGGCGCGATGGCGATCCAGGTCAAGTCCTATAAAGATCCGGACGAATTGCCGGTCTCGGTTGCGGTTCGTCCCCTACCGGTCGATCCCAGCGACTTCAGGCTGCGCTACAAGACCACCGACCGTCGCTTTCTCGACCAGGCACGGCAGGGCGAACAGGCCTATGAGACGATCTTTATCGATCCCGACGGCCAGCTGACCGAAGGCAGCCGGACCAACATCTTCGTCGATCGCGGCGGCAAGCTGCTGACCCCGCCGCTAACCCGGGGGATCATGCCGGGAATCCTTCGCGCCAAGCTGATCGAGGAAGGGCGGGCCGAGGAAGGCGATTTGACGCCTGGCGACCTCAACCAGGGCTTCTTCATCGGCAATATCGTGCGGGGGCTGATACCCGCGAAGCTAGCCTAGGCGGCGATCGGGAAGCGTAGCAGGCGATCGGTCGATGGGACCAGCGCCGAGGCGCCGGGACCGACTTTCCTCAATATCTCGGGATGGCCGGCGTCGAGTCCGCCGGTGAAGGCGCCATAGGCGGGCAGGATCAGTTTGGTGGCGCTGGCGACGAAGCAGCGGCGCGAGACGCTTCGTCCCCGCAGGCTGAGGCGGAGCTTGGGGTGGAAATGGCCCGACATTTCGGGGCGTGGATCGTCTTGATCGGCCTCGTGGCGAAGGATGACGCCGCCGACCTCGCACTCCTCTTCGATCCGACCGCCGCAATGGTCGATGAAGCCAGCGTCGTGATTGCCGACGATCCAGATCCAGTCGACCCGCGAGGTCAAGGAGTTGAGCAAGTCTCGAGCCGCCAGGGGTAACCGGTCGCAGCCGAACCGGTCGTGAAAGCTGTCACCAAGGCAGTAGAGGCGCCTTGCCCCGGTCCGCTCGATCTCACCCTCCAGGGCCTGGAGCGTGGCCTGGCTGTCGTAGGGCGGCAGAAACTGGCCGAGACGGGCGAACCAGCTTGCCTTTTCGAGGTGCAGGTCGGCCACGAGCAGCGCCGCCTGCGCTGGCCAATGCAGCGCGCCTTCGGGGCTGGCAAGGAAATCGTGGCCGGCGAACGAAAGGGGAACCATGGTCCGCTCTAACCTTCACGTCATTCCAGCGAAAGCTGGAATCCATGAACACATCCGATTTCAGACTCCGATGGCCGTGTTCATGGATCCCGGATCAAGTCCGGGATGACGTTAGGGCTCGATCCCCATGACATGATCGCGCAGCGCCCGGGCGTCGTGGAGCGCATTGTGGGGCACAACGCTGTTGGCGGCGGTCGAGAAGCCGCGCATTGGCACGAAGTGGAGGCTGAGCGGCGGCATCGGCACCATCAGGCCGGGTCCGGTGACCAGTAGCATTGAGAGCTGCGCCAGATCCTCGGGCCAATCGGCGACGATGTCCGGCGCCTCGTCATGCGCCAGCCAGGCGGCCAGCGCTCCCGCCGCTTCCGGGCGCGACAGGCGGGGGCTGACCAGGCTTTCGGGCACCATGTCGAGGAACGGGATCACATGACGCTCTACCCAGGGATCGAGCGGCGCATCGCAGGAGAGCGTCACGTAAAACTCCTCGCCGCCGTCCTCCGGCACCAAGGCGAGGCTTAGCAGGGCCCCGCCAAAGCCGTTGTATTCGGTGTCGAGAAAATAGCGCATGCGCCGCCACTCTGGACGAGTGCGCTCGAAGGTTCCAGTCTGGGGTCAGTGAATCCAAATCAGGGGAATGCAATGAGCTTCAAACGCTTCATGTTAGCGGCCACGGCGATGGCCTCGGTCATTCCATCGGCGGCCGTCGCCAAGCCAGGCGATCCAGGGCGGGAGAAGGTGGTCGCCGCGATCAAGGCCGATCATGACGCGTCGATCGACCGCCTGCGCAAATGGATCGCGCTTCCGACCATCGCCAATATGGGAATCAATCACAAGGAAGGCGCCGAATATATGCGCCAGCTGGCACTCGACGCGGGCTTCCAGCAGGCCAAGGTGATCAGCACCGACGGCGTCCCGGGCGTGTTCGCGACGCTCGATGCCGGAGCCAAGGATACGCTGGCGATCTACTTCATGTACGACGTCAAGCATTATGACCCGGCGGAATGGTCGTCGCCGCCGTTGGAAGGCCGGATCGTCGACCGGCAGGGCGAAGGAAAGGCGTTGATCGGCCGCGGCGCGGTCAACCAGAAGGGGCCGGAAACCGCCTTCCTGACCGCCCTCAGGGCTTTCAGGACGTCGGGAGTGAAGCTGCCGGTCAATTTGGTATTCGTTGCCGAAGGCGAGGAGGAAATAGGCTCGACGCACTTCTCGCAGGTCGTCACCCAGCCCGAAGTGCGCTCGGCGCTGGAAAAGTCGGTGGGAATCATCATTCCATCGGCCAGCCAGTCGGTCGACGGCGGAGTGACCTTGTCGCTCGGAGCCAAAGGCGTGATCGAACTGCAGCTGGTCTCGAGCGGCGAGAAATGGGGGCGCGGGCCGAACAAGGACATCCATTCAAGCCTCAAGGCCAACGTCGACAGCCCGGTGTGGCACTTGATCAAGGCGCTCAACACGCTGGTTTCGGAAGACGGCCAAACGCCGGCCATCGACGGCTGGTTCGAGAATGTGAAGCCGCTGACGGCGCGGCAGAAGGAGCTGATTGCCGCCGACGTCGCCGCCAACAACGAAGCCGACGACATGAAAGTGCTGGGCATCAAGCACTGGTACAAGGATGAGGATTATCTAACCTCACAATACCGGCTCGCCGAGCAGCCGACCGTCAACATTCAGGGCCTGGTCAGCGGCTATATGGGGCCTGGCGGCAAGACCGTCCTGCCGGGCCGGGCCGAAGCCAAGCTCGACCTGAGGCTGGTCCCGGACATGACCAGGGACGAAGCGGTGGCAAAGCTCAAGGCCCATCTCGCCAAGCGCGGATTCGGCGACATCGAGGTCAACGTCAGCGGCGGTTACAGCCCGACGCAAACCGATGAGAACAGCCGGCTGATCAATGCCGAACAGACGACGCTGGCCTCAGCCAAAATTCCAATGACGATGTCGGCGCGCTCGGCGGGAAGTTGGCCCGGCGTGGTGTTCACCGGTCCGCCGTTGCAGCTTGCGGCCGGCCAGTTCGGCGGCGGGCGCGGGGGCGGCGCGCATGCCCCCGACGAATGGCTGCTGGTCGACAGCAGCAATCCCAAAGTGCTCGGATTCGACGGCCAGGCGATCCTTTACGCCGACTTCCTCTACGAAGTGGCGCGGACGGCGAAGGCGAAGCGCTAGTTGGCAGGCGGCTCGGGCTGGGGCGGGCAGGGCTCGCCCCGCTCGGCCGCCTTCCTGCAGGCTTTTTCGCGTTCGCGCTCCTCGCGGCCGGCGCGTTCCTCGGCCTTGCGCAGTTCGCGGCCACGCTTTTCGTCGGCTTCGGACTGGCTGGTCGTCGCCGCATCGACGCCGGCCGACACGACTTTGACCGGCAGCGTCACAACATCGACCGCAGTGCTGGCGATGGTGGTGCAGCCGGCAAGGGCGAATGAAACGACAGGCAGGATGAGGGCGCGCATTCAGCAGTGGTAGCCTTCCGCAGCTTGAGGCAGAATGAATTAGTCTATGCGCATCGCTTCCTCGGCCAGCGCTTCGGCCTCGACCAGCAACGCTTCGTCGGCACTGCCTTCCGGCGCCGCTTCGCGGCCGACGATCACCATCAGCGGCACCGCCATCGGCGTGATCCGGTCGACCTCCACATGGACCATGGTCGCCGCCGCCCGATCGACCAATCTCACCAGCCGGCCGAGCTCGGTCATGCGGGTGCGCGCATCGTCCCATGCGGCGCGGAGCAGCAAATGGTCGGGCTCGTACTTGCGCAACACGTCATAGATGAGGTCGGTCGAAAAGCTGACCTGCCGCCCGGTCTTGCGCTTGCCCGGGTGCTGACGCTCGACCAGCCCGCCGATCACCGCGACCTCGCGGAAGGCGTTCTTGAGCAGGTAGGAACGCTCGAGCCATTGGGTGAATTCCTGCTCCAGGATGTCAGGGGAAAATAGCGATTGCGGGTCGGTCACCGGCTCCAGCCCGTAGCAGGCGAGGCCATAGTCGTTGGCGACGAAGCCGAGCGGTTTAAGCCCGGCATTCTCCATCCGCTTGGTCAGCAGCATGCCGAGCGACTGGTGCGCGTTCCATCCTTCGAAGCTGTAGGCGACCATGTAGTGGCGGCCTTCGTGGGGGAAGGTTTCGACCAGCAGCTGGTGCGGTTCGGGCAGCAGCGAGCGCTCCGACTGCACCTCGAGCCATTCGCTGACGTCGTCGGGGAAGCGGTGCCAGTCGTTCCGGTCAGCCAGCATGGCGCGGACGCGGTTGGCGAGATGGGTCGACATCGACATGCGCTGTCCGCCATAGGTCACGATCCGCGCGGACTTTTTCGACGCCTGGACAATGATGTCGGTGTCCTTGAGCGACAGGACTTCGAGGCTGAGACCGGCAAAGAAGAAATGGTCGCCGGGAGTGAGGGTCGAGGCGAAGCCCTCCTCGACGGTACCGAGCCGGCGGCCGCCCTTGAAGCGAACGTCCATCAGCGGTTGCTCGACGATCACTCCGGCGTTCATCCGGTGCTGCTGGGCGATGGCCGGCCTCGCCAGCCGCCAGCGGCCGGGAGCATCTTCGACGATCCGGCGGAAGCGGTCGTAGGCGCGCAGGGCATAGCCGCCGGTAGCGACGAAATTGAGGATGTCGCGAAAGGTCTGGTTCTTGAGGCCGGCATAGGGCGCGGCGGAGCGGATTTCGGCGAGCAGCCCAGTCTCGTCGAATGGCCCGGCGCAGGCAACAGCCAGCACATGCTGGGCGAGCACGTCGAGCGTGCCGGGGCGGAAGACATCGGGATCGAGCTCCCCGTCATCGATCGCGTCGAGTGCGGCGCGGGCCTCCAGATATTCGAACCGGTTGCCGGGGACGATCATGCCCTTGCTCGGCTCGTCGAGCCGGTGGTTGGCGCGGCCGATCCGCTGCAGCAGGCGCGACGAGCCCTTGGGCGCGCCCATCTGGATGACGAGGTCGATGTCGCCCCAGTCGATGCCGAGGTCGAGGCTGGCTGTGGCGACCAGCGCGCGGACCTTGCCCTCGGCCATCGCCCCCTCGATCTTGCGGCGCGCCTCGACCGCCAGGCTGCCGTGGTGGATGCCGATCGGCAGCGACTGGTCGTTGATCGACCAGAGTTTCTGGAAGGTCAGTTCGGCAAGGCCGCGGGTGTTGCAGAAGACCAGCGTGATCCGGTGCTGCTCGATCAGGCGCATCACGTCGCGCGCGGCGTGGTAGCCGGAATGGCCGGCCCAGGGGATGTGATCTTCGGGGATCAGGATCGAAAGGTCGGGCTCGGCGCCGGGATCGCCCTTGACCAGCCGGACCAGGTCCATGTCGGCGTCGGGCGCAAGCCAGCTGCGATAGGCGTCGGGATCGGCGACGGTGGCGCTGAGGCCGACGCGGCGGTGCCCAGGGGCGAGCGCCAGCAGGCGGGAGAGGGAGAGGGCCAACAGGTCGCCGCGTTTGTCGCGGGCGAAAGCGTGGATCTCGTCGACCACGACGGTCTTGAGATTCTCGAACAGCAGGCTGCTGTCGGGATAGCTCAGGAGCAGGCTGAGGCTTTCCGGGGTGGTCAGCAGGATCTGAGGCGGGCGGATGCGCTGGCGAGCCTTGCGGTCGGATGGCGTATCGCCGGTGCGAGTCTCGACGCCGATATCGAGGCCCATCTCCTCGATCGGGGTCAGTAAGTTGCGCTGGACGTCGACCGCCAGGGCCTTGAGCGGCGAGATGTAAAGAGTGTGGAGGCCCTCGGCCGGATTCTCGACTAGGTCGACGATGGTGGGGAGAAAGCCCGCCAGCGTCTTGCCAGCGCCGGTCGCGGCGACCAGCAGCGCATGATCGCCCGCCCGCGCCGTGTCGAGCATCGCCAGCTGGTGCCGGCGCGGGTTCCAGCCGCGCGCGGCGAACCATTGCTCGACAATCGGGGGAAGGGCACTCACATGGGCGATATGGCGCGCCTCGGCAGCTGGATCGAGCCTTTTCCGGAAGGCATTCACGTGAAACCGGCGGATGCGTGGGTCGATCCGTCGCGGCCCAAGGATCGCGCGCTGATCACGCACGGCCATGCCGACCATGCCCGCGGGGGCCATGGCGAGGTATGGGCAACGCCCGAGACGCTGGCGATCATGGACGCGCGCTATGGCGAGCAGAGGGGCGTCGAGGTCGGCTATGGCGACACGGTGCGGATCGGCGAGGTGGACGTGAGTTTCGTCCCCGCCGGCCATGTGCTGGGCTCGGCGCAGATCTTGCTAGAACATGGCGGCGAGCGGGTCGTCGTGTCGGGCGACTACAAGCGGCGCGCGGACCCGACCTGCCCGCCCTTCGTGGTAACGCCCTGCGACATCTTCGTCAGCGAGGCGACGTTTGGCCTGCCGGTGTTCCGTCATCCCGACACCGGCAGCGAGATCGACCGGCTGCTGCACCGCTTGCGGGCCGAGCCGGGCCGCTGCGTGCTGGTCGGCGCCTATGCGCTGGGGAAGGCGCAGCGGGTGATCATGGAGCTGCGCGGGCGCGGCTATGAGGAGCCGATCTACATCCATGGCGCGCTGGAGCGGCTGTGCAGCCTGTATGAGGAGCTAGGCGTGCCGCTCGGCGAGCTAAGGCTGGCGACGGGCGTCCCCAAGGCGGAGCTTCAGGACAAGATCATCTTGTGTCCGCCCGGCGCGCTCAACGACCGCTGGTCGCGGCGGCTACCCGACCCGATCACGGCGATGGCCTCGGGCTGGATGCGGATCCGCCAGCGCGCCCGGCAGCGCAATGTCGAGCTGCCGCTGGTCATTTCCGACCATGCCGACTGGGACGAGCTGACCCGGACGATCCGCGAGGTCTCGCCCAAGGAGGTGTGGATCACCCACGGCCGCGAGGATGCGCTGATGCACTGGTGCCAATTGCACCAGATCAAGGCGCGGGAATTGAACCTGGTGGGCTACGAGGACGAGGACGACTAGAAGTCCTCCGAGCCCGGATCTGCCATTTCGGAAATTTCATGAAGCGCTCGATGCGCCCGCTCACGGTCGATTACGAGCGCAGCAGTTTGGGTAATGAGATCGACAAGGGCGAGGTCGCTCACTTTCGGTTCGCGCGGTTCACGATGATACATGGCGAAGGTGCCCAGCACTCGACGGCCACGGGTGAGAATTGGAATCGACCAGCAGGCGCGAAGGCCGTGCGGCAGGGCGATCGCCTTATACTCTGCCCACAGCGGGTCATTGGCGATGTCTGAAACGAAAACCGGTGCGGCAGTGTAAGCAGCGGTACCGCAGGATCCCGCACATGGCCCTATTTCGGCGCCGTCGATCGCTTCCAAATATTCGCGGGGGAGGCTTGGACCCGCGCCATGTCGAAGGTGCTTTCCATCAAGGTCGAGCAGCAGGATAGATCCCAAGACTTGGGTTTGCGACGTCGACTCGATGATCTTGATGAGTGCGCTCAATGTCTGTTCGAGCGGGCTATCGCCGATCGCAAGCTCGAGCACTCGATTGTGGGCCAAACGGAGATCTTCGCTCCGCTTATCTTCCGAAACATTGTGGCCAAGAATGAGAATACCGGAAACCCCACCGCCCGCATCCCGGAACGGCTGGAGCAGGAGGTCGACGAATTTCTCTTCGCACCAACCGCCTGGCAAGTTGATGCTTATCGACACTGCTCGGCCAACGAATGGCTCGCCCGAACCCTTGGCTTCGTCCACCAAATCGAAAAGGGCCTGCTCCACAATTTCCGGCACTGCCTCGATAAGGCTCTTGCCGACGATGTCGCTTCTCTCAACCAGCTCCTCGAACGCGCGGTTTGCGAAAGTAAAGCGGTGATCGCTGCCCTCGAGCATTGCCATGAATCCTGGCGCCTCCGCGAACATCTGCTGCAGCCAGTTACGCTCGACATCTCCGGCCATTTTGGCATTGGTCATGGCAAGCTGTTGAGGCATGAGTCGATCATAGCCAATCCGCCGGCTTTGGTCACGCCGTCTTCAATTACAGGCGGACGAAGCCCCTCGGCCAATGGTCATGGTCCACCTCATATTGTTCGATTGAGAAGCCGTCCGGCTCGTCGACGAACCCGGGTAATAGCCGCGAACGCTCCTCCGCCGCCTCGGCCAAAGACCTCGATGTGTAGATGCCGACGACCTTCACCCTTCCCGTCTCGGGAAGGCTGTGGAGCAGCACGAACAGAGGTTTCATTCTAGTGCGCCGCTTCGACCGCGGCGATGCCGCTCTTTTCCAGCTGGTCGTTGACCGTAGCCATCAACCGGTCGAGGCCGGCCTGGTCCTTCGCCTCGGCGCGGGCGACCAGCACGTCCTGGGTGTTCGAGGCGCGCAGCAGCCACCAGCCGTCGGCGGTCTTCACCCGAACGCCGTCGGTCGAATTGACCTCGGCGCCCTCCGTCGCGAGCCGCTCGGCGACCTCGCCGATCACCGCAAATTTGCGGCTTTCGTCGACCTGGAAACGAAGCTCCGGCGTCGCGACTGACACCGGCATCTCGTCCTTGAGCTCAGTCAGCGACTTGCCGCTGGCCGAGACGGCGCGGATCAGGCGGACCGCGGCGTAGAGCGCGTCGTCGAAACCGTACCAGAGATGCTTGAAGAAGATGTGGCCGCTCATCTCGCCGGCCAGCGGCGCCTGCGTTTCCTTCATCTTCGACTTGATCAGGCTGTGCCCGGTCTTCCACATCAGCGGCTTGCCGCCCATCTCGGCAATGCGGTCGAACAGGGTCTGGCTGGCCTTGACGTCGGCGATGATCGTCGCGCCTGGCTGATCCTTCAGCACGTCGGCTGCCAGGATGATCAGCAATTGGTCGCCCCAGATCACCCGGCCCTTGGCGTCGACCGCGCCGATCCGGTCGGCGTCGCCGTCGAAGGCAATGCCGAAATCGAGGTTCTTGTCGGCAACCAGCTTCTTGAGGTCGGCAAGGTTGGCCTCGACCGTCGGGTCGGGGTGGTGGTTGGGGAAGTTGCCATCGACCTCGGTGTAGAGGGTGTGGTGCTCGCCCGGCAGGCGCTTCACCAGCTCGTCGAGGATCGGTCCTCCGGCGCCATTTCCGGCGTCCCAGCCGATGCGGTAGGGCTTGCCATCGAATCCTTTGACCAGCGCGTCGACGTAGGCTTCGACGATGTCGGCCTCCTCGACCGTGCCCTGTCCCTCGCTCCAGTCACCCTCGGCGGCGCGTCGGCCCAGGTCCTGGATCTCGGCCCCGAACACCGAGCGGCCGTTCAGCAGCATCTTGAAGCCGTTATAGTCGGCCGGGTTGTGACTGCCGGTGACCTGGACCCCGCCATCGACGTCGAGCGTCGATACCGCGAAATAGAGCATCGGCGAGGGCCCCATGCCGATCCGGATCACGTCGAGTCCACCCTCGGTCAGGCCGCGGACCAGCGCCGCCTCCATTTCCGGCGAATGGGTGCGCCCGTCACGCCCGACGGCGACCCTCTTGGCGCCTTCCGACACGGCCAGAGCGGCATAGCTGCGGCCGAGTGCATAGGCGTCCTCGACGAAGAGGGTCTGCCCGACGACCCCGCGAACGTCATATTCGCGCAGGATGGTTCGATTGAAGCTGTGTGTCATCGAGAGGCCGAACACTCCAATATTGGAAATAGTTCAAGCCCGATTGCGCTATCCGGCTGCGGCTACCTTCACGTCCTCCTCGCCCGGAATGGCGAGTCCGGAGACCATCTCGCGCAACTCCTGACGGGCCGCGATGTGGCCCAGCCCCACCTCTCCAAGCTCGCTCAGGTCGAGCAGGGTAAGGCCCTTGGGGAATAGTTCGCGGTAGATGACGCGTTCGCCGAGGCCGGGGATGACGCGGTACCCGACCCGCCGGGCCAGTTCGTCGAGGGCGGCGCCGACACGCTGGAGGTTGTGCGACGTGATGTGCTGGAGGCGGTTCCGCAGCACCACCCAGTCGACGCCCTTGCCGGTCTCCTTGGCGCGCTGGGTGCGGCTGTTCCAGATCAGCTCGGCGTAGAAACTGGGCTTGGTGACCTTGAAGTTTTCGGGATGAACCTGGCCGATCAGGTCCAGGTCGACGAAGCTGTCGTTCATCGGCGTAACCAAGGTATCGGCCTTGAGGATCGCCGAACGGGCGATCGGATCGTCGCGGCCGGGCGTGTCGACCACGATCACGTCAGCCTGTTCGCCGAGGCGGCTGATGGCGGCCTCGAGCCCGGCCTCGCTCTGGTCTTCGAGCACCTCATAGGCGGCATAGGCCAGTTGCTTGTCGAGCCGGCGCATGGTCGCGTCGCGATTCTCTAGGTAGCGGGTCATGGTCCGCTGGCGCTGATCGAGGTCGAGCGCGCCGACCCTGTGGCCGGCAGCGGCAAGCGCTATTGCCGTATGGACCGCCGTGGTCGACTTGCCGGTGCCGCCCTTTTCATTGGCGAAGACGATGAAGTGCGGCTGGCCCATGGCCTGCTATTCCCCTTGTGAAACCCACAACCGCGTCATTATGTCGCGGCCCCCGCCATAGAGATACCGAAGGCCGGAATCGCATGCAAATCATTAGAAGGTTAAGCGATTTGTCTCCGGCTCTGGCGCCTTCGCGGACAGCCGGTGAAATAATCGCGCTGGTTCCGACCATGGGCGCGCTGCATGCCGGGCACCTGGCGCTGGTCGAGGCGGCGAAGGCCAGGGCGGACCGGGCGATCGCGTCGATCTTCGTCAATCCGCTGCAATTCAACGACCCGGGCGACCTGGCGCGCTATCCCCGGCAGGAGGCGGAAGATGCCGCCAAGCTGGAGGAAGCGGGCTGCGACTATTTGTGGATGCCGACGGCCGACCAGCTCTACCCGGCCGGATTCGCGACGACGGTCAGGGTGGCGGGGGTCAGCGATCGCTGGGAAGGGGAACATCGGCCCGGCCATTTCGACGGCGTCGCCACGATCGTCAGCAAGCTGTTCATTGCCACCATGCCGGATGTGGCGATCTTCGGCGAAAAGGATTGGCAGCAGATGGCCGTCATTCGCCGGATGAACGCCGACCTCGGCCTTCCGATCGAGATTATCGGCCATCCGACGATCCGCGAGGAAGACGGGCTGGCGATGTCTTCGCGCAATGCGTTGCTAAGCCGGGAAGAGCGGGAAACTGCTCCGGCACTGTTTCAGCTGATGGGCGAACTGGCCGGCGCGGTTGCCGGAGGCGCCAATCCGGTTGCCGAAATTGCCAGAGCGACCGGCAAGCTTCGTGAGGCCGGCTTCGGGCCAATCGATTATCTGGCCTATGTCGATGGAGACAGCCTCGAGCCGCTCGATCATTATCAGGAAGGCGGGCGCCTGATCGCCGCAGCCTACCTCGGCAGCGTCAGACTCATCGATAATATGCGTGTCATTTCGGACACAGTCTGAACAACAAGGTCATCAGCGCGTTAACCATTTGTTCGTCCCTTCGGCGCGAATTTCGCGTCGGACAAGAAACAGGGGACGTTTTTATGGCGATCAGTCAGAAGAGTGCCGACTTCTTCCTTCGCAGCCGGATGGCCGAAGCGGAGGCGGGAAGCGTCGAAGCGCTCTACGAGCTTGGCGTCACATTTTCGACCGGACGCGGCGGAATCGCCGTCGACCTGATCGAAGCGCATAAATGGTTCAACCTCGCCGCACTGTCGGGCGACACGCGCAGCCAGGCCTGCCGGGCCGAAATCTCGATCGAGATGACGGCCCGCGAAATCGCCGAGGCGCAACGCCAGGCGCGTGCCTGGCTCGGCCACGGCGGGCATCACCGGCACGCGGCGTAATAAGCCGAACCCGACACGCGTGAAGCGTGCCGGGTCGCCGATACGGCTCAGTTCAGCGGATAATCACCGTCACGGCGCGACGGTTCTGCGCCCAGGCTTCCTCATTCGAACCGGTCGCGACCGGGCGTTCCTTGCCCCAGCTGGTCGTCACCAGGCGAGACGCCGGTACCCCCTGAGACAGGAGATAGTCGCGCACCGCATTGGCGCGGCGCTCGCCCAGCGCCTGGTTATATTCGCGCGTTCCCCGCTCGTCGCAGTGGCCCTCGATCGAGGCGCGGACATTGGGGTTGGCCATCATCCAGCGGGCCTGCGCGGCAAGCGTCGTCTGGGTTGCCTGGTCGAGCGAATATTCGTCAGTGCCGAAATAGACGGTGTCGGATCCTGCCTTGGCGACCAGGTCTGCCTGCAGAGCCGGCAATTCGACCACTTCCAGGCTGTTGGGATCGGTCGAATTCGGGTTGGTCTCGGTCACCGGCGGCGGGGTCACGTCGGCCGGAGGCGGGGTACGCTTGGCGCAGGCACCGATGGTCAAGGCCAGGGTACTCATGCCGATCAAAATGGTCTTGTTCATGCTAACTCCTTGAATTTTATGTTCATTCAAACTTCAAAAGGCGGGTTGGTTGTGGGGCCATTAATTATTTAGGGGCGACCAGCTAGGGTCGGACCCGCCGACCGGCGTCGGCATCAGCCGCGCCGAACCGCCTTCAATCGGGACAGCGTATAGCCGGGCTGCCCCCGCGCCTTGGGGGGTCCGGTGGAACATCACGAACTGGCCATTGGGCGCCCAGCTTGGTCCTTCGTCCTGCCAGCCGTCCGTGAGAATTTTTTCGCCGCCGCCCGAGGGCGACATCACGCCAATGCGGAAGGGCCCGGCGATCTTGGTGAAGGCGATGAGGTTGCCGGTCGGGCTCCAACTCGGCGAGGCATAGCGCCCGCCGCCGAAGCTGATCCGGCGCTGGCCCGATCCGTCGGCGTCCATCATATAGAGCTGCTGGTTGCCCGATCGATCGCTTTCGAACACGATCCTGCGGCCGTCGGGCGAATAGCTGGGCGATGTGTCCGCGCCCGGGGTGGCGGTCAGCCGGCGCGGCGAACCGCCGCTGGCCGAGACGACATAAATGTCGGTGTTGCCGTTCTCGGCCATCGAATAGACGACGTCGCGGCCATCCGGCGAGAAGCGCGGGGCGAACGTGATGTGGTCGCCGGGGATTAAGAGCCGCTCCTGGCCGCTTGCGACATCGTAGAGCAGCACGCGCGGCTTGCGGCCGATGTAGCTGACATAGACCAGCCGGTCGCCGCGGGGCGAGAAGCGAGGAGTGACCACCGTGTTGCGGCCGATGGTCAGGTAGCGATGGTTGCTGCCGTCGCTGTCCATGATCGCGACGCGCTTCTGGCGGTTATTCTTGGGGCCCGTCTCGGCGACGTAGACGACGCGCGTGTCGAGATAGGGCTGCTGTCCCGACAGGCGCGAATAAACGAGGTCGGCGCATTTGTGCGCGGCCCGGCGCCAATCCGATCCTGTGACGGCAAATCCCTGGTGGACCAGCTCTCGGCCGGCGGTGACGTCGTGGAGGTAGCAGGCCAGCGTGATCCGTCCGTCGGGCCGCGGCTCGATATAGCCGGAGACCAACGCCGCGACGCCGGCGTTGCGCCAGCTCGGATAGGCCGGATTGCCGGCTTCCTCGACGGAATAGGAGGGGAGACCGCTTGGCCCCAACGGCGTGAACATGCCGGTCGAACGAAGGTCGGAGGCGATGACTTCGGCGACCTGGCGGCCGATGACGTCGCCCGGCATCACGGGAACCGCAATGGCCGTGCTGGTCCGGACGCTGCCGCCGACGAGTTCGGGAAGCGGCTCGTCCTGAGCAGAAGCTGTGCTGGCGAGCGTTGCAAGCAAGGCAGTGAGGATCAAACGCATGGCTAGTTCACCCTGTAAGAGAACTTGAATTCCTTCCAGCCGCCGGATGGCGTGTCGTACAGTTCCGCAGGCAATCTGAAGGGCGCACAGTCAGCGAAGATCCGTCTCACCTGATCTTCGAGCAGGTCGCCGTATTTGCCGCGCAGCTCTGGGTCGCCCGAGATGCCCAAGACCGCCGGTTGCGCCAGAAGCCGGCCGGACCGAGCGAATCTCAGGTAGACTGTTAACCTAAGCGTGTTCGCCCCTTCGCCGATAAACGGCTGGCGGTTTGCGCAGGGCTCTGCCTGTTTCATGATCAGGTTTCCAACGCTCTGTTGGGCTTTCGCGCTGAAGGTCGGCGCGGCGGGTTTGGACGGGCCCGCTCGAGGAGCGAGGTCATCATCAGCGATCCCCTTGAGGAAATCGGAGCCGATCCGCGACACGCGCGGGGCCGGCTTGGTTTGTATCGGGCGCGGCTTGGCGGGAGTGGGAACGATGCTCGGCTGCGGCTTCGGCTGGATGACCGGCACCGGCTCGACCGGCTCCGCCTCGCCGATTTCCGGCGCCTGGCTGGGCGGTGGAGGAGTCGCAACAGTTTGCGGCGCCGCCGAGGTCAGCCCGACATCCTCGACGAACTCGACGTCCATCGCTGGCGGCTCCGGCACGCTGGAGACATGGGCCAGGCTAAGCGAAAGCGCCCCGATCAGCACGATATGGAACAGCAGCGCTGCTCCCGTCCCGGTCCATTCGGCGCGGTCCATTTTCATGGGCGCTGCTCCGGTCCGACGGAGACCAGTGCTACGCGGTTGAGGCCGGCGCGGTTCAATTCGCCCATCACGCGCATGACCCGGCCATAGTCGAGAGTGCGGTCGGCGCGGAGATAGATGCGACGGCCCTCGGGTGGCTGCGGCTGGGCGGCGATGTTGGCCAGCGCCCGAGGTAGCGCTGCGTCGGCAACGGCCACGTCATCGATTGTGATCCGGCCGCTCCCGTCCATCGCGATCTGGACCGGCGTGGCCTTTTGGTCGAGCGCGCCGGCGCGGCTTTCGGGAAGGTCGATCGGCACGCCCGCGACCAGGAGCGGCGCGGTCACCATGAAGATGATCAACAGCACCAGCATGACGTCGACCAGCGGCGTCACGTTGATCTCCGACATCGGCGCCCGGCGGCGACCGTGACGGGAGGAGGAGGGGAGGTTGGCGGCCATCA
>DATJKE010000183.1:0-20299 GCA_035491735.1 Sphingomicrobium sp.
TCGGCGCTGACCAGCCCGCCGAGCCGCTCCTGTCGGCTGCTGACCACCGAAACATAGCGGGCGACGAAGGGGACCAGACGGTTCTGCGCCCGCATCGACTGCAGCGCTGAGGACGCCACCGTTTCCGGATCGGGGCCGCCGAACAGCCTCTTGCCGATGTCGAGCGCGCCGCCGACGAAGAGGCCGAGCAGCAACGCGACGATGATCGCGCCGATCGCCAGCGGCCGGTTCAGGCGGAATTGACTGTTTTCGTCCACGTCTCACCCTCCCCCTCTTCAACGAGCCCGCGCTGCCGAAGGTCCAGCAAATGGGCATAAACCGACCCGCCGGCCGCCGGTACAAGGCGCTGGTCGAGAGAGGGATAGGCATTGGCGACAATGTCGGGAATGTCGCGAGGTCGCTCCGCCAGCAGCTTCAAGATCTGACGCTCGCGCTGCATTCGGTGGCCGATCATCCCGCGAACCAGCTGGCCCGGCCTCGTCACGGCCGGTCCGTGAGCCGGATAGTAGATGCGGTCCTTGCGCTGCCTGAGCAGCTCCATGCTGCGCATATAGGCGGCCATGTCGCCATCTGGTGGAACCACGACGGTGGTCGACCAGCCCATCACATGATCGCCGGTAAAGAGCGCGTCGCCAAAGGCGAAGCAGAGGTGATTGGAGGTGTGCCCCGGGGTTGCCACGGCGACAAGCCGCTTGCCGCCGTCAAATTCGATCGCCTCGCCGTCTGCCAGCACCCGGTCCGGCGCATATTGTTTATCGAAGCTCGCGTCGGCGCGGGGGCCGATGCTTTCCAATGCCAGCGGAGCGCAGCCGACGATTGGCGACCCCGTTGCCTCCTTGAGCGCCCGGCTGGCCGGCGAATGATCGCGGTGGGTATGGGTGCAGGAGATTGCGGCGAGCGATCGGCCATCAAGTGCTTCGAGGATCGCCTCGACATGCTCGTCCATGTCCGGGCCAGGATCGATCACCACCACTTCGTCGTCGCCAACCAAGTAGGTCTGCGTTCCGAAATAGGTAAACGGCGACGGGTTGCGCGCCAGGAGCCGGGCAACTCCCGGCTCAAGGGGCTCGAGTTTGGCGTATGGCGCGTCCACAGCTGGGCGTCTGCCACGAACGAGGCCGCCGGGCTAGCTGGTCAGGCGGCTTCGGCCAGCGCTGGCCGTGGCAGTGGCTCCACATAACCGGCGCGTTCGGCGGCACGAGCCAGTGCGCTTCGATAGACCTGACCAAACAGCCGATCCATGCTCTGGTCCCAGCTGAATTGCAGCGCATGGGCCCGAGCCCTCTCGCCCATCGCCACTCGATCAGCGCCCAGCACGGACATGATATTGGTTGCCATCACGGCTGCATCGTCGATCTGCCCGACGAGCCCTAGACCGGTGGGAACGCGATCAACCATCGCACCGGCGGCGACACCCACGACCGGAAGCCCGGACGCCTGCGCCTCGATCACCGAGATACCGAAGGTCTCGTCGGCCATGGCCGACACATAAATGTCCGAGCTCGCGAGCCAGGCGGCGAGATCGCTACGGTCGCGGCAATAGCCGGGGGCAAAAATACGCTCCTCCTCACGATCCCGGAATTGGTCACGCAACGGCCCATCACCGAGCAACAGCAGGCCCGCCCCAAGTGAAGCCGGCAGTTTCCTGAAAGCATCGACCACGATTTGCGGGCGCTTCTCGGCGTCCAGCCGCCCGACGTAAATCAGCAGCGGCTGACCAACTTCAAGACCGAGCGAGCGGCGCATCCGGGGTTCGCGCTTGGCCGGCGAAAACTGGCCCAGTTCAACTCCAAGTGGAACGACATCGACCTCGGGCACGCCCAGGGAGCGCAGCTTCGCAGCGCCGCCATTCTCGCTCATCGCATAGACGGCGTCGAACTGACGGTAGAGCCGGCCGCAATAGCCGTAGCAAATCCTGGCCGCCGCGCCGCCGGCTGCCCGTCCAAGCCATTTGGAGAAGGGACGGTCGACGTAGACCGTCGGAAAATCGGTGCAGTAGGCCGCCACCAGCGCCGTGCCAGCATCTTGCCTTGCGTGGCCGATAGCAGCCCATGGCAGGTTATAAGCGTCCTGGCACTCGATCAGATTGGGCCGATAATCCTTCAACACCGAACGCACGGCACGATTGCGGAGCAGCCAGCGGTAATGCGGGCTCCCTGGGAGCTTGGGCGAGGCGATGTAAGCGGTGATTGCGCGACCGCCCTGCTCAGTCTCGATGGCATCGCACGGGCCAGGGACGATCATTAAATGACGGTGAGCGCTGTTTTCGATGATGTGGTGCCGCTTGTGGCGAAGGTATGTTCGAACGCCGCCGCCGACCTCCGACCAGCTTTGGGTGAGATCCGCAAACAGCAGGGCTGTCGAAGATTCGTCGGTTGGATCGAAAAGGGCCATCGCGCGTCCAACCCGCAACAGCGCAATTGGTGCCAAAGTTCAACCCATCATGGGTTAGGGGCGCCGCCCGCTGCCTCTCAACGAGCGACGCCCCCATCTAGCGCAAGGCCAGCCTTGCGCCGCTTCGAGCCTGTCAGTCGTCGTCGTTGTCGTGGTCGTCGAGATCGTCGATCCGGTCGAGCTCGGCCTCGGCTACGCTCAGGGCCTTCTCGACATTCGCCTGGATTTGCGCCGTATCGACCGATGCCAACGCGCTCTTCCGAATTGCTTCGACGTCGATATTCTCAATGCCTTTGAGCGACGCCCGGACCGACGCCTTGATTTGCTCGGGGTCAACGCCCGCGCGGCGCATTTCGGCACTATGGGCTTCGATTTCGGCGATTGCGCTGGCAACCTCTGAACGCGCTTCGGCCAGGTCGCGCTGCAATTCTTCCTTGTCGATATTGGATTCTGCCAGCGCCTGCTGGACTTCGGCCTGGATTTGGCTGGAGTCGATCCGATGTTCGGCCAACTCGCGGCGGGCCTTGGCGATCGACTGGCGAATCTCGGTCTTCTCGGCGGGCGTAAGCTCGTCCCAGCGCTTCGTCTTGCCGTTGATGACGATCACGCGCTTGCCGACATCGATCGACTGCACCGGATCGACTTGGGCTATCGGGGCGGGCGCAGCGGGGCTGGCCGGAACGGCAGGCTCGGCAACGGGCGCGACGGAGACGGCCGGAGCGACTGAGGCTGCTGGAGCCGGTGCCGCCGGCGCGAGCTTGTCGACATATTGGACTGCCCGCGTCGCGGTCAGCGGCAGGGCGATCGCGACCGCCGCGATGACCGTCAATCGTCCGGCCAACCGTCGGCCGGCACTAGGGTTGGTAAGCATGGACTTCAGCCTCCTGTGGAGCGTGTTGCGTCGATCGAGCGCCGATGCGAACAGCAGCGCCCTTCCCGAAGCGGCCTTGGCGATCGCCCGGCCGTAGTCGGCGCGATCGTCGGCCTTGACCTTGTCCAGCACCCGGGCATCGCACGCCGCTTCCTGGTCGAAGCGAAAAGCGGCGTGGGCTACCCAGGCGAGTGGATTGAACCACTGGAGGCAGAGCAGGACAAAGGCGAAGAAATTGGCGACCAGGTCGCCGGAACGATGGTGGGCAAGCTCATGGTCGAGCGCCAGGCGGCGCTCGTGATCGGCATAGAGGCGGTCGAAGTTGCTGGGGACCGCAATCACCCGGTCGAAGATCCCGAAAGCAAGCGGACCGCTGACGTTCGGCGAGCGAACCAGCCTGATCGTTCCGATGCGCGCCAGTTGGACGGCATCGTCCAGTATAGCGGCGCGCTCGCGATGGAACGCCGCCATGCGGGCGATGAACAGTCCAAGCCCGACGCCCAACCACAGGACAAGTAACACGGTCTGAAGGCCGCCGACTTGGTCAAGCAGCGAGGGCTCCGGGGCGGCGACCGAGGCGAGCAGCTTGGGCTCGGCGATCACGGCCGGGACAAACGGCTGGATCGGTGTGCTGGCGGGCACAGTTCGCTCGACAGTCTGGGTCAATGTCGGCATCAGAAGTCGGGCCGCCGGGATCAGCCACAGGCCATAGGCTACGCGGGCACCGAAATGGCGGCGGACCGGCTCCCGGACCAAAAGGACCATGACAATCAGCGCGGTAGTGGCCAGCAATGTGCCAAGCAGCCAGTCGATCACGACTTCAGCTCCTTCAACAGTGCCTCGATGGCAGCGATGTCCTCGTCGTCCAGCCCATCTTCTTCGGCGAGACGGGCGACCAGCGGCGATAGACGGCCGCCAAACAAGCGTTCGACGAACCGCCGGGATTCATGGCCGACATAGGCCTCGCGTTTGATCGCGGGCGAATAAAGGAAACGGCGGCCATCCTCGCGGTGCTTGACTGCCCCCTTGGCAGCAAGCCGCGATAACATCGTTTTCACGGTGGCGAGCGACCAGCCGCGCTCGGCGCCGATCCGGTCGGCGGCCTCGGCGGCGGTCAACGGATGGCCCGCGCCCCACAGCGCTTCCATCACTTCAAGCTCGGCGTCGCTGATCCTCAGGTCCATCGGCTCGCGTCCCTTCCGTTTACAGCTGTAAGCGATTCGATTACAGTTGTAAACACACCTTGTTCGGGCGCGGTGCGCGAGGGGCAAAAGCGTCGGTTTTCTTTACGCCGGCGCCGCGCGGCGTCAAAGCTTTCATCTAATTTATCTTGGAATTCTGCCGTTCTTTCGAATTGGCACGCCCATTGCAAAGTGTATGGCGTCCACTTGGTTCCACGCCAACACAAAGGGGACGGCAACAGCGGTTTTCTGGTCCCGCGTTCGCCGTCCCCTTTTAGTTTCCAGTTTCGGGGCGGCCCCCTTCCACTCTCCCCCTGTGAGGAGGAAGGGGGCTCGTTAGTGCGTAGACCCTATGCCGCCGCTGCGACGAGTTGCTGGAGCTCGCCGCTTTCGAACATTTCCATCATGATGTCCGATCCGCCGACGAATTCGCCCTTCACATAAAGCTGGGGGACGGTCGGCCAATCTGAATATTCCTTGATGCCGGCGCGGATCTCCTGGTCTTGCAGGACATCGACCGTCTCGAACGGCACGCCGAGATGATCGAGGATGGCGACCGCGCGGCTGGAAAAGCCGCATTGTGGAAAGAGGGCGCTGCCCTTCATGAACAGGACCACCTCATTGGCCTTCACCAGTGCGTCGATCCGGTCTTTCACATCACTCATCGATCATTCTCCGTCGGGCACTGCGGTCTCTAGCTGCAGTGCGTGAAGCTCGCCCCCCATGCGCCCGCCAAGGGCACGGTATACAAGTTGGTGCTGCTTGACCCTGTTCAAGCCCTCGAAGCCGCGCGAGACCACCCGCGCCGCATAATGATCGCCGTCGCCGGCCAGATCGCGAATTTCAACCCGCGCATCGGGCAAGGCGGCGCGGATCAGTGCCTCAATTTCAATGGCTGCCATCGGCATCGATATCCGCCTTCTAAAGGTTGGTCTGCTCTATGATCTGCCGCCGGGCCTCAACCAGCTTTTGTCCCAAAGCCTCGCGGACCAAGCTTGCCTCGCCGTCGACACCGGCGGAGATAAGGTCGCCCAACACCTTGCGGATCACTGTCTCGTCGCCGGCCTCCTCAAAGTCCGCCCGAACGACATCCTTGGCATATGCCTCGGTCTCGACCTCGGACAGGCCCATCTGGCGCGCGGCCCATTCGCCTAGCAAGCGATTGCGGCGGGCCATGATCCGGAACTGCATTTCCTCATCGCGCTCGAACTTCAAATCGAAGTCACGCTCACGCTCGTCGAACTCGCTCATGCGCAATCCTGACTGTTTCGCCGCGCAGATAGATGCTGCGGCGGTCGCCGTCCAGCGCGGCAAGGCAGCTTGATCAGCCGGCCCGTCTCCGTCCCCACTGTCTAGGACCGAGCAAGCCGGCGATCTGCGTCACCAGCGAGCCGCCGCGCTTGTGCGTCGTCACCCCATAGGTGGCCGCGAGCGAACCGGCGTTGGGATCCGGCACCACCTGCGAAATGCGGCAGGTGAGCGGATTGCCGATGAGCACGTCGACGCCGGTCCCCTTTGTCTCGGCGGCCAGGGCTGCCGACAGGCGCTGGAATGCCTGGCCTGAGCTGGCATAGGGAAAGATCGCAATCCCGACATCTTCGTCTGGCGGAATATTGATCATCAATTTGAAATGCGGCCCGCGGCGCAGCGCAGGGAGCAAGGCGCGAGACACGCGATACATTCCAAGCGTTCGCTCATAGCCACCCCCTGCGGCGTTGATCAGCAGGTCGAGGGAATGGAATGTTTCGATAATGTCAGCAGCGAACACGGCCACGCTTGCTTCGGAAGCAACATCGCAAAAGCGGCCGAGCGCGCCAAGCTCGTCGGTCGCATCGCGCAACGTCTGCGCATCGTTGTCGCATAGGATCAGCTCGGCGCCGCGCGCGCTAAGAGCTTGCGCACAGGCGCGGCCAATGCCCGTGGCAGCTCCCGTGATGAGGACGCGTGGAGGGGAATCGAGTCGCATCAAGGTCTCCGCCACCTGCGTCCCCGACGAGGCGGCTTAAAATCGAATGATTTTGGGGTTGATTTTTAAAGCAACAACGTGTTGCATTTAGTTGAGCAATGTCGGGGAGTCAACATTGAACCAGGATTCAGCTCTGGACGAACCGGTCGTACAGCGCCGCCCCGGCGGCCGTACGGCAGACGTCACGCGGCGGATCAACGTGGCGATGATCGAACTGCTCAGCGAGGGCGGGCTCGAGGCGTGCACATTCCAGAATGTCGCTGCCCGGGCAGGCGTTGAGCGTTCCACCCTCTACCGGCGCAATGTCGATCGATGGCAGACCATAGTCGACGCAATTATCGATATGGCCGACCAAATGACGGCGACATTCGACACCGGCTCGTTACGCGGAGATCTCGCCAAAACCCTGAGCAGTCTCGTCGGCGTCCTGAACAGCCCGGTCGGCCCCTCGCTGATGGAGATCGCCGGAGCGCTGCAGTCCGGCGTCGCTCCCGGTCAGGCGGAGAGGTTCTGGCAAAGCCGTCGACAACAGTTGGCGCCCATGTTCGAAGCGGCGATCGAGCGTGGTGAACTGCCAGCGGACGTCGACTGCGACCGTTTGTTCGCCATGGCCGCCGGCCCGATCTACTTCTGGAAATTCGTGGCCTCCAGGCCGCTGACCGACCGTTGGATTCGTGGAGTCGTCGACCAGGTTTGCAACTCCTACGGCGTGCCGAAATAGCCGAACGTGCGCGTACCGTTGCGGCGGCCGATTGGCCTGCGGACGCCAGTACTGAGGGTCGCTAGCCGTGAAGAAACGCCAAATCGAATAGCACGCCCTTGTTGAATCGCGGAAAAAAGGGCAGTTTCCCCACTCATTGCGAGGGGGGCTGCAATGACCGCAACGACTGACCTTCACATCGACCGGATTCGCGGACCTGAGCGGATCGCTTCGTTGGATGTCCTTCGCGGCGTCGCCATCCTGTTCATTTTGATCATGAACATCTCTCCGATGGGCGGCTACGAATTCGTCCTGTTCGACCTGCGCTATCCGACCTGGACGGCCGCCGATTATTGGACGACTCTATTCACCAGGACATATTTGGAAGGTACTCAGCGCGGGCTGCTGGAGCTGCTCTTCGGGGCTGGCATCATGATCATGGCGCGGCGGGCGATGCGATCCGACGGGCCGGTCGAAGTGGCCGACCTCCATTACCGCCGAAACCTTTGGCTGTGCTTGTTCGGCCTGGCCAATGCGTTCCTGCTGATGTGGTGGGGCGATATCCTGCTGGTCTATGGAATCGGCGCGGTCTTCCTGTTCCCGTTCCGCAAGCTCGGGCCGAAGGCTCAGTGCGGCCTTGCAGCCATCTTTTTAAGTGCGCTGCTCGTCTATAATGTCAGCGGCTATCGCGAACAGACGGCCAAGATACAGGAAGGTGAACGGATCGTCGCCGCGGATGCCGCTGGAAAGAAGCTCAGCGACGAGGATAAGGCGACCCTCAAGGAATATCGCGAACGGATCGAGCGCAGGACGCAGATGCCGGCCCAAAACGCCAAGGCGAAGGAGAAGATCGCCAAGGCAGACAAGGCGCATCATTCGACGTTCGGCGCTTATTGGAATGCCCAGCTGGCGGGCTGGACTTTCCTCATGGGCCTCTTCTGGGTCATCGAGGCGGAGATCGTCGCGACCATGCTGATCGGCATGGCGCTGTACCAATGGGGCATCATTCAGGGCCGGGCGCGACGAGAGATCTATTGGGCGATGCTGGCGGTGGGCTACGGCATCGGCCTTTCGTTGCGGGGCAGCCTCTGGCTCGACATTATGGAGTACAAGCCGGGTCAGCACTGGCAGGAAGTTTTTTACGACACTTCGCGGCTAG
This sequence comes from Sphingomicrobium sp., assembly GCA_035491735.1. Taxonomy (GTDB): domain Bacteria; phylum Pseudomonadota; class Alphaproteobacteria; order Sphingomonadales; family Sphingomonadaceae; genus Sphingomicrobium. The sequence goes on from DATJKE010000183.1 coordinate 8,272, forward strand.
CGACCTCGCTGGGACACCTCGCGCTCATTCAACTCATCCTGGGTTCGTCGCTCGGACGGCGCGCGATGAGGCCGTTTGAAGCGGCGGGACGCATGCCGCTGACCGTCTATCTGTTCACTTCCCTGCTAATGATGTGGGTCGTCTTTGCGCCCTGGGGGCTGGACCTGTTTGGCGCCTGGGGCCAGGCGAAAATGCTGGGTGTCGCGGTGATGGTCATCGCAGCCGAACTCATCGCGGCCAACCTATGGATGAGGCACTACGAAAATGGGCCGCTGGAATGGCTGTGGAAAAGTCTTGCCTATCAGCGGCGCGAACCCTTCCGAAAGATTGGCAGCGAACCCACAACGGTAATGCCTTCGCCGATCTAGCCGATCGCGACGACCAGCTTCCCGATCACTTGGCGCGCAGCCATCGCCGCGATCGCTTGGCCGCCCCGCTCGAGCGGATAGGTTGCGCTGACATGGGGCCGGATCTTGCCCTCGTCCCACAGCCGGAACAGTTCGACCACATGGCCGGCATTGGCCTTGGGATCGCGGGCGGCAAATGCGCCCCAGAAGACGCCGCACACATCGCAGCTCTTGAGCAGGGTGAGATTGAGCGGAAGCTTCGGAATGCCGGCCGGGAAACCAACCACGAGATAGCGCCCTTCCCAGGCGATGGCGCGCAGCGCGGCTTCGGCATAATCGCCGCCAACCGGGTCGTAGATCACATCGGCGCCGTCCGGACCGACGGCATCCTTGAACAGCTTCGCCAGAGCCTTCTGCCCATCCTTGTCGAATGGGCCGCGCGGATAGACTATTGCTTCGTCGGCTCCTGCCCCGCGCGCGGCGGCCGCCTTTTCGTCCGAGGACACGGCGGCAATGACACGGGCTCCCTTCGCCTTTCCCAGCTCGACCGCCGCCAGCCCAACTCCGCCCGCAGCTCCGAGCACCAGCAATGACTGTCCAGCCTGGAGCTGACCTCGATCATAGAGGGCGTGGATCGAGGTGGCATATGTCAGCAGCAGCGCCGCGCCGTCAGTGAAGCTGCGTTCCGCCGGAAGTGGAATTGCGGTCTTGGACGGGATGACGATCTTCTCGGCCATTCCGCCCCAGCCGGGGACGGCGATCAGCCGGTCTCCGGGCTTCCAGCCCACCACTTCCTCGCCGACTGCTTCGACCTCGCCCGCGATCTCGCCGCCGGGCGCGAACGGCCGCGGCGGCTTGAACTGATATTTGTCCTCGATGATCAGCACGTCGGGATAGTTGACCGCCGCCGCCCGCACCCTGACCAGCAGCTCGCCCGGACCCGGGGAGGGTTCGGCCAGATCGGTCAGCCGGAGCGTTTCCGGCCCGCCGGCCTCATGTGACAGCAGCGCCTTCATTCAATCCCCCGCGCGTGCGCATCCTCGATGACGTCCTTGGCGGTCATGCCGTGATAGGCCTCGCGCGCCACGGCTTTGGGATCCTTGTTGCCGTAGCGCATGCCGCCGGGATTATGCATTGCCGCGTCGAAGGTCAGCCGGTCCTTGATCGGCAGATCGCGGCGAGCCTTTTCCGTGGACTTGGCGAAAACCTCCGGGCTGGAGCCATCGATGATCGTCGGCGCTTTCGAGCAGGCGGCGGCCATCGCCATCAGCAGGACGAAGGCAAGCCGACGCTTCACTCGACGTAATTCGCCGTCGTTTTGGATCGCACTTCCTCGGCGGTCACGCCTGGCGCCAGCTCGATCAGCTTGAACGGCGAGTCATGATCCGGCCGCTGGAACACGGCGAGGTCGGTGATGATCATGTCGACCACATTCTTGCCGGTCAGCGGCAAGGTGCACGCCGGGATGAACTTGGGGTCGCCGTTCTTGGACGTATGCTCCATCACGACGATGATACGCTTGACCCCCGCGACAAGGTCCATCGCCCCGCCCATGCCCTTGATCATTTTCCCCGGGATCATCCAGTTGGCGATGTCGCCGCCTTCGCTGATCTCCATCGCGCCGAGCACGGTCAGATCGATATGACCGCCGCGGATCATGGCGAAGCTGTCCGACGAGCTGAAATAGGAGGAGCTCGGCAGTTCGCTGATCGTCTGCTTGCCGGCGTTGATCAAATCGGCGTCCACCTCGTCCGGATAGGGGAACGGGCCAATGCCGAGCATGCCGTTTTCGCTCTGCAGCGTGACGGTCATGCCTTCCGGAATATTGTTGGCGACAAGCGTCGGGATGCCGATGCCGAGGTTGACGTAATACCCGTCCTTCAGCTCCTTCGCGGCTCGCGCCGCCATCTGGTTGCGGTCCCAGCCTTTAACGATGGTAGCCATCAGGCGGTCTCCCTTTCACGCGTCGTCACGAACTCGATCTTCTTGTCGTAAGGCGCGCCGAGCACCAGCCGCTTCACGTAGATGCTGGGCACATGGATGCAGTCGGGATCGAGGCTGCCGACGGGCACAATCTCCTCTACCTCGGCGACGCAGACCTTGCCGCTGGTCGCGGCCGGCTGATTGAAATTGCGGGCGGTCTTGCGGAACATGAGGTTGCCGCTTTCGTCCGCCTTCCAGCCCTTGATAATGCTGAGATCGGCGCGGATGCCGCGTTCGAGGATATAGTCCTCGCCATCGAAATTCTTGACCTCCTTGCCCTCGGCGACCTGGGTGCCGACGCCGGTCTTGGTGTAGAAGCCGGGAATTCCCGCGCCGCCGGCCCGCATTCGCTCGGCAAGCGTCCCTTGCGGACAGAATTCGACCTCCAGCTCACCAGCCAGATATTGCCGCTCGAACTCCTTATTCTCGCCGACGTAGGAGGAAATCATCTTCTTGACCTGCCGCGAGCGGAGCAGCCGCCCAAGCCCCTCGTTGTCGATCCCGGCATTGTTCGACGCGATGGTGAGATCCTTGACCCCGCTGGCCTGGATCGCATCGATCAGCCGCTCGGGAATTCCGCACAGGCCGAATCCGCCCGCCGCGATGGTCATGCCGTCGAACAGCAGGCCGTCGAGCGCGGCCCCGGCATCCGGATAGATTTTTTTCATCCGACTCTCCTTGGGCGCGGCTCTGCCGTCCGCGACCCCAAGGGTCAAGCGGATCAGGGGGCCCGGCTGCTCCTAAGTCCGGCGGCAACGATTCCAGCCTCCGCGCAGGCGGCGTCATCCGCCGGCGCCTCGCCCGACACGCCGACCGCTCCGATGCGCGCTTTTCCATCGGCGCTGAATATCGGAACGCCGCCTGGCACGACCACCACCTTCGGCGCACGGTCGAAGCCCGGTGTACCGCGCGCTCCCTCCAGCATCTGGGAGGTTGAAAAGCCCCATGCGGCGGCTGCCTCTGCCTTGGCCAGTGCGAAGTCGAATATGCCGCTGCCGTTGCCGTCCATCCTCAGCGCCGCAACCAGGTGCCCTCCGGTGTCGACCACCGCAATGGCGTGGCTTTGCTTCTTCGCAGTGGCATGGGCAGCGCAGCCGGCGATGATGGCGTGAGCTGATTGTGCGCTGAGGACCGGCCTGGATTGGGCGGTCGCCGTCGAGGCAATCAATATTGCCGGGAAAAGAAGCAGACGCATGTGCCGCCCCCATCTTTGCCATTGGAGTTTTCGATGGTCATCGCCGAAGCAATGCGCAACATCGTTTCGACCAATCGATCAACCGCTAATTCGGTCCAACCGCAACAAATTCACTGTCTACGGCGAGCAGCGATGACGCTTCCTGCGGCAGGCGGGCAATTCGCGGCGCCTTCGACGGATTCGACTGGTAACGTCCGCGATCGAACCGGACGGCCCTGACCCCCGGCTGTGCCCCGCCGCCGCCGACGAACACCCCAAGGTCGAACCAACCATTGTGGTGTTCCGGCAAGCGATAGATCGGCAAGCGGCTGACCGTCATCCGCCCGATAGAATGCCAGCCCGCCTCAGTTGGCGTCAGCACGAATGTCGTGCAACCGCCCGATCCGCAGTAATTGCGGTCGTTGAGATGGACGATGGCCTCCTGTTGATGGTCGTCGTTAAGGTCCGAAAAGACGATGGCGTAGCTCGCGCCTTCTGCGAAACCGTCAGGGCCCAACTGGGCGCGTACCCCTGCCAAAACGTCAGGCGTACGTGAATCTTGCTGTGCCGATGCGCCAGTAGCCAGAAGCGCTGCGGTAAGGGCGAGGATTGCGACGTGACGCATCATCAACTCCTTTCGTTGACCGGCATGGATCGCAGACAATCGAGCGCCTGCTCCCTGCGGTCCCATGGAACGAACAGATGATCGTGAAACCTGCCGGCAATGATATTCGCGCTGATGCCAACGTCCGCGAGACGCGAAGAAAGTGTGGCGGTCAGCCCGACTGCATCGAGGCTGGAATGGACGTCAAGGCTGATCCGCGCCCATTCGCCAGACGGATCGGTGCCGATGGCGGTCAACCCCTCATCCTCGCGAACCAGCGCGAACTGACTATCCACCAACGCTGATTCCGTCGCGACGGAAAAACGATACCGCTCCGAATGAAGGCGCGGTTCGAGCGCATTGAGGAGCCGCGCAAGATCGCGTTCCCCCTCCAACGCGACCTATCCCCTGAGCTTCGCGAAGATGCCCTGCAGCTGCATGGCGTTGCCCATGTCGCCCTCGACCTTGAGCTTGCCGGTCATGAAGGCGGTCATGCCGTCGAGCGCGCCCGACGCCAGCGACTGGAAATCGTCCCAGCTGACCTTGATTGTCGTGTCGGCCGCCGCGTCACTGTCGCTGACCAAATTATTGGCGCCGTCCATCAGGATCACGCCCTCATCGCCTCCAAAGTCGAGCTTGACCGTCTTGCCCGGGAGCCAGGCCCCCGAATCCTGCATCTTCGCCAGCAGATCCGCCTTGGTCATCGAGTGTCTCCCGTTGGTTTAGGTTGCGACTAGCGACGGAGTGGGTTGGCGACAAGCGGGGAGAAGCCTATCTCACGCGCCATGAGCTACGATACCGACCTGCAACTCTTCATCGACGGCGTGTGGAAATCGGGCGAAGGCCGCGACGCACATACGGTCGTCAATCCTGCCCATGGCGGCGGCATTGCCGAAGTGCCCTATGCCACCAAGGCCGACCTGGACGAGGCGCTCGCCGCCGCCGACCGTGCCTGGCCGGAATGGCGCTCGACCGACGTCGAGAAGCGCGGAGGCATCCTGCACAAGGTCGCCTCGCTGCTGCGCGAACGCGCCGACCATATCGGTCGGATCCTGACGCAAGAGCAGGGCAAGATCTTCAACGAGGCGCGCCTCGAGGTGCTGGGGTCGGCGCAGTTGTTCGATTGGTACGCGGAGGAGATCAAGCGCGACTATGGCCGCACTCTGGTCCGGCCCGCCGGGCAGCTGTCGCGGGTTATCCGCCAGCCGGTCGGGCCCGTCGCCACCTTCAGCCCGTGGAACTTCCCGATCTATTTGCTGGCGAAAAAGGTTGCCGCCGCGCTGGCCGCCGGTTGCACGGTCATCTCACGCCCGCCGCACGAGACGCCGGGAGTCGCGACCGAGCTTTTCCGCGCACTGGCCGATGCCGGCATCCCCAAGGGCGTCGCCCAGCTGGTCCATGGCGACGCCAACATGATCAGCACCACGCTGATCGGAGCCAAGGAAATCCGCAAGGTCAGTTTCACCGGATCGACCAATGTCGGCAAACATCTGATGCGCCTCGCCGCCGACAGCATGACCCGCATTACGATGGAGCTGGGCGGCCACGCGCCGGTGCTGATCTTCGACGATTGCGACCTTGAAAAGACGCTCGACATGGTCGTGCCGCAGAAGTTCCGGAACGCCGGCCAGGTGTGCGTCTCGCCGACCCGCTTCTACGTCCAGGAGTCGATCTACGACACGTTCCTGAAGGGCTTCGCCGAACGCACCGCCAAGGTGAAAGTCGGCAACGGCCTTGAGGAGGATACTCGCATGGGCCCGCTCGCTAACGAGCGCCGTCCGGAAGCGGTCGGAGCGCTAATCGAAGACGCTGCGGCCAAGGGCGCGCGGGTGCTCGCCGGCGGATCGAAGGGTGACGGCGGTTTCTTCTTCCAGCCCACGCTACTGGCCGATGTGCCCAACACCGCCAACATCATGAATGAGGAGCCGTTCGGCCCGGTCGCAGTGACCAAGTCTTTCTCGACCTTTGACGAAGTGATGGAGCAGGCCAACCGCCTGCCGTTCGGCCTTGCCGCCTTCGCCTTCACCGAGAACGGCCGCCGCGCCAATCTGATCGGCGACCTGATCGAAAGCGGCATGGTCGGCATCAACACCTTCGCCATCTCGGTCGCCGACGCGCCGTTCGGCGGGGTCAAGGATTCAGGCTTCGGCTCCGAGGGCGGCAAGGAAGGGCTCGAGTCCTACCAGGTCGTCAAAGCGATCCACCAGGCGTGAAGACAAGCCTGCCGGCGCTTTGCGCCCTGGCCATCTCGCTGGCATTGCCTGCACGTGCGGCGCCGGTGCCGGTCGAGGGCGCGCCATATCATCGTCTGGTATTCTCGAATGACGATCTGGCGGTGATCGAGACCATCGTCCCGCCAGGCGGCGATTCCGGATTTCACCGCCATTCGCACGAGCTGTTCTATGTCGTCATCGCGCCGGCCAAGGTCAGCACGCAGCGGCTCGGCAGAGAGCTTCGAGCGGCACCGCCACTGGTTCCCGGCAGCGTCGGAATGAACGCGATGTCGGACGAGCCCTTCATTCATCGCATCGTGAACCCGGACAAGACGGCCTATCATGTTGTTGCGGTCGAGCTTCGCCGCAACGCTCCGCTCGGGCGGCCAGTCAACGACCGGCCAGGGGCATCGGGCTTCGTTCAGGTCCAAGACCATCCGCGCCTTCGTGCCTGGCGGCTTGTCCTTGAGCCCGGCCAATCGGCACCGGCCTTTGATTATAGCGGAATCGGGGCCCGGATCTTCATCCGCGGCGGAGAGTTAACCGTGACCAGTGACGGCCAATTGGACCAGGCTCTGGTCGTTGCACCGGGTGATTTCGAACAGCTTCGGACGGGGGCGGCGATTGGGCTCCGCAACAGCGGCCGGACGACGATCGAGCTGATCGACGTGGAGCTCAAGTAAACCCCTTAGGGCACCGCCGTATTGAACTGCAGCACCGGCGTGACGTTGGTGAAATTGGCGATGTCGGCTCTGAGTGCCTTGGCGCCCTCGCTCGCCGCCGCCTCGCGCGCTCCCTGTTCGTCGCGGAAGCTCAGGATGGTGGTCACGAAAAAGGCCGGCGGCGTTCCATCGGCACTCTCCTCGCCCTTCAGCACGCTGGCGTAGCCGAGCCCGAACGGCCCGAACGTCTTGCCCACTTCGGGCAGGTGCTTGGTCCGGTAATAATCATGGTCGAAGGTTGCGCCGTCCGCGTTCGGATAGTGAATGGTGATAATATACATGGGGCGGCCGCCTAGCCGGTTTCGGCGGCCGCATCCAGCGGCTTGCTAGCCGTCGATATCCCAGCCCAACGCCACCCGGCCGGCGAGGTCGAGTTGCGGTTTTTCCTGCAGCGGATGGAAGCGCGCGGCCTGGATGTCGCGGAAAGCGCGCTCGAGCCCGGTCTTGCGATAGAAGGCCGCGCCGCCAGCGACTTCCATCGCCTTGGTGACGGTGTCGATTGCCGCCTGTCCGGCAAGCGTCCGGCACTGCATTGCCTCGCTGGTTGTTTCCGGACCCGGCGTGCCGGTCTCGGCAATTTCGATCATCCGCCGGTGCGCCAGGCGAGCAGCCAGCAGGCGGTTCTCCATCTCGCCGACAGTCTGCGCCAGTAGCGGGTCCTGCGGCCGCTTCCTGGCCATCGCCAGCGCCCGGTTTCGCGCCCCTTCGGCGACCCCGAGATAGGCGGAATATATCAAACCGAATGCGATCATGCTGATCACATGGAACAGCATGTGCCATTGGCCCTGCGGCCTCTTACCGGCGATCGCCGCGTCAGGGATGAATAACCCGTCGAAAACGACATCGTCTGAACCCGTGCCGCGCATGCCGAGCGTCTGCCAGGTTGGCTCAATCCTGACGCCATCGCCCTTCAGCGGCGCGCCGAAATGGAGCACGGTCGGTCCAGCTTCGGGATCGTCATAGACCGCGCTGGTGTTGAGGAGGCTGCCGACGGTCGAACCGCTGGCAAAGGCCTTGCGAGCGGTCAGCTTATACCCTCCCTCGACCTTTTCCATCGTCCCGGCACTGCTCAGCCAGTCGGAACCGCCGCTCGACACCAACTTCAATTTCTCGGCGACGACGCGCTTCAGCAGGCCGTCAGTCGGCGCGCCCTGGTTCTTGAAGCGCCACGCCGCGACCGCAATAATATGGCTGTGCATCGATGCAGCCAGCGCGGTCGAACTGCACGCCGCGCCGATGATCCGAAGGGCATCGGCGACTTCGCTGATCGTCGCTCCGCCGCCACCAAACTCTTGCGGCACCAAGGCAGTGAAGAAGCCGGCTTCCTCTAGCGCGGAGAAGCCTTCGGTGACGAAACTGTCGTCCGCGTCATGCTTTGCAGCATGTTCGGCAATCGCGGCGGCAATTTTCTCGGCCTTCTTGGTCCAGTCCGTGGTCATGGGCTTCTCGGCAAGCGCCAGCATCAGCGTTCCTCCATCCTGCAATTTGCTCGGGATGGAAAGACGCTACTGCCGCAGCTCGACGCCGGACTAGTTCAGGATCTGAATTAGAGTGCTACAGATTCTGTAGCGCTATTTGTACGCGCCCTCACGCAGGTTGATCTTGTGCTCGGCCCACATTTTGAGTGCCGCCAGCATCTGCGCCCAGCCCATGCAATTGCCGTAACTGGCTTTCCGCGCGGCTTCCGTCTCATGCCAGCCGGCCTCTTCGACCTCTACCTTGGTTCTGCCATGCTCGATTTCCGAAAAGTTCATCGTCACCTGCAGCTGGTAGTCGGTGCCTGGCTCATTGGCCTTCCAGTGGAAGACGATTTTCTCGTCAGGGACGACTTCGGTCACATCGACCGGGAAGGCCCCAGGGAAGTCGGCGAAATCCCAGGTCACGGTCTGGCCCTGCTCAAGCCGGGCGCTGGCGCCGCCGGTGGTGAAATAGGCGGACAGTTCCTTGGGGTCGGCCACCGCCTCGAACACGTCGTGGCGCGGGCGGTTGACGATGATGAACACGCGAAATGTGGGTTCCATGGCGAGTCGCTCCTTGAAGGTGCGTCAGATATGTTATATATCTATAACATGTCAATTCCGCCCTATGTTCCGACCAATTCAATCAGCGAGCAGCAGGATCGGGTGTTCCGAGCCCTCGCCTCGCATCACCGCCGCGCGATCCTCGACGTATTGCGGGACCAGCCGCTGACCACCGGAGCGCTGTGCGGCCAGTTTCCGGAGCTCGACCGCTGCACGGTAATGCAGCATCTGAAGGTGCTCGAAAGCGCGGACCTGATCATCGCCGAACGCAAGGGCCGCGAGCGCTGGAACCACCTCAACCCCCTCCCCATTCACGCCATCCACGAACGCTGGATCGGGCCCCACGCCGAGCGAGCCGTGGCGATGCTGGCGAAACTCAAGCGCGATCTGGAAGCGAGCAGTTGAACGGGAGGCTAATGGCCCGAATGGGTTGCCGCCGGTTCCCCTTCCGCTGCAATGCGCAGGTTCTGCATCATGCCGTGATCGCCGTGATACATGATGTGGCAATGCGTCACGAAGTCGCCGGTGAACCGTTCGTAGCGTGTGCGGAAGGCGACGCGCAGGTCTTGCTTGACGTAGACCGTGTCCATCCACTCGCCTTTTAGTCCGGCATAATCCGGATCGAATGCCGGACTCTTGGGGTCGGTGACATCCTGCCCCTTTGCGTCCTCGATTGAGATGACCTGGAATGGATTGACGTGGATGTGCAGCGGGTGGTCGTCGAGCAGCGCGACGGCCCGCCATTCCTCCGCCTTGCCGAGGGGAAGAACCGCATCGATCCGGTTGTGGTCATAGACATGGCCGTTGATCCGGAAGGATTCCTCTCCATGCCCTTCGATGATGTTGAGGATGATCTCGCGGTAGTCGCTGACCTCGGCCTCCGGAATTGGCTTGTGCCAATCGAACGATGACAGCTTCAGACCGTCCTTGAGGTCGCCAATGACCCGCGCTCGTGTTGCCGATTGCTCGTTTCCGGCCAGCGCCTTCTCCGCGGAATGGATCAGCGTGGAACGCAGCAAGGCTTCGGAATCACCGGCCTGACCGACAACGCCTTTCGCACCGACCACCGCGATCATCCGCGGCGGATTGTCGTGCTCCAGATTGTCCGGACCGGTGTCGTTCACCATGCAGTAGAGCCCCTGCTCCGGCAGCCTTACGATCACATCGATCCGCTGGCCGGGAAACAGGATTGCCTCCTCGACCTTGCGGGCCGCGGTTCGGGTCAGCCCATCCTGTGCAATCTGCCACATCGGCAGGGGCTGGCCGGTGCAATAGCGCTCGCGCCACGCAATCTGCTCCTCGGCCTTGACCGTGAGCAGCGCAGGGGCGGCAGGATCGAGCCGATAGAGCCGCATGCGCATCGGCTCGCCCGTGCCGGCGTTGATCAGGCGCCACCGTTCGAATCCGCCTGCCCTTGCATCGCTCAGCTGTGGCTCGACCTTGCCGTTGATGCCGGTGAAGCGGCCCGAACGGCGCCAGCCCCAATCATTGTCAAAGCTTTCGATGCCGCCGATCTGGCCGGGAGAACAGGTGAACGGACGCACTGGTTCGTCCTGTTTGTCGCGCTGGCCCTCGATCCGGCCCTTGCCGTCCAGGCAGCCATATTTGATGTGCTGGAAGACCATCACGCGCTCCGGGAACGGTCGGCCGCGCTCGTCTTTCAACAGGATGTCGATGTCACCCGGGCTACTCGCCGTAGGCAGTCTGTTGCCGGTAACGATCAGGGCCCCCGCCATGCCGCTGCCGACCTGGACGAAACCAGCGCCGTGCGCATGGGGATGATACCAGAAGGTCCCGGCGGGGTGATCGGCCGGAATGTCATACTCGTATCGAAAATGGTCACCCGGCGCGATCGAGAGGAGGACGTTGTCGCTGTGGCCGGAGGGCGAGATCCACAGGCCGTGAGTATGGAGGTTGGTGTCGTTGTAGCAGCTGTGATCGGCACGCTGCTTTTCGGTGCACGCCTCAAGCTTATTGTCGAGTTCGATTGCCAGCCGCTGGCCCGGCGCGACCCTAATGGTCGGTGCGACAAAATCGCCCGGCTTGGCGCCGGAGCCGATGAAGGAGCGCAACTCGACCCGATCGTCGCTCAGCGTCCACGGGTTGTAGATCGTCCCCTGCGCCCTGCCGATTTCGAAGCGATACTCCAGTGGCGCGGCAGCCGCCGCGGCCAGCATGCCGGCAATCAGAATCCCCATTTTGCGCCCCCGCTATCGGGTAGTACGCGCACAGCCCCACCACCGTCTGGGCGCAAACCGGAGGCAGCACAAGCGGGCACTCCACAAGCGCCGCATTGCGGGCTAGAGCCCAGTTCATGCCAGAAACCGCGCTCCGCACCGGCGGCCAGATCCTTGTCGAGCAGCTAAAGATCCAGGGCTGCGACCGCATCTTCACCGTGCCGGGAGAAAGCTTCCTCGCTGTTCTCGATGCGCTTCACGACGCGCCGGAAATCGAGACGATCGTCTGCCGCCAGGAAGGCGGGGTCAGCTATATGGCCGACGCCGACGGCAAGATGACCGGCAAGCCCGGCGTCGCCTTCGTCACCCGCGGTCCGGGCGCAACCAACGCGTCGGCCGGAGTGCACGTCGCCTCCCAGGATTCGACGCCGATGATCCTGTTCGTCGGCGATCTCGACCGCGCCGATCGAGACCGGGAGGGCTTCCAGGAACTCGACATGGCCGCCTTCTTCGGCCCGGTCGCCAAATGGGCGGCGCGGATCGACGATGCCCGACGCATCCCCGAATATGTCGCCCGCGCCTTTCGCGTCGCAACGGCGGGACGTCCCGGCCCGGTCGTGCTCGCGCTTCCAGAAGACATGCTGCGCGACGAAGTCGAGGCGCTTGATCGGCCCAGGATAGCACCGATTGCGCAGCCGCCCTGCGCTGGAGCGATGGAGGCGATGTTCGGCCTGCTTAAGGATGCGACCAATCCGGTGGCGATTATCGGCGGCGCTGGGTGGGACCG
>DATJKE010000184.1:0-31391 GCA_035491735.1 Sphingomicrobium sp.
CCCGCTCCCGTCATCTGATTTGGAAGCGGACGATAGAGCGGAAGAGGCCGACAGCAAGTACGCTAGTCGAAGCGCTGTGCCCGTTCGTCAATTGGGGTAAGAATTGAGCTAGTCCGCTACCACTTCTGGCCGGCGGCGGGCCGGCGCGGGGACCCGCTGTGATCACCCTTGTCGAGTGGCTCGGACAGCGGCGTGCGCTCGGGCTTGAACTTGGCGGATGGCGTCACTTTGGGCGTGTCGAAATGCATGGTGGCGACATTGGCGGAAACCGCGCGGCCGAAATGGAAGCCCTGGGCATCGGTGCAGCCGAGCGCGGCCATCTGCTCGCGAATGGAATCGGTTTCGACGCCCTCGGCAGTGATTGGCACACTCAGCGTCTTGCCCAGCGCGGCGATGGTCTGAACGATTGCCACCGCCTGCTCACTTTGGCCCAACGAAGTGATGAAACTACGGTCGATCTTGATGCGGTCGAAGGGCAAGGCGTGGAGCTGGCTAAGCGAAGCGTAGCCTGTACCGAAATCGTCGAGCGCGATTGCAATGCCATGGTTCCGAAGGCTTTCCAATATGGTCAGCGCCTGTGCGCGGTCCTCGAGGAGCGAGCCTTCAGTGATCTCCACCTCTAGCCGGCGGGCCGGGAATCCGGTCTCGGTCAGTATTTGGATGATGCGCTCGGCCAACTGTGGATCACGGAACTGAACCGGCGAAACATTGACCGCCAACTTGAGATGGGCGGGCCAGTCCTTAGCCTGGACGAAAGCCTTTTCCATGACCCGCATCGACAGCGGGCCAATTTGCCCGGATTGCTCGGCGATGGCGATGAACTCAGCGGGTTCGACCAGGCCTCGTCGCGGCGAATTCCACCGCGCCAGCACCTCGAACCCGTTGAGCTCGCCGGAATCCAGGCTGATCAGCGGTTGGAAGAATGGAACGAATTCGTCGCATTCGACCGCCGAGCGGATTTCATCCTCTAGTCCGACGCGCGCCTGGAGCTGTAGCTCCATCTGGCTATCGAACCAGGCATAGCCGTTCCGGCCAGCCTGCTTGACCGAGTACATGGCGACGTCCGCCCGGCGCAGGGCGTCTATTGGCCTTGCCTCCGAATGCAACGGAACGAGTCCGGCGGAGACTGAAATCTGGGTGCGGGTCTCGCCGACGTTCACCGGACGGCCAAAGGCTCCGATGGCATCTCGAGCAGCGTCTTCGGCATCCTTCTCATCGCGGATAATCGCAGCAAATTCATCGCCGCCCATGCGGGCAATAAACGCCGTGCCCGGCAATGCGCCGGCCAACATCTCGCCGACCTGGCGCAGCAGCTGGTCGCCCGCGACATGGCCGTAGAGATCATTGACGCGCTTGAAGTTATCGACGTCCAGCAGCATCAGCGTGCCGCCACGATCGGCCCTCTCGAACAGGCCCTCGATCTCGCGAAGTAGAGCGCGTCGGTTGGGCAAGCCGGTCGTATGGTCAGTGTAGGCATTGAAGTGGGCGTCTTTCTCCGCCTGTTTCAGAGTCGCCATTGTCTCCGCGAGATCGCGGGCACGGCGATAGCCGAACAGCACGATCGCGATATTGAGCAGGAATGCGGCCACCAAAGCATTGGTGGCGGGGTCTTTCACCGCGGTACCGATGGCGCTGGGGATAACCTTCGCGCCCAGGATCACGAACAGCAGGATTGCAGCCAATGTGGCGCACGTCGTGATCAGGTGGCTTGCCGCCACCTTGTACGGAGTTTCGTCCTTGCCAGATACGCTGTTTACCATGGTTACCCCCGGGGGACTGCTCTTAGCGCCGAGCAGGTAAAGGGCGCGTAAACTCATGGCCCAAAAAGGATTATCAGCTTCCCAGCTGATACTGCTTCATCAGGTCGTAGAGGGTAGGCCGGCTGATTCCGAGCAGCTTGGCGGCGCCGGAAATATTGTTTTCGGTGCGCGAAAGGGCCTGGCGAATGGCCTTTCGGTCGGCCACTTCCCTGGCCGCGCGAAGGTTGATCGGCAGGGTTTCGAAGCCGGATTCGGCCACTCCCGGAAGGTCGAGATCGGTCGCAGTCACCCATTTGCCGTCGGCCATGATCACCGCCCGCTTGATGCGGTTTTCGAGCTCGCGGACGTTGCCCGGCCAGCCATAGGCGTCGATCGCATCGGCAGCGTCCGGGGCCAGGCCCTGGATCTTGGCGTTCATTTCCCGCGCGAAGCGGCCAACGAAATGACGGGCGAGGAGCACCGCGTCCCCGGATCGCTCTACCAGGCTCGGGATTTTCACAACAATTTCCGCCAGCCGGTAATAGAGATCGTCGCGGAACCTGCCGGCGGCGATCATCGCGTCGAGATCCTGGTGGGTGGCGCAGACGATCCGCGTATCGACCGCGATCGGCGAACGTCCGCCAATCCGCTCGATCACCCTCTCTTGAAGGAAGCGAAGCAGCTTGACCTGGAGGGGAAGCGGGATGTCGCCGACTTCGTCGAGAAACAATGTGCCGCCTTGAGCCAGCTCGATCTTGCCCGGGGTGGTCTTGACCGCCCCCGTGAAGGCGCCGCGCTCATAGCCGAATAGTTCGGCTTCGAGCAGGTTTTCCGGGATTGCCGCGCAGTTGATCGCGACGAACTCGCCCTTCGCCCGGGCCGATTTTTCATGGACCGCGCGCGCCAGCAGTTCCTTGCCGGTGCCGCTTGCGCCGAGCAGCATGACCGAGACATCGTTCGAGGCGACACGCTCCACGGTGCGGATAATCTTGATCATCTCCGGGCTCGCGGTGAGCATCGCTCCAAGGGCCGCCGCGCCGCCGTTCGCCGCTTCCAGCCGCTGATTCTCGGCCTCGATCTCATAGACGTGGAAGGCCCGGCTGACGATCAGGCCGAGCTCGTCGATGTCGACCGGCTTGCGGTAGAAATCATAGGCGCCGAGCGCGATCGCCTTCAGCGCGCTTTCCCGGGCCCCGTGACCCGAAGCGACGATAATCTTGGTGTCAGGCTTCAACGCCAAAATTTCGGTCAGCGTAGCAAAGCCTTCACTCGTCCCGTCGGGATCGGGCGGAAGGCCGAGATCGAGGGTTACCACTGCCGGCTCGTGCAGCCGCATCATCTCGATCGCGGTGGAGCGGTCGCCTGCGCTCACAACGCGATAGCCTTCATAGGCCCATTTAAGCTGCCGCTGCAGGCCCTCGTCGTCCTCGACGATCAGCAAGACCGGGAGTTCGGGTTCGGTGCTCATGCGATTTTCCGTTTCTGCTCGGGCGCTTCCCTTGCGCCAGGGAGGGAGATGGTGAAGCTGCTGCCTTCGCCGGGCCTGGATTCAACCGTGAGACGGCCGCCCATGGCCGAGACCAGGCTCTTGGCCTCGAAGGCGCCGACCCCGAAGCCGCCTTGCTTGGTCGACGCGAATGGCTGGAACAGGCGCGTTCGGACGAACTCGGCATCCATGCCCGTGCCCCCATCGGCGATAGTAATCATCACCTGCTCGCCGTCACTGCCCATTCTCACCGTGACCGGGTCGGCAGGCGTGCTCGCGTCGACTGCATTCCGGACAAGGTGGCCGAGAGCCTGCTCGAGCATCAGCGGGTCGGCCAATGCGACAAGATCGCCATCGCCGAGCATAGTGACCTCATGATCGCGGCGATTGGCCGCGATGGCGGCGGCAACGAGTGGCCGGAGCGGGGTCGGCTCGGGTCGGGCCGGGCGCTGGTCGGGCGTCGGGGCGAGACGGGCCAGCAAGTCGTTCATCTTGCCGACCGAGCCTTTGAGCGTCGCAACCATGTCGGCGCGGAAATCGGCGTTGTCGGCATGGCGCTCGGCATTGCGGGCGAGCAGGGACAACTGGCTGACCAGGTTCTTCACATCATGCAGGATGAAGGCAAATCGCCGGTTGAAATCCTCAAACCGCTGGGCGTTCATCAGGGCCTGCTGACCGTGGGCCTCGGCCAGGCTGGAGGCAGCCTGGCGGCCTGCCGTCCGCAACAGGTCGAAGTCTTCCCAGTCGAGTGAACGGCGGTAATCGGGCGCAGCCAGCAGCACCAGCCCGACCAGCCGGTCCTCATGGATCAGCGGAACTCCGGTCCAGGCCTGCTCCTCGCCGAGCAGCGGCTCGGGAATGTCCAGTTCCCGATCGCGGGCATCGGCCCAGCCGCCGCCAAGGGCGTCGAAATCGATGATCCGGCCCTCGGCGCCCACCGAAAGCCAGAAGCCCAGCGCTTCGGGGGTGGGAATGGCAGCGCCGAGATTCGCGCTGCCCGACCAGTTCCAGGCCGCCGCCGGCTCGATCGAGCCATTCTCATCCGCCACAAGCAAGAGTCCGCCCGGCGCATCGAGGATATCGGCGAACGCCTTGACCACCCGCTGTCCAAGCGGCGGCGCCGTGGGTCCGATGGCGCCGATCGTCTCGGTGAACCGCAGCCATTCGGTGCGGTAATCGTAGCGGTGCTCGAAGAAATGCTTTGCGATCTTGACCTTGGCCCAGCCTCGCGCCCGGTTGGACGGGAGCAGGACCATCGCCGCCACCGTCATGGCAGCGAGGAGGGCGACCAATACCGCCCGGGTCCAGTCGAAGCCCGAACCACGCAGCGCGGTGACCAGCACCGCCATGATGGCGAAATAGGCGGTGATCGCCAGCAGCGACAGGCTCTGGAAGGTAGCGGCGCGGGACAGCCGGACTCGCCAGCGATCGTCCTTGCTTGCACCGATGGCGAACAATGGAGCGACGAACGCCAGCGCCAGACCGCGAAAGTCGAACAGCCCCTGCGCCGAAGCCGGATCGAAATAGGCGATCGTGTAGAGATTGAGATCGTAGGCCCACATGGTGGCAATGGCGATCATGGCCAGACGGATGCCCGTCCGGCTTGATGGAGCGGCCTGGCCATAGAGGTTGTGAACCAGCACCAGCGATCCTGCCGCGGCGGTCAGCCGGAGGATAATTGCAGTGACTATGAGGGCATGCCCCCGGCTGATCGTGTCGGTGTCGATCACCAGAGGCAGGGCATCGACCACCAGCTGAAGGCCGAGTACCGCCGCCACCGCTGCATAGACGGGCCGGACGCCCAGCTGTTCCTCGCTGCTGTCGATCCCGGCAAGGCGGTAAAGCACGCCCACCCAACACAAGTTGCGGGCTGTTTCCGAATAAGCGGCAAGCATGGTGGTCGGCGCAACCGCGGTAACCCAGGCCCAGATTGCGGTCAGTGCGAAGGCAGCGAGAAGCATGCGCTGTTCGCTTTCTGCGAGACCGCGCCGTAGCTCCCACAGGGTGAGCGAAGCGAACAGCGCCGCCGCAAGCGCGTGCGTCCAGAAGGCGATCAGCGTTTCCACGCGCAGGCCAGTGTAAGATTCGCCGACATAGGGAGGGGTGTCGCAAAATTTTACAAATGAATGATGAATCGCCGTGGCAAGGCCGTCACCCCGGCCCTGAGCCGGGGTTCATCCTCTCCAGCCTTCACGTGCCGGCGGATCCCGGATCAAGCCCGGGATGACGATTGGGGTGGCGTATCACTTCAAACTTGGCGAATGGTGTTCGCATGAGTGACTCAAACAGCGGTCGGCAGATCCGCCCCGTGATCCTGGCGGGTGGCGCCGGAACGCGACTGTGGCCGCTGTCGACGCCCGCCAGGCCCAAGCACATGCTGCCACTCCTCGGTGACGACAGCCTGTTCGAACAGACATTGCGCCGGTTCGGCGACCGCTTCGCCGAGCCGATCATTGTCGGCAATCACACTCAGGAAGCGGAGCTTCGCAACGTTGCCGGCCGCGGCTCCCGAATCATTCTCGAGCCCCTAAAGCGCGACAGCGCCGGCGCGATCGCCTTGGCCGCCAGCCTGGCCGATGCGGATGAGCTGCTCCTCATTTGCCCCAGCGACCATCACATCGCCGATGTCGAAGCCTTCCATCGCGCCATAGCGCTGGCGCGACCAGCCGCGGAAGAGGGCAATATCGTGACTTTCGGGATTGAGCCGGACCATGCGGCCACCGGCTTCGGCTATATCGCCGCCGACGAAGGCGAAGGCGTCCGGCCGGTCGCCCGCTTCGTCGAGAAGCCGCCTCAGGAAAAGGCCGAAGCGATGCTGGTCGCAGGCGGTCATTATTGGAATGCCGGCATTTTCCTCGCTTCCGCGCGGACCTGGCGAGAAGAATTGCACCGTCACGCCCCGGCGATTCTCGAGGCCGCCGGCGCTGCTCTCGAACAAGGCGAGCGCGACGGCCCGGTGGTCAGGGTCGATGAGGAAGCCTTCGCCCGTTCACCCGCCCAATCGATCGACTATGCGGTGATGGAGCATTCGGACCGGGTCGCGGTCGTGCCGGTGTCGATGGGTTGGTCCGACGTCGGCAGCTGGCAAGCCGTGTTCGACGCGGCCAACAAGGGAGAGGGCGGCAATGTCGTGATCGGCAATGTGCTGGTGATCGACAGTCATGCCAATCTTATCCGCAGCGACGGACCGAGGGTGGCTGCGATCGGCGTCGACGATCTGGTAATCATCGCCACTGCCGACGCCGTGCTGGTGACCAAACTATCGCATGCGCAGGAGGTTCGGGCCGCTGCGGAATGGTCCGAGGAGGACGCCAATGGATAAGCGCCCCATCGGCAGCAGCGGGATAGAGGTGGCGCCGGTAGCATTGGGCGGCAATGTCTTCGACTGGACAGCCGACGAAAGCACCAGCTTCGCCGTGCTGGATGCCTTCGTCGATGCCGGGGGCATGATGATCGACACTGCCGATGTCTATTCGGCCTGGGTGCCGGGCCATAAGGGCGGCGAAAGCGAGGCATTGATCGGGCGCTGGATAAAACGCGACCCCGCAAAACGCGACAAGGTGGTCATCGCGACAAAGGTCGGGTTCCTCGACGGCGAGATGGTCGACGGCGAATATGTCGCCGCACTTGAGCCCAAGGTCGTGGCCGCCGCCTGCGACAAATCGCTGGATCGGCTCGGCATCCAAACGATCGATCTTTATTACCAGCATCGCGATAATGAGAAGGTGCCGCTGGCAGACAGTTTGGGTGCGTTCGATGAGTTAAAACGGGCCGGCAAGATCCGCGCCGTTGGCCTATCCAACTTCGCTCCCGAGCGGGTCGGCGAAGCGATGGATGTGGCCAGATCCAACGGCCTCACCCCGCCGAGCGCGCTGCAGCCCTGGTATAATATGATCGACCGGGACAAATATGAGGGACCGCTGCGCGATGCCGCCGCCAACGCAGGGCTGGCGGTCTTTCCATATTATAGCCTCGCCAACGGCTTCCTCACCGGCAAATATCGGTCAGAAGACGATGCTTCCAAAAGCGTTCGAGGCGGACGGACCACTGCCTATTTGAATGACCGAGGCCGGCGCGTCCTGGCGGCCCTCGAGGATGTCGCCGCCGAGACTGGCGCGGCGATGGCGACCGTCGCGCTGGCGTGGCTGAAGGCGCAGCCGACCATCGCCGCACCGATCGCCAGCGCAACCAAGGTCGCGCAGGCGAGCGAACTCGTCGCAGCATTGACCCTCGACCTCACTCCGGCCCAAATCGAACGGTTGAGCCACTCGAGCGCCTAGAAGCGGTCCCAGCGGAACGAGCAAGCCAGTTCGGCATTTCGAATTCGAAAGGGATTGAACGTCATGAAGCGACTTGCCGCGCACTTTGCCGCCACCGCCTGTCTCGCGGCATGTACCGCCAACCAGCCGCCACATTCCCAAAGCGCGGCGGGAACAGGCCGATGCTTCAACGCTTCGACCGTCAACGACTTCCATGCCGTCGATCGGAATACGGTCATCGTTACGGTTGGTGTCAATCACAATTATCTTCTCGATATCCTCGGCACCTGCCCTGACATCGATTGGACTCTCCGGATCGGACTTCGCTCCACCAGCGGCAGCAGCTGGGTGTGCCAGGGACAGGATGCAGAGCTGCTCGTCCCCGGCCCGACCGGCATCGACCGCTGCCCGGTACTCGGCGTACGTCCCTTGTCGATCGACGAGGCAAAGGCGCTTCGCGCCAAATCCTCTTGAGCTCAATGCGCCGAGCCGACCCGCCGCTGAGACCGCCGGCACTTAGCCCGGCCGCCCCCGTTCGCTACTCTAGCGCGCAACAAGTGGAGAGTCGGGAATGGGTTGGTTGATTGGACGAACGGCGGCGATGTCCGATCCGGAAGCGGCGCGGCGCAAGGCGTTGGAAAAGCTTCGGGGCCTCGCCGAAATGGATGATCCGGAAGGCGTCGTCGTGCCGATCCTGCTCGATGCGATCTTGCTGGTCGAAAGCTACCGTGGCGCGCGACACCAGATCACCTTCCTCGACGATTTGACGGCCAGCGTGGACGCGCTGCTACGCGAGATGACGATCCTTGAGAAATCGAAGGACTGGGCCGCCGAGTAAGCGGCTCAATCGCCGGTTAGCGCGAGCAGCAGCTCGAGACGGTTGCGGCCTTCGCTGGACCCATAATCAACAATTTCCGACCATGCCCTGACCAGGCGCAGGCCAGCGCCTCCGCCTCGCTGCGGCATTTCATCTTCGGTGCTCGTGGTTCGGGGGTCGAACGGCGCGCCATTGTCCTCAAACACCAGGCCGAGACCGGAAGCATGCCGGAACAGTTCCAGGACAATTTCGCGCTCCGTTTCGCAAATCCCATGTTCGCAGAGGTTGGTGATCAATTCCTCGACGACGATGCAGAGCCGCGCCAGATCCCGCTCCGCAAGGCCAAGATCCAGCCCAAATAGGCGCGTCGAAGCGATCGCTTCGCCGAGAGCGGTGGGCCCCCCGACATGGATGCGCTTACGGACTTCCCCTGATTCGCATGACGCCATCGAAACGGTTATGACACGGCCACAGTTATCAGGGGAGGGTGGCATGGTTCGCCGGATTTTGGCTGCTGTTGCATTGGCATCCTTGGCCGCTTCGCCGGTCCTGGCAGAAATTGCCCGGATCAAGAGCAGCACAGGGGCCGCCACGGTCGAGCGGGGTGCCAACCACATCCCGGCCAAACCAGGCGTGCAGATCAACCCGGGCGACCGGCTAGTAACCGGCAAGGATGGCCGGATGAGCCTCAGCTTCATTGACAATACGCGCTTCGCAGTCGGCCCGAACAGCAACGTTGCAATCAACCAGTTCCAATATGACCGCACGCGACAGAAGGGCAGTTTCGTAACCCAGGTCGATCGCGGTTCGCTCGCCGTAGTTTCCGGCAAGATCGCCAAGTCCGACCGCGACGCGATGAAGGTCCGAACACCAAACACACTGCTGGGCGTGCGTGGCACCAAGTTCATCGTCGAGGTCCCCGAATGAGCGTGCCGCGCCTGGCGGCGGCATGCCTGCTCCTAAGCGGATGCGCGACCTCGTCGCTAGTGCTGCTGCCCGACGACGAAGGACACCAGGGCCAGGTCGCCGTGCTGGAGGCAGGCGGCAAGCCAACCGCGGCTGTGATCGCCCAGGGAAACAGCCGAACCAAGCTCGGGGACCCAACGCCAACGACCCAGCCGCTTGGGCAAAAGGGGCTGAAGGCCCAGGAAGCCGCGCTGCTGACCAGCCTTCCGCCGCCCGCGAAGAGCTTCGTTCTCTATTTCGACTTGGGTACGGCTACGCCAACTCCTGCGTCGCAGGCCGTGCTGACTGCGCTGCGAGCCGAGATCGCTTCCCGGTCCGGGCCGCAGGTCGAAGTGACCGGCCATACCGATACGGTTGGCAGCGAAGCGGATAACGACCGGCTTTCGCAGCAGCGGGCCGAGGAAGTGCTTAACTGGCTTGCCGGCCAGGGCTTCGACCGGTCGCTGATGTCGGCAGTGGGCCGCGGCGAGCGGGAGCTTAAAGAGCCAACCATGGACAACATCAGCAACGCCGCCAACCGTCGGGTGGAAGTAATCGTCCGCTAGGCTCGGCCGAGGAAGCGGATTGCCATCACCGTCAGATCGTCGGTCGCCTCCGTCCCGTCCTCGAATGCCCGGACCCGATCGCGGATGCCCTCGATGATTGCGGTCGCATTGCCTGAGCTTGGATCGCCATCGACGAGGACGCGGTCGCGTCCGAAGAATTCGCCGCGGCTGTTTTCGGCTTCGGTCACGCCGTCGGTTACCAGCACGAGGGTCTGTCCCGGCTGCAACTTCAGGGTTTCGAGGGGATAGGTTGATTCATTGACGCAGAGGGGGAGGCCGCCCTCCAGCCGGATCCGCTCGACCTTGCCCTCCGACAGCAGCAGCGGGTCCTCGTGTCCTGCGCAAGCCAGCCGGACCTCGCCCGTAACGAGGTCGAGGATGCCAAGCATCATGGTGACGCTCATCGTGTCGCCGCTGTCTTTCAGCAGCTCATGATTGATGGCGGTTGCCATGGTCGCGGGATCGGCTTGCATTCTAGACAGGGCGGCACTGGTAAGTGCCTTCGACATGGCCATGAACAGAGCTGCCGGTACGCCTTTGCCGGTGACATCCGCGACCGCAAATCCGATCTGGTTGTCGCCAATTCTGGCAACGTCGTAATAGTCGCCGCCAATCGACTTTGCAGGCTCCAGCAAGGCATCGAGGTCGACGCGCGTATCGAGAAGCCGCAGGCGTTCGCGCGGCGGGACCATGCCCAATTGGATCGCCCGCGCGGCCTGCAGTTCGCCCTCCGTCTCGGCCGCTACGACCCGCTCCTGCACCAGGGCATCGCGGAACCGTTCCCTCTCTATCCGTGCGAGGGCGAACAGGCCCATTGCGACGCCGGCGACCGCGCCGCCGCCGACCAGCATCGGCCGGACGGGATCGAGCAGCATGTCAGCGCGCGCGAAGGCCAGCCAGCTGACAAGCGGCATTGCCGCGAACAAGATCGCCAGTGCGATCCGATAGCGGCGGCCGAATATCGCATTGCCGAGTGCGAGCAGGGCGAGCAGCGCCGCGGCCGCCCATTCCGCCAGCTCGGCCCATGCTGGCCGTACCAGCCAGCCGCCGCGCAATATTGTGTCGACCGCTTGAGCCTGGATCAGGGGCCCGAATTCCTGGGCGGCAAGCGGCGTGGCGGCGATGTCAGAAGTGCCTTCGGCTGTGACCCCGATCAAGACCGTTTTTCCGGCAAATTCGTCGGGTTTGAGCCGGCTTTCTTTGTCCAGGAGCGCAGCCGCGGAAAAGATTTTGTCTGTTGGAAAGGAACCGAAGTGGAGAATCATCTTGCCGTTTCGATCGACCGGAACCAGCCGATTGCCGAGGCGGATGCCGGAAGGGCTGGTGGCAATCGTTTCCGCGCCTATCGAGTAGCGAGAGATTTCCGCAGCGAAGCCTGGCCTGATCGTTTTGCCGACGCGCATCACCAGCGGTACGCTGCGAATGACTCCATCGCGGTCTGGCGGCACATTGATCAGGCCATGGCCGAGCGCGACATCGTCGAGCTCTGGAATTGCGGCGAGTTCAGCCGGCCAAGTCTCAACTTTGGGCGGTAGCTCGCCCGAGATTGAAGGGTCGGGCAAAGGAACCTGGCCGCTAGGTGCCTTTGCCACGCCGGCGTGCGCAAGGACGACCGGAGAAAGGCCGATCACTTCTCCAAAATCCTGGTCGGAAGGCTTCAGCGCCTTGACCTCGGAAGCCGAGGCGGAACTTAGCTCTGGATAAAGCAAGGCGAAACTTTCGGGGCCGACCCGGTCGTGCTCGGCAAACACAATGTCGAAGGCGATGACCTTGGCGCCTCGCTTGGCCAGTTCCTCGGTGAGCCGCGCAAGATAGTATCGCGGCCATTGCCAAGTGCCGACGATCCCAATGCTGAAGTCGTCGATCTGGACGACGCGGACATCGGTTGCCGCGAGGTCGCGCGGTTTGAAACCCTGCCAGCTGTCGAAGATTCCGCGCCGCATGCGGTCGCCGGCGGTCAGCGTTACAAGCAGGGCGACCAAGGTCATGACCAGCCACGGCAGCAATACGCGCCCTGCCCGCAACGTCGGGCTAGACCCGAACTTCGAGACCGTCATAGGCACATAGAACTTCGAGCTTGCTGCCGTCTCTTGTCAGTTCCTCATAACGGATGCTTTCCTCGTGCATCCGTTGGATATCTTCATCGCCATAGGTCGGTTCGTGGTGGAAAAGCGCGAGACGTTTGGCGCCGGCTTCATGGCAGAGGTCGATCGCCACGACGTTGCTCGAGTGGCCCCAATCCTCTTTCATCGATACGCTGTCTGCCAGCGAATACATGGTGTCGCAGATGACCAGGTCGGCATCGCGAAAGAAGTCGATGAAGGCCGCCTCGTCCTTCATATTGTCGGCCTTGTGCTCGCTGTCGGTGCTGAACACCACGTTACGCCCGGTCGAGTCCCTAAAACGATAGCCATAGCTGTCGTGCGAGTGCTGCTGCTTCTCGGCGACAACCGTCAGCCCATCGACTTCGATCGGCTCGCCCGGCGTCATGGCCACAAACTCGATCGACGCGCGGAGCCAGTCAAAGGGTACGGGGAAGCTGATTTCTTCCTGCTGGCGGCGAAGCGCATCTTCCGCGTCGGGATGGGCCGAATGGATGCGGATCTTGGCGCTTGGATCAAATGCCGGCGCGAAGAAGGGAAAGCCCATGATATGGTCCCAGTGCAGGTGCGACTGGAAGAAGTTGTAGATCCGGACGTGGCCATCGGCGCAGCGCTTCAGCGCATTCAGCCCGAATTCCCTGAGACCGCTGCCCATGTCGCAGATGAAGTAGCTATCCCCGCTTTCGATCTCGACGCAGGCGGTGGCGCCGCCATAGGTCGCGCTGGCGGCGAAATCGAGTTCCCGGTCGATGAACGCCTCAGCCTCGTCGATGCTGGCGATTGACTGACCGTTGGCGGCGACCAGGGCACGCGCGATCTTGGCGCGGATGGCACCGGCCTTGGCCGCCACTGGCAGTGATCCGCGGGTTCCCCAGAATCGAACGAGCATGTTGGTCAGGCCCCCCGCTTGGCTATCGGCCGGTGTCGATGGAATCGCTGATATGGAACAGCTTGTCGTAGCGGCTGATGGCAAGAATCTCGCGCATGACGTCGTTTGGCGCTGCGAGGGTGATGGTTAGGTTGGCGGCTTCGGCCTGCCGCTTGGCCACGGTCAGCACCCTGAGGCCGCGCGACGACATATAGTCGAGGTCGGTGAGGTCGAGCATCACTTCAGACAAATTTTCGGCAGCAGCCTGGTCGATTGCCGACGCCATCCGGTCGGCAAATGCCTCCCAAGTCGATTCATCGACCCTGCCGTGAACGGCGGCGACCAGGATTCCGTCGGCTGACCGGCAACTGAAATCCATGCCTGCCCCCTTGCAAACCGGCGATCGGCTGCAACCTGTTTTACGCGGATTAAACAAGAGCGCAATTGAGGCTAGTCGGTATAGCCGAACGATGGATCCAGATGCTGGCTGACATAGGCGCGCACTCGGTCGGCTCCTGCTTCATCGAGCTTGGCCCGGAACCCGCCCGACCGTCCCGAACGGACCTTGAAGCTGCTTTCATCGCCCGAACGTCCAGCGCCCATTCGACCTGACGAAAAATAGCCTTCCCGCTCCCTCGCCTTGAGGTTGTCGAAACGCGCGAATTCGATCGCATCCCTGACGTCCTCTTCGCTACTGTCGAGGCCAATGAATTCGGCCAGGGCGCTCAGAGTCGGTTCCGGCCGGTCGATGAAGTCCTCATAGCGGAGGATCAATATATCGCCGCGCTCGCGGGACCGCTCAGCCCACAGATTGAGATAGCGCACAATCGAAGGGATTCCGCCGCGCTCGATCCAGACGAATTGATCGAGGGGCTGATCGGCGAGTTTCCGGCGGCTGGGGCTTTCGCTGCGATGCTTGAGGTGAAAATATCTGGAAACGGCAGTATCGCCAGGGTGCCGAGCCAGGACCACGATCTTGCGGCCGTCGAAAACCTGCCGGTCGAACCGGATCTCGTCCGGCCGACGCATCGCATCGCCGCCATGAGTGAACGCAATTCGGGGCACTTCGGCCGGCGCTTTTTGCAGCCTTCCGAAACTTAGCAAATGACGCTCATCGATCCCGAAACGTAGCTGGTAAAGCCGCGCGAGCTGGGTGCGGACAAAGGTCCGGCCCGATTTTGGAAATGAAATCACGACCACGTCGGCGTTGGCGATCATATCGACGTCGCGCCAGTAGCGGGCGATGCCGAGCGCTTTGGTACCGGGAAGGCTGCGGAGCAGCCGCACGGCGAATTTGCGCAACTTCGCCATGGCGAGCCCCGACCTAACCCTTCTTCAGCACGTCCAGCGCGGCGATGGTCATAGCCTCGGTCGCGGTGGTGATCAGTGTTTCGGCGTCGGGCGCCCAGTATGGGGAATGCAGCGAGGGCAGCTTCGTCGTGTCTCCGCCAGCCGCGTCCCATTTCGCCTGGGGCACGCCGCCAACCCAGAACAATGTGCCTTCGACCGACGGATCGCCAAGCCAGAAACGGCCAACATCTTCGCCGACCATCAGCGGTGGCAGGATAGACGTTCGCTCCGCTCCGAAATGATCGCGGAAGAGGCTCAGCGCCCGATTGGCGAGCTTCTCGGAATTGAAAGTCGCGGGGGTTGCCTGATCTTCGCGAATTGTAACGATCGGCATCCGATCGTCGGGCACGCCGGCGGCGATGGCTTCGCCCCGGGCGATCCGCTGGATTCCATCGAGCAGCAGCTTGCGCACTTCAGGTTTGTAGCTGCGGACCGTGAGCTGGAGCCTGGCCTCATCGGGGATAACATTATTCTTGGTACCGCCCTGGAAACTGCCGACCGTGACCACGGCGGGATCGAGCGGATTCTTCTCGCGACTGATGAGTGTCTGCAGCGTGAGTACGATACGCGAGGCGAGAACAATCGGATCCTTGGTTGCCTGCGGAACCGCACCGTGGCCGCCGACTCCTCTAACCCTGATGTCGACCGTATCGACATTCGCCGTGGTGTAACCGGGCGTCAATGCGATTGCACCTGCCGGAAGGGCGGCGGAATCGTGAAAGGCGAACACATAATTCGGCTTCGGAAATCGGGTGTAGAGACCATCGGCGAGCATCGCCCGCGCGCCTTCGCCGGTTTCCTCGCCGGACTGCAGGATCATCACCAATGTTCCCGACCACTGGCCCTTCATCGCGATCAGCCGCCGAGCTGTGGCGAGGAAGCTGGTTATATGCGCATCGTGGCCGCAGGCATGCATCACCGGCGTTTCAGTTCCATCCGGAAGCTTGCCGATGGCCTTCGACGCAAATGGCAACCCGGTCTGTTCCTTGATCGGAAGTGCATCCATGTCGGCTCGGATCATCAACACTGGGCCGGGGCCATTTTTGAGCACGGAGACCACGCCGGTTTTGCCGACATGCTCTGTCACCGCGAATCCGAGCTTGCGCATTTCCGGAGCAAGCTTGGCAGGCGTACGCACCTCTTGCATGCTGAGCTCGGGATTAGCGTGGAGGTCGCGATAGAGCGGCATCAGCTGCGGCAAGTCCGCGCGGATTTCCTCGTTCAGCGTTGCCGCCGAGCCAGGTGCGGCAAGAATGGACGCTGCGAGAAGGGCCAGCGCGCTACGGTTCATGTCATTGCTCCGGGACCAGCTCGATCACGTCGAGCGTCGACTCAAAATGTGGGTAAGGGAAGATCATGCGCCAGCGATTGTCATCGATGCGCTCTACCCAGGCCGCGAGGTCGCGATCGTGGTCGTGGCCATATTGATAGCCTCGCGTTTCGTCGCCGAGAACGACCGTGCCGAGGAACACCTGCCGAACTGCGTCTGCTGGGTAGATCAGGCCAACCGGCCGCTGGGATCCCGTCAGCTTGATGAAGCGCTGAGCCTTTCCCTGTTCGATGCTGCAGCGAAACGGGGGATAGGCGACGAAATTGAGCAAGCCCACGCTCTTGGCCCCCACCTTGACTGTCCGGCAGCGATAGTCGCCGTTGGGGATTGGTACTCCACCGATCGCGGCATCGGGATCGAGCAGCTTGCCTTCGTTCGCAATATCTGTGGCATGGCCTCCAGCCTTGGCCTGATCGAGCGCCTTGGCGAATGCCGTCCGCCAATCCCTTAGCCGTTGCCGGTCTCCATCGGTCGCCACCGACTGCCAGCTTTGAACCGGAGGGGTCGCCTGGGTGGTGGCGCAGGCGGTGAGCGACACGAGTATGGCGGCCAAGATCGCACGGGTCATGTCATCACCCTAGTGAAGAGAAGGCCGCGGTCCAGCACGCAAATTCATCCGGCCGGCCAGAACGGCATCAGCATTGGAACTCGGCGCATATAATCGGCATAGTCCGCTTCGCCGAGCTCGGTCGCCAGGAATCGCTCCTCGAGCCGTGCTTTGACGGTGAATCCGATGCTGGTCAGGACCAATCCCGCGAGCGCGAACGGGGTCGCCTTGACCAGAGCCAGCGAGAGCGCGGCCGCGAGCAACCCAGCGTAAATCGGGTGGCGAACGATCGCATAGGGGCCCTCTTCCACCAGCCGATGGTCGGCTTTGCGCTCGACCCCGGCGGACCAGAGCTTGCCAAGCGCAAGCCGCGCCCAGCAGGCAAGCAGGAAGCTCGCAGCCATCAAGACGACCAGGGCCCAGCCCAAAGCGTCTCCCACTTGCCATAAGGGCGTAGTCAGCGGGCTAGTCGGCCGGGTAACGATCAACAGCGCCAGCATGCCGGCGGCGCTGACCAGCTGATAGGTGACATTCTGGCGCCCGCCGGCCCGGCGCACGCCGCGCGCCGACCACCACGAAGCGACAATCCACAGCGCCGCCCAGGCCGTCCAGCCGATATAGAGAGCCAGCAGCGGGCCACTCATGCTGCGGTCCAGCCGCCATCCATGCTAAGGTTGGCACCAGTGATCGAGGCCGCCCCGTCGGTCGTGAGATAAAGCGCCAGGCTGGCCACCTCGTCGACGGTGACGAAACGCTTGGTTGGCTGCGCGGCCAGCAGCACATCGTTCATGACCTGCTCGCGAGTAAGGTTGCGGGCCTTCATTGTGTCCGGGATCTGGTTCTCGACCAACGGAGTCCAGACATAGCCGGGAGAGATGCAATTGACGGTAACACCGTCTTTTGCCGCCTCCAAAGCGACCGTCTTGGTGAGGCCGGCGACGCCATGCTTGGCCGCGACATAGGCCGACTTGTTGGGGCTTGCGACCAGGCTATGCGCGCTGGCGGTGTTGATGATCCGGCCCCAGCCTTTCTGGCGCATCGCGGGGAGGCTCAGGCGCGTCGTGTGGAACACGGCGGTCAGGTTGATTCGGAGGATCCCCTCCCATTTCTCGGGGGGGAAGCTTTCAACAGGCGACACGAATTGGATGCCGGCATTGTTGACCAATATGTCGGGCGCCGTGAGCTCATGGCCGCAGCGGCGGATCATCGCTTCGATCGCGTCGGCGTCACCGAGATCGGCGCCGTCATGGAGCGCCTGTGCGCCCGACGATGCTTCCAGCTCCTGGCGGATTTCCTCAATTTCTTCCTCATCACCAAAACCATTGATCATCACGCTGGCGCCTTCGAATGCCAGCGCGCGGGCGATGGCGAGCCCGATGCCGCTGGTCGATCCTGTGACCAACGCTGTCTTCCCCTGAAGCTTCATCCTCACGAATCTCCTTCGGCGCGAAGCTGTCGCGGGACATTGCGCCGATTGCAACCGTTACGCCGGTGGCGCATTGGAACTGCAATGCACAGGAGGGCTTAAATGCGCTTTGGCGATTCACCCGAAAGCGACAACTTCGAGGATCGAACCGGCCAGTCGGGCGGCGGGGGAATGAACCTTGGCGGCGGATTGGGCCTGATTCTTTCCCTGGTCGCATCGCGGTTCGGGATCGTCGGCATAGTGATCCTCTTGCTGGGCTATTGCGTCCTGACCCAATTCACGGGCGGTGGCGGTATGCTCGGAGGAGGCGGATCGACGGAGTCTGGGCCATCGAAGCTCGACCCGGCGACCGGCAAGTTCATTCGCCAGGTGCTGGGCTCGACCGAGCAGGTGTGGGGCCAGGTGTTCCAGCAGGCGGGGGCGAAATATACGCCGACGCGGCTGGTCGCCTACACCGATTACAACCAGTCGGGCTGCGGCGCGGCTCAGGCGGCGATGGGACCTTTCTATTGTCCGACCGACAAGCAGATTTACATCGACCCGGCCTTTTTCAACGAGCTGTCGCGGCGGTTCGGCGCGCCGGGCGATTTCGCCCAGGCCTATGTCATCGCCCATGAGGTCGGCCACCATATCCAGGACCTGGAAGGGACGCTCGACAAGGCGCAGGCAGCGCAGGCCCGGACCAGTGCGACCGGTGGCAATGCAATCCAGGTCGGGGTCGAGCTCCAGGCCGACTGCTATGCGGGTGTGTGGGCGGCGCGATCCGGCGCGCTGGAGCAGGGCGATATCGAGGAAGGAATGCGTGCCGCGGAGGCGATCGGTGACGATATGCTGACCAAGGGCCAGGTGTCGCCGGACAATTTCACTCACGGCACGTCGGCACAGCGGATGGAAGCGCTTCGGCGCGGTCTATCGAGCGGCAATCCGTCGAGTTGCAACTACTCTCGCTGAGCTGCAGCAGATGAGCGTCGATCAGCGGCCGGTGGTCCATATCGGCCATTCGAAGACGGGCACGACCTGGTTCCAGAAATCCTTCTATCCCGCGGTTACCAGCCACCGCTTCATTGATTCAAAGACTGTCCGCGAGGCATTGCTTGCCCCGAATGGCCTCAGTTTCGAGGCAGATCGGGCACGTGGCCTCATTGCCGAAGCATCCGCCGGGCTGCCGGCGCTGATCTGCGATGAACGACTTTCCGGGAGCAACCTGGCCGGCGGGTTGCATGGCATGGTGCCGCCCGAGCTCGCCCGGCGGATCAAGGCCATCCTTCCCGACGCCCGGATTGTCATTGGGATTCGTGCGCAGCCCAGCATGCTCGCCGCCAGCTACAGCCAATATGTAAAAGGCGGTGGCACCTTCAGCCTGCTGCGCTTTCTTTTTCCCGACAGCTATTTCTATGCCGGATCCCCCTACCGCACCCAGGCTCCGCGCTTCGATCTTGCCCATTTCGACTATCAGCGGCTGATACGGCTCTATTGCGACTTGTTCGGGAAAGAGAATGTCCATGTCATGCTGTTCGAACAGTTTCGCGAAGGCCCGCTCGATTGCGCACGACGCCTCGCGGAAAAGCTGGGACTGGCGTTCGATCAGACGGGAATTCGGCAAGGGGTGCGCAATCCCGGGTTGAACCGCAACGCTCTGCGAGTGATGCGATTCTACAATCTTTTCACGGCACGCAAGACACGGGACAAATGGTACCTGGTCCACATCCCCGGCCTGTTCGAGGTGCGCAAACGTGTGCACCGCGGCCTCAATCGGCTGTTCCGGCGCAAGTCGAGCGGCGAGCAGCTGCTCGGACCCGCCCTCATCCGCTGGATCGATGCGCGATATGCCGATTCCAACCGCGAGCTTGGCGATATGCTGGGAATCGATCTCGGCGAGTTTGGCTATCCGACCGCGACGCCAGAAACGCCGCCGCCGTCGCCCCTTCCGCGTGGGCGAAGCCTGCGCGCGACCTAAATCTTGACCAGCATCTTCCCCGTGTTCGCGCCGGAGAACAGGCCGAGGAAGGCGTCGAGCGTCTTGTCGAGCCCTTCGACCACCGTATCGCGCGACTTGACCTGGCCGCCGGCGAGCCATCCGCCCATGTCGCGGTAGAAGTCACCGAGCTGGCCCAGATAGTCGGTGTAGATGAAGCCCTTTAGGCGGATACGCATGGCGATAACGCGCGCGATATATTTCAGGCATGTGGGGTGAGCGTCGTTATAGACCTCGATCATCCCGCAGATCGCGAAACGCGCGTCCTTGCGGGCGACGGCAAGCGCTGCATCGAGATGGTCGCCGCCGACATTGTCGAAGTAGACGTCGATGCCCTTCGGGGCGGCCTCGGCCAGTTGCTTCACTACCGGTCCCGCCTTGTAATCGACGACCGCATCAGCTCCGAGTGAGCGCACGAAATCGCATTTGTCGGAGCCACCGGCCGAGCCGATCACCGTCATGCCCTTGGCCTTCGCGATCTGCACCACCGCCGATCCGACCGCGCCGGCCGCGGCGGAGACGAACACCGTGTCGCCTTCCTTGGCCGAAGCCGCATCGAGGAGGCCGAAATAGGCGGTGCCGCCGGTCAGTCCGAGATTGCCGAGAAAGGCCTGCGGCTCGACGCCCGGGATTGGCGGCAATTTATTCAGCGCCTGTGCCGGGGCGACCGTCTCGTCGCGCCAGCCGCTCATGTGAAGCACCATGTCACCGGGTGAGAAGGCGGGATCGTTGCTCTCGACCACTTCACCAACCGCGCCACCCTCCATCGGCGCATCGAGCGCGAACGGCGGGACATAGCTTTTCACATCGTTCATCCGCCCCCGCATGTAGGGGTCGACCGACAGCCAGCGGTTTTGGACGCGGACCATGCCTTCGCCAAGCTCAGGTAGATCGTAATCCTTGAGGGCGAAGTCTTGCTCGACCGGAATGCCATTGGGGCGGCGCATCAAATGCCAGGCTCGGGCCATTTCGCTTCT
Organism: Sphingomicrobium sp.; assembly: GCA_035491735.1. Classification (GTDB taxonomy): domain Bacteria; phylum Pseudomonadota; class Alphaproteobacteria; order Sphingomonadales; family Sphingomonadaceae; genus Sphingomicrobium. The sequence continues at coordinate 20,388 of DATJKE010000184.1, forward strand.
CCTCGGGTCGCGTTTCGAAACCGATTAGGCCGCCAGGCGTGCAAACAAAAGACCCGGGCGCGCACGGCGCCCGGGTCTTGGTTTCGAGCTGCAGGAAATTACTAACGCTCGTAGGTGCCCGAAAAGGCGCGATTCAACATGTGTGGACCGGCGTCGCGATCGTCATCGTCGCGGAACAGGCCGCGGTCGCGCTCGAGGTGGTCGAGCCGCTGCCTGGCCTCGGCGGCGGGCTTGTCGAGAATGACCCGATCGCCTTCGATCCGGTCGATCATCGAGCAGCTGAGCAGATGGTGGCGTCCATCGTCGCTGTCGCTCTTGGCGAGGATGATGCGGTCGCCTCGAAAATGGTCGACGGTGCCGACCTGTTCCTCGTCCGATCCAACCACGCTCATATGTTCACGGACCTGGCCGAGCAGCTGCCGCTTTCCCTGACGTTGGCTGCGCCAGTTGCTGAAGTCGCTTTCGAAGCGGTTCTGGTTCTCGCGGCGATAGTCGTCATAGTCGCGATCGAGCTCGTCGAGCTGGCGCTGCCGCCATTCGCTATAGTGCGGGTCGTGGATCCCGCCGACTGCCGTGGCCGTGCCGCGCGGGCGCTCCGGCGTCCAGCGGTCCTCCGACCAGCGGTCAGGCGAACGGCCCCGATCGAACCGGTCGTCGCTGCCGAAGCCGCCTCGGCCGAAGAAACGGCCGGTGTAGGGGCGGCGATAGCCTTCGTCGCGGAACCGTGCCTGGCGGTCATACCGAGAGGGTTCGTCATCGCTGGAGAAGCTGCGCTGGCGCCGTCCGCCTTCTTCGTCGAAGCGGCGCGCATCTTCGTTCCGGCGGCGTTCGGCCTCATCGTCGCCAAACCAACTGGCTACTTCGTCTCCGGCCCGTTCAAAGAAACCGCGTTCGTCTTCGCGATGGCGGAAATCGTCGCTAAACCTGCCACCCGGCTCGCGCCAGCCTCGGCGGCCTTCATACCGGTCATAAGCCATGGAAATTCCTCCTTATTTAAACAAGTCCGCCCGCTTTTTGTCGTTCGGAAATTCAACGATTGGAGGAGGGCGCCGTTCCGGTCCGGAGCGGCCGTTGACGCCGAACCGAAGGGGGCGAGCGCCGGAGTGAAAAAGGAGCTAGGGAAGGCGTTGCCAGAGGGGGAAAGCGCCGCTATTGGGGCGCCCACCGTGAGGCGCGGGGCTGTAGCTCAGATGGGAGAGCGCTGCAATCGCACTGCAGAGGTCAGGGGTTCGATTCCCCTCAGCTCCACCAGCCGCCTTTCCAACTCGGCATTTTCGGCGAGAAGGCGATATCATCCCGCCAGGGCATGTGCGCGCCTGACATGGCATCTGCCCCGGGCTGAAGTCCGCTTGCCACCCATTCCGGTCATTAAGCCAACCGAACGGATTCGGTCATGATTAGGCTGCGTCGCGGCCGGCGCTCCGTTGCTCGCCGCCGATCAGCGAACCTGCCTGGACGGCCGTCAGCGGTTTCGAGAACAGGAACCCCTGAACCGAAGTGCAGCCCTGCGAGCGCAACTCGGAAAGTTGCTCATTCTCCTCGACGCCCTCAGCGGTAGTCTCCATACCGAGCGCCTGGGCAAGCTGGGTGATCGCCCGCACTACAGCAGCCGCGCCGGCGCGCTTGAGCAGGTTTTCGATAAAGCTGCGGTCTATCTTCAGCTTGTCGAACGGGAAACTTTGCAGATAGCTCAGCGACGAGTAGCCGGTGCCGAAATCGTCCAGCGCCACTCGCACTCCGACCGAACGGAGATTGTGAAGCAGCCGCAATGTCTCTTCGCCACCCTTCAGGAAAACGGACTCGGTAATCTCAATCTCCAGTCGAGCCGGCGCAACGCCGGTGGCGGCAAGCGCCTGAATGACGGTTTCCTGCAGACCCGGCCGATGGAACTGCACCGGCGAGACATTGACCGCCACGCGAATGTCGTCCGGCCATTCGGCTGCCTGGCGGCATGCTTCGCGGATCACCCAGCAACCGATCGGAACGATGAGTCCTGTCTCTTCGGCGATCGGGATGAACTCCGCCGGCGCGACGAGGCCGCGCGTCGGATGATTCCAGCGAATTAGCGCTTCGAAGGAGCCCACCTTGTTCTTCTCAAGGTCGAACAATGGCTGATAGTAGAGCTCGAATTGCCCTTCCTCGAGCGCAATGCGGAGATCCTGCTCCACCCGCCGCCGCTCCTGCGCGCGCTTGTTCAGGCTCTCCTCGAAGAAGGCAAATGTTCCCCTGCCTGCCTCCTTGGCCCGATAAAGCGCAAGGTCGGCGCTCTTGTGCAGATCCTCGGCGCCATTGCCGCCGCTTGGGGCAACCGCGATGCCGATGCTTGTCGTCGCCACCAGCTGCTGCCCCTCGATTTCCTGGGGCTGGCTGACTGCCTCGAGCAACGCCGTTGCCAATCGGTCGATCTCCTCGCGTGCCTGGTCAACCAGTTGAACAACGACAAACTCGTCGCCGCCCAACCGCGCCACGAAATGCCCACGGGCCGCCTGGCTCAGCCGTTTTGCCGTGGACACCAGAAGTTCGTCGCCTGCCGGGTGTCCCATCGTATCGTTGACCGCCTTGAAATGGTCGAGGTCGAGGCAGTGCAATGCGATCACCGAGCCATCATCCAAGTTCTTCAGCTGGTGGTTGAGATGATGCTGGAACATGGTCCGATTGGGCAGGGCGGTCAGCACATCATTGAAGGCGAGATGGGCGATCCTCTTTTCACGCTCTTCAATCTGCACGACCATCTCGTTGAAGCTCGACCCGAGCCGCGCCAACTCGTCATGCCCTTCGACTTCGACCAAGACATGCTCGCCCGTCGCCAATTTCCCCGCCGCATCGTCGAGCCTTTCGAGCGGACGCGTGATCTTGGCCGAGGCTCGCCAGGTCCCGAAGGCGACAAGCGCCAAGCCGAGCACAGTCATGACGGCTAGTGCCGCTTGCAGGCGCCTGGCCGTCGCCAGCGCCTCGCTTCGAGGATAGGCAAGCAGCAGCACCGCGTCGCGATCACCAACGAGCGTCGGCAAGGGCTTCGCCAACGCAATCGCGCTCTCGCCATCCACTTCAATGTCGAACACGGCACTGCTGCGCGAATGCTGCTCGATGGCGAGGAATGCGCCGTCGATTGGGCGGCCTCCGGTTGCGTCGCGCCATTGCCCGGCCACGCCCACCAATACGCTGGCGTCGAGCGGGATCGCCGAAAGCTTTTTGAGAGACTGCATTTCCGGCTGCCCAAGGTCGGCTGCGAACACGATCCAGCCTAGTAACGCGGGCGCCATTACCGGCGCTGCGACGAGCTGCCGGGTCTTGCCGCCGACCATGCCGATGCCGGTCGTTCTGCCCTCGTCCAGCGCGTCCCACAATTGCTCGGCGTCTCGCGCCTCCTGGCCGGCAAGTCCGTGGGCCCTGCCGTCAATCGTCACGATGAATGCAGTGGGCACGTGGAGCCGCGCTTTGGCATTATTGAGCGCGGAAGCCATGGTCGGCTCATCACCGCTCGCAACCGCCGCGCGAAAGCCGAAATCGCGCGCAAGCAGCTGTGCCGTCCCTTGCAACTCGCCGCTGCGCTGCTGCCAAAGCCGATCATAGACCGCGCCGCTCGACACGAGCTGGCTTTCCACCTGGTGGGAAGCAATCCCCGAGATGGCGGTCGACAGCGACAAAGACACCGCTACCATTGCCACCGCGAACAATAGCACGAACTGGGCCGTCAGGCGGGCGCTCAGCGAGCTGAAACGCGGCACGTCAATAAGCGTCCATCGCGTGCATCGGCGGTGCCCTCAGCTTGACGGCGACATTGGCGGTGCGTTCGCCAGGCCCAAGTCGCCGCGACATCGTGCCGCCGGGGACCCTGAGATGGGGGTGCCACACCGACATCGTGCTTCCCGCTGGCGCGTCGGCAAATCGGGCGATGCCGCGCGCATCCGTTCTTGCGGTCCATGCGCTATCGGTGACGATGATATAGGCGCTCATCTGGTCGTGGATGTTGCAACCCAGCGCCACCACGCCCGCCCTGTCGAACGTCACGCTCCGCGACTGGTCTTTGGCGAATAGCTTCAGTTCGAACTTCTTGGCAGGCGAGAAGCTGTAGACATGATGCCTGGTCGGATCGAGGTTCGGAAAAGATACCCTTGCGCCGACCGGGACGATCGCCACGAACGGGTGAAACTGAAGATCTTTCTGCGAGACGCTGTAGTTGGCTGCCATCGGCATTGCTCTGCGGCCGATGTCGGGATGCAGCGTGACCACCGCATCGGATACCGGCCTGCCGCCGCTGTCCGTTACTCGAACATTTAGAGGCGCCGCGGCAAGCGGCGCCGCGCACGACATGAGAAAAACACTATATGACAGGCTCTTGATCATGGGCTGAGGTTAACTCCATGCCGGTAAACAGGGCCTAGCGGGACATGGTTACCAGTCGAGCCGCAACGCGGCCTGGAACTGCGTCTGCCGCTGCCTCGGCGCCAGGCCGTGCTCGTCACGCTCTTCGAGCTCGCTCGAGACGTGCAGGATCTCCACCAGACCGGTGAACAGCGGGCCGAACTGCCGCTTTGCCGCCAGCATCATCGCCCAGCCCCTGTCGTCGGATTCTTCTGCAATCAGGCTGCCGTGCTGCTTGACTTCGAAGGCGTCTGTGCGGGCGGCCAGTTGCACCGTTCCCACCGGCACCGTCAGCAGCGCGAAGGCAGACCGGTAACGCGCGTCCACCCAGATGCCCGCGCCCTCATCGTAGCCCATTTCGCTGCGGCCCTTGAGAGCCTGCAATCTCAGCTCCGCGCGGCCCAGCTCGGCATAGGCTCCGACATGCGTGAACCGCGTGTGCCAGCCCCATTCATTGTCCGCGTTGAACGCTTCAGGGTCGCCGCGATTGTTGTAGCGGAACAGCTCCACGCGCACCGGCATCGAAGGCTGCCATGCCAGCTTCGCATAATAGCCGACCCGATCTGCAAACCCATCGCGAATGTCGAGGAGCGGGTGCGTATATTGCGGTTGGTAATATTCGAACGCTTCAGGCAGCGGCGGCAGCGGCTGGCGATTGAATGCCAGCGTCCGGCGGTCGTGGAGTGCCCAACCGCGGAAGGTTAGCATTGTACCCGCGGTGTCATTGGCCGCGAACAGCGCGGCGGTCATCTCAAGCTTTTGCTCCCCGAGGCTGATCTTGACGGTCGCTTCCAAAGCGGCAGGCCGAACTTCCTCGCCGATCCAGCTGTTGATTGCGGACGGCGTAATCGAGTTGGCGACATGCCAATCGGCACCCTCATGTTCCAGGCTGACCGGCGGCCACATCAGGCCGGCACGAGCGCTGAAGCGAACTTTGTCACTTCCCATCGGCTTGTAGCTCAAAAAGGCCTGGCTGATGCCCACCTCGGTTCGCTCGCCACCCTGGATCGAAACGGCCGCGGTGGCAGACAATGCCCAGCCAAAGCGCGGCTGCCAGACGAGATCGACGTTGCCGAGTTGCGGGGACAGCCGCCAGTCGCCGTCCGAGCCGCTGCGCAGGCGGCCGAAGCCCTCGTCGACCCAGCTTTCTTCGCCATTGATGGCAACCAGCCGCACATCGCCATGCATTGACAGCGTCTCAGCGGATATAAGATCGGCATCAGCCCTGGCAGCGGATGCGCCGAAAAGGGCCGCTGCCGGCAACAGCAGGCGCCATGCGAAGCGGACGGGATTGGCAACGCGCACAACCATGCGCTCACGCTTACGTGAACATGGTTAATTACTGTTCAACAGACGTCCGACATTGCGGCTGTTGAGGTTGTCTGCAAACTGGGCGTAACGGTCTACGTGTCGTCAGACGCCGCGAGCAGGTCCATCAGATTTCGTGCTGCTTCACGGTCGGCTTCCTCCTTAAAAGCCACGTCGAGGTCGGGGGCCTGTCCGAGCATATATAGGAGCGACCAGAGCGCGAACCGCCGCGATCGATCGGTTTCAAGGCCGAAATCAACCCGTAGCCGATCTACCCCTGCGGCTTGGACAGCTGGCGAGGCTTCAGCCAGGTCTGACGTGCCGAAATAATGGTGCAACAGGTGGTCCAGATCCATTCGCTGCTGCTAGCGCGGCTAAGACGGTGACCGCAATGGGTGGAAAGCGGACGCTGAACAAGGGACCTAACGTCGACCCTTGCTGGGAGGAGTCTTATCCTAAGGGCATGATGCCGATGCCTGCGGCTGGAGGCCCAGTTTGCCAACGACCTAATAAGCGCTCGGCAGCTCATTTTCGCCAGAGACGGCGGCAAATTCGTTCAGCTTGGCCCGCGCGAAATAATGGCCTGCCGCTATTACGGCCGCGGGCCGCTCAAGAGTCCGCAGGTCCTTGAGCGGATTTGCCCGAAGCAGCAGGATGTCGGCGCGCTTGCCGGGCTCGATCGTGCCCGCATCGGCTTCATGTCCCGCCACTCTAGCGCCCTGCAAGGTCGCCATTCGCAATATGGCCGGGGCGGGAATGCCAATTTCGGAATATATCTTCATCTCCTGATGAAAGGAGGAACCCGGAGTAACGAAGGGTGCGCCGGCGTCGGTCCCAATCGCGAGCTTTGCGCCCGCATCGTACAACGCCTTCACGATCAAACGCCGCACGTCAGTGGCCCCGGCAATGGCGGCTCGATCCGCATCCGTCTGCTTGTCGAGGGGGGTAACGTACCATGGGTTTGGCGAAGTCCACTGCCTCAGCATTTCCTCGCCAATCATGCCCTGAACCGCATGATCCGATGAGAGCCGCCGCATTTCGGCCGGCCTCGCCCAGACATCGTAGCTGTATAGCGTCGGTATCTGCCAAGACCCGGAGTGGGCGACTTGACTGGCAAGCACCGGTATCCGGCTGCGTGCTGCGGCTGCGAACCGCCGCAACGAAAGCATGGCCGACCCTTTCCCGTCGACGTGGCGGGCCGGGTCCTCAAGGGCATCGTCAAAGCCGGTAAGATGCTCAACCGACCACATGCGTTTCAAAGCAACGTCCAGGGTCACCGAACGCGGGACATGGCCAACCAAAGGCATTTTCAATCTGGCTGACGTGAGTGCCAGAGCCTCAAACTGCGCAGGCGTCAGCTGGTAATATGCCTTTGCATATTCTTCACCTGACTCCTTGGCTTTCGACAGGATCGCGCCTGCTGCCGCGAACGCGTCCCGATCCTGCCACTCGGGCTCGGAACCGTTAATGATGGGGCTCGCCAAATAGACCCACGGGCCGGACGCCTTGCCCGATCTGACCTGGCTAATCGCTTCCAATGATGCGGCGTCCCCGGACATATTCCTGACGGTCGTAATCCCATAGGCCAGATAGGCTTTCCGAAATGACTCGGTTGAAGTGTTGTGGGCATGGGCATCGACCAGCCCAGGTGCGGCAAATAACCCTTTGCCGTCCATGGTCGGCACATTTGCAGGGACCTTGATCCGGTGCGCCGATCCAACCGCGGTGATGCGGCCGCACTTCAAGACAATCGACTGATGAGCCCTCGCTCGACCGAGCGCTACGTCGATAATCGTCGTGTCGGTAATCGCGTATGAAAGGGATGGGTCGCAGCTACCTTGAGCGGCAGCTGCGCTGCTCTGAGGAATTGCCAAAAGCAGGACACAGAACGGTCCCAGGCGAAAAAACGGGCTCTTCGCGGGCAGCCGGTTGAACACGCATTGAGCTCCGAACCCATTTCCGATCGGTGCACATTAGGGCCGGTCTGGCTGCGTTAAGATGCTTCATTTGTCGAAACGGGTATTTAGCCCGGTCAATCTGCCGTTGATCGTTGAGGTTGGGGTTTGGCCGCCCAACTGGCGTTGCCGCGGTGGCTCACTCCAGCTTCAGCCTGATAAAGCCCATCGCACCGACCGGATTTCTGCTGCCATAAAGCGGCTCGAGCCCGTCCGGTACGAAATTGATTGCGAGCAAGCCTCCCAGGCCGAGCGCCACCTGATCCGCTAGCTTGAAGTCGTGAATGGCGCCGAGCGAGATCTTGCCGACCGTAAAGGCGGGACCGTGTTCTTCGATGTCTAGAAGTTCGCGGTTTTCGGCAATTTCGCCGCGACCGAGAATGGTCCACGGCCCATGCTTCAGAGAAGCTTCGGCGGCAAAGGCGTCGTCCTTATGTTCCTCGGCAGTCTTGCGGCCCCAGGCGATCGTTCCGGCCAGCTTCCAACCCGCCGCGATTTCACTGGCGTAAAGCGCGCTTGCCGACCAGCGCTTCTGGTCGACGCCGGGCTCCAGCTGCTCGGGATCCTCGAAATGGCCCCAGCTGCCCTGGAGCGCCAGGTTGGCGGTCGGGTTCCACGAGAGGCGTGCCGCGGTCGAATCCAGCGGCGCGCTCTCGATGTTCCAACGACGCTGGTCGGGCTCGCGGCCGTTGAACCGACTGATCTCTAGCTTGACCCCGTCCATAACGATTCCCGCGGTCAGCACGCCAAAGCTGATGTGGGTCGAATCCAGCCAGTGATGGCTGATTGGAGCCTCGGGCGAATCCAGGATCGCCTCGCGGTGCATGAAGGCCGGCGGGCCAAACGCCGGTTCGCCCGGCAGGCCGCCGTAGAGGAAGATGCTGCCGTTCGCGCCGATATTCTGGGACAGCGAGGCCGATAGCTCCATGAACAGGTCATGCGGGTGCTGGCGATCGATCAGGCGGTCGGTGCCGTTGGCGGTCTCGCCGCTAGCTAGCAGCAGCGGATAACCCTTCTTGCCCATCAGCGGGTCGGGGCTGAGCATCGCTTTGAACTGCAGGGTACCGTTGCCGAGATCGCGGCGTGCCATGCCCATCAGCATGCCCGAGGCAAACAGCTTATCGTCGCCGCGGCGGCCAGATTGATGGTCGTAGGTCAGGTTGAGCAGCGCATGGCCCATCAGCATCCAGTCGCCGCTCATGATGTGGAGACCGCCATGTGAGGAGGAATCGGGCTGCCACGCGGTCCCAGAGGCCTCCCTGGGCATCGCATAAGGGCCCAGAGCGCCAGTCATTCCGTGTCCAGCAGGCATTTGCTGGTCGGCGATGACCACCTCCTCGCCATGGTTCATTTGACCATGTTCCATTTTGCTATGGTCCGTCGGCTCGACAGGCTTTTTGGGCTCGGTCGGTGGAGCAGGTTGGTCAGGCATCGTCATGGGCATCTGATGCCCCATGGCCTGCGCCAGGGCCGGCACGGGAACCGAGGCAAGCGCAACTGCGCTCGCGGCTAACAGCTTAGTTCTCACAAATGATCTCCCGGGACGCTGGAAACCGGCGGCGCCCGGTCAGAGCGCCGCCGATCCAGTCACAGCCTAGCGCTGACGGCCCTCGTGGCCGCCCGAATGCGAACCATGCTCGCCGTGCCCGGCACGGTCCTTATCGGCCATGTCGTCACAGCAACATTTCTTGCCCTCTGCCCTCATCTTCTCGCAGCAATCCTGCTTGGGCTGAGGAGCGGGATCCGCGGCATGCGCGACGGCGGGCAGGGTAATCGTCAGCGCAATCGCGGTCATCAACTTCATCATAATTAGTCTCCGTGAAATCGAGTTTTAGAAAAGTCGATCTCACGCGCGCTTGGGAGGGGGAGTGGCGATCTCGCCAAGGAAGCTCCGGCGGTCATTGTCCGATGCCGGGCGCTCACGAGCCGCATGGTAGGCTGGAAGCTCTGCTGCGCCGGTAGGGGCCACCATGGCAACGCACATCGCCGCGCAACATCCCTTGTCGCTGGCCTTGTGGTGCTGTGTTGGCTGCGGCTGCTGGTCGCAATGACCATTTTTCGCCATCGCCCCGTGATGGGAGGCGGGAGTCGGCGCTTCCGCCATCGCCGGCATGCCGAGCGGCGCGAGGCTCATCGTCACGGCAAACAACAGCGCGAACAAGCGGCGAACGATCATGTTTGTCGCTATGCCCGATGGACTATTCGCTTGGCAATGTTGGAACGCTTCACTAGACGCCTCGTTAACCTAGCGTTTACCGCACTTTTCGGCCAATCGTGGATTTGCCCAGTTGGCCGGAAACGCGCTAATATGCATTCGACGCGACGGCCGTTGTGATGACCGCCTGCGCCGCACAAGCCGGCGCCGACCAGAAACCTGGCGCTTTGGCCCAAGTGGAGGAGCGTCTTCATGCTCAAAAATGTCGGCAATATCGATCGCGTGGCAAGGGTTCTCCTGGCCTGCTTCCTGTTGTTCCTCGCTGTGGCTCCGGGTGTCGTCCTGTCCGCGAATTCGACCGTGGATTATTGGCTCACCATCGTCCTTTATGTTGCTGCGGCCTATTTCCTGTTGAGCGCTCTTTTGGGCACCTGCCTCATCTATCGCATCCTTGATGTTGACAGCCACGTCCATGGTGGCACTTATCACAGTGGTGAAGACCCGTTTGACGGGAGGGCAGGGAATTAGGTTGCGGTAGCGCCAAGCAGCGGTACTGAAAAAGACGTAGCAGGGGTAAATCAACCGCATGAGCGCCATGCCCACCGCATGGCGAACGGCCGAGGGGAAGTATCGGTCAGCCAGCGCTGCATCAGGCGGCGCCGACTAGGCCGAGGTGTCGGATCAAGTGGAGGGAGCGTCTTGATGTTGAAGAATCTTAGTCTCGGTGATCGCGTTGCCCGGCTCGTCGTCGCGGCCGCGCTGGCCTTCCTGGCCTATGATCATGTGATCGACGGTTGGGCCGCCTATATTAGCTGGGGAATCGCCGCCTACCTGCTGGTGACCGCGCTGATCGGCTTCTGCCTGATCTACAAGGCGCTGGACTTCAACAGCAAGGAACAGGGCGGCACCTATCACGCCGGCGAAGACCCGTTCGACGGGCGCGGCGGCGACTAAGCGGCCTTTCGCCCCATCGATCGACGGGGCTCCGCCGGGTCAAGCAATCTGTTCCAAATGCCCGTAGGCCAGGACCGTCATGAACGCCTGGCGGTCGGTTGCGTCCGCGTTGGCCTCGGCCTTGAACTGCTCCTGCTTCGCCTCGTTGCAGCCATAGTCGGGCGGCGCATCGCCGGAGGACGCGACCACCTTGCAGCTTTGGATCGCGCCTTTGGCGTCGATCGTCAGGAACATCACCTGCCGGCCGAGCAGCATGTCGCCGGGCTG
>DATJKE010000185.1:0-5830 GCA_035491735.1 Sphingomicrobium sp.
ACCCCCCGCTCGAACCGGCTGCGCGCGTCGCTGGTCAGCTGCAGCTTCTGGCCGGTGCGGGCGATATTGTCGGGCGTGAAATAGGCGATCTCGAGCAGGGTTTCGGCGGTCGTCTCGCTGACGCCCGAATGCTCGCCGCCCATGATCCCGCCGATGTCGTGGACCTGGGCCTCGTCGGCGATCACCGTCATCGTGCCGTCGAGCAGATATTCCTTCTCGTTCAGCGCCAGCACCTTCTCGCCATCCCTGGCGCGGCGGGCCGACACCGCCCCCTTCAATTCCTTGAGGTCGTAGGCATGGGCCGGGCGGCCAAGGTCGAGCATCACATAGTTGGTGATGTCGACCAGCGCCGAAATCGGCCGCTGGCCCGCCGCCTTGAGCCGGCGCTGCATCCACTCGGGCGACGCGCCATTGGTGAGGCCGCGAACAGTGCGCCCGTAGAAGGCCGGGCAACCTTCCGGATCCTCGACCCTTATCTCGACAGGATTGTCGAAGCTGCCTTCGATCTCCGGGACATCGAGCGGCTTCAGCGTTCCCAGGCCCGCCGCGGCGAGGTCGCGGGCGATACCGCGAACGCCCATGCAATCCTGGCGGTTGGGGGTGATGGAGACATCGAACACCGCATCGTCCAGCCCGGCATAGTCGGCGAAGCTGGCGCCGACCGGGGCATCGGCCGGAAGTTCGATGATGCCGTCATGGTCTTCGCCCAGCTGCAGCTCGCGCGCCGAACACATCATGCCATTGCTCTCGACCCCGCGGATCGCCGCCTTGCCCAGGGTGAAGTCGCTGCCCGGAATGTAGGTACCCGGCCCGCCGAATACCCCAACCAGTCCGGCGCGGGCGTTGGGCGCGCCGCACACCACCTGCAGCGCATCGCCCTTGCCCGTATCGACGGTCAGCACCTGCAGCTTGTCCGCCTGCGGGTGACGCTCGGCGGTCAGCACTCTGGCGACGGTGAACGGCTTTAGCGCCTCGGCGGGATTCTCGATCCCTTCGACCTCCAGCCCGATCCGCGTCAGTGTCTCGGCGACGGTGGCCGCGTCCGCGTCGGTTTCGAGATGGTCCTTGAGCCAGCTCAGCGAGAACTTCATGCGCCGACTCCCCCGCTGAGCGTCGGCACGTCGAGGAAACGGAAGCCGTAATGCTTCATCCAGCGCAGGTCGCCGTCGAAGAAGGCGCGCAGATCGTCCATTCCATATTTGAGCATCGCCAGCCGGTCGACGCCGGTGCCGAAGGCGAAGCCCTGCCACTCGTCGGGATCGAGGCCGCAATTGGCGATGACGCGCGGATGCACCATTCCGCTGCCCAGCACTTCCATCCAGCCTTGGCTGCCACCGACCACGCGGCGGCCTTTCTCCATCGACCAGCCCACGTCGACCTCCGCCGACGGCTCGGTGAAGGGGAAGTAGCTGGGCCGCATCCGAAGCACGACGTCGTCGCGCTCGAAGAAGGCCTTCAGGAAAGTCTCAAGCGTCCACTTGAGGTGACCGAGCGTGATCTTCTTGTCGATCACCAGTCCCTCGATCTGGTGGAACATCGGCGTATGGGTCGCGTCGCTGTCGCTGCGATAGACCCGGCCCGGGGCGATGATCCGGATCGGCGGCTGGCTGTTCTGCATCGTCCGGATCTGCACCGGCGAGGTGTGGGTGCGCAGCACCTTCGGCGCGCCATCGTCGCCCTTCTCGTTCATGTAGAAAGTGTCTTGCATCGCCCGCGCCGGATGGGTCTCGGGAATGTTGAGCGCGGTGAAATTGTGCCAGTCGTCCTCGATCTCCGGCCCTTCGGCGACCGAGAAGCCGAGGTCGGCAAAGATTTCGGTCAGCTCGTCCATCACCTGGCTGACTGGATGGATGGTGCCGCGCGGGCTTTCCGGCGACGGCAGCGACAGGTCGAGCCGTTCGGTTGCCAGCCGGCGCTCCAGCTCGGCATTTTCGAGCGCCGCCTTGCGGGCCGAGATTCCCTCGGTCACCGCCTCGCGCAGCGCGTGGATCCTGGGCCCCTCGGCCGCCCGGGTTTCGGCATCCATGCCGCCCAGCGACTTCAACAGCTGGGTCACTTCGCCGGACTTGCCGAGGGCAGCGACGCGCACGGCGTCCAGGGCGGCTAGGTCGGCTGCGGCGGCAATTTCCTCGCTGAAGCGGGCCTGGAGCGGGTGGACGGACACGTGGAAGTTCCTTGGGTTCGAACGAACGGCGGCTTAAGCAGGGAAAAGGGGGCGAACGCAAGGAGGTGCTAAATGGCGCTGGATTGGCCGGCCTTCGATGTCGAGCGGGATTCGCCGACCTTTGCACTGCTGCACCTGGCCAGCCAGATGCTCGGCAAGCTACGCGTTGCCCATGCGCCCTGGGCCAATCATGGCTGGCATGCGACGCTTCATCCGGTTGCGGAGGGGCTGGCGATCGAGCCGATTGCAGCGCCGGCAGGAAATTTCACCCTGACGCTCGACCTGTGCCGGGACGCCATCGTGCTTCACGTCGCGGACGGCGAGCGTGACCTGCTCCCGCTCGACATCGGCAGCATCGCCGCGCTTCACCGATGCCTGATCGAGATGCTCGATGCGCATGGATTGCCATCGTCCTTCAATGGCAAGCCCAACGAGATTCCCGACGCCCTTCCTTTTTCCGAAGATGCCGCGCCGCGCGAATATCGGCCAGATTCCGCTGGCCGCCTGCACACGGCCCTGGCTCGGATCGAGCCGGTGTTCGAACGCTTTCGCGCCGGCTTCCAGGGCAAGGCCAGCCCGGTCCATTTCTATTGGGGCAGCTTCGATCTGGCCGTTACCCGCTTTTCGGGCCGTGCGGCCCCTCCGCACCCCGGCGGGATCCCCGGCCTCCCCGACCGCATCACCCGCGAGGCCTATAGCCACGAGGAGTCGAGCGCCGGCTTCTGGCCGGGCGGAGTGACCGCGGTCGAGCCGATCTTCTACAGCTATGCCTATCCCGAGCCGGTGGGCTTTCGCGATGCCGCCGTCCGACCCGAGGCTGCCCGTTTCGACGAAACGCTCGGCGAGTTCGTCCTGCCCTATGAAGCGGTCCGCCGGTCCATCGATCCGGAAGCCGAGCTGACGGCCTTCCTGCAATCGACTTATGATGCCGCCGCCGACCTGGCGCAGTGGGATCGCGGGGCGCTCGAGCGGGAGGTGGCGGCTCCCTAGGCTGCTAGTTAGCCACGAACGGGAAGGGCGAAATCGTTTTCTTCATGCTGTCCACGGCCAGCATCCGGCCGGCCGGCGGCGTCGCCCGATAGCCGCAATCGATTCTCGGACAGATTGCGCAGGCCGGTCCGACCGGCGTCACCGGCGCCTTGCCCAGATCGTAGACGTCGGCGCAGCTAAGCCTATGGGCATGGCGGATGTCGCAGCCGAGTCCGATCGCCAGCAGCCCGCCTGACAGGTCCGACTTGATCGGCCGCTCGATCGTCCGGGCGACGGTGAAGAAGCGCTGTCCGTCAGGCGTCTCGATCAGCTGGGTGACGACCTGGCCCGCGGCCTGGAAAGCGGCGTGGAGGTTCCAGCGGGGGCAAGTGCCGCCGAACCGCGAGAAGGGGAAGTTCTCGCCGGCATAGCGTTTGGAAATATTCCCCGCCGGATCGACCCGCAGCATGAAGAACGGCACGCCGCGCGCGCCGGCCCGGCCCAGCGTCGTCAGCCGGTGGGCGACCTGTTCGACATTGGCGCCATATTCGCCGCACAGCCGGTCGATCGAGTATCGATACTGCTCGGCGCTGGCGAGGAATCGGCCATAGGGCATCATGATCGCCCCGGCGGCATAGTTGGCGAGGCTCATGTGCAGGAGCTGGCGGATGCCCTCGTCGGGCGGTGCGGCCTCGGCGACCATCTTGTCGATCACTGCCGTGAACTCGATCAGCGCCAGCTGGTACGCTAGCCCGAACGTGCGGTTCTCCGGCCTTAGCTGCGCCGAGATCAGGAACAGCCGCCGGTCGGGGTCATAGAGCTGGCTGACATTGCCCAGCTCCTCCTGCGGTACGACCCGCGCGCTGATGCCCCACGCCTCCTTCAGCCGGCGCCGCATCGGCTCGGCCATCGACAGCGGATCGCTGAGCGCCCCGCCCAGCGTCTCGGCCGCTTCCTCCAGCGCCGGATAATAGTTGCGGTGCTGCTGGATATAGTCGCGCACCCAATTTTCCGGCGTGACCAGCGCGCGCGCATCGCCTGCACTCGCCATGCTGGGGTTGCGGCCGGCCTCTTTCAACGCCGAATAAAGCCGGGCGATGGCGTCGGCGATCGACGGGGCGTTGTTGGCCAGCTCGGCCAGCTCGTAGCGCGGCACGCCAAGGTCGCTCAGCAGCGCGTCGGAGAATATTTCACCCAGCGCATCCGGCCCGGTCTTGGCTCCGCCGTTGGCGGCGAAGCTGCGGACATCGACTTCGTACAGTTCCGCCAGCTTGAGCAGGAGCGCGGCAGTCACCGGCCGCTGGTTGCGCTCCAGATGGTTCAAATAGCTCGGGCTGATCGCCAGCGTCTGCGCCATGTCGGTCTGCGACAGATCATGGTCGCGGCGCAGGCGGCGAAGGCGATGGCCGAGGAACAATTTGCTGGACATGAATCAACTTCTGTCAATTTCGCCCAAGCATCACAAGTCAAGTTATGACAGGCACACGCTTTTTGCCGGTGCGTCTTTGCGGCTCCCGTGTTGGATTCTCTGCGTAATCCAATGCGTCACCGAAGGACCAAGGCATGACAAGTTTTGACCAGATCGTAATCGCCCCGCCCGGCCGGTTCGACGGGATCGAGCGGCCCTATTCGCCCGAAGACGTCATCCGCCTTCGCGGGTCGGTGCCGATCGAGCATAGCCTTGCCCGTCGCGGCGCGCTCAAGCTGTGGGACTTGCTGAAGCGCGACGAACCGGTCCGCGCGCTCGGCGCCGTCACCGGCAACCAGGCGATGCAGATGGTTCGCGCAGGGTTGCAGGCGATCTACCTCTCCGGCTGGCAGGCGGCCGCCGACGCCAACACCGCCGGCGCCATGTATCCAGACCAGTCGCTCTACCCGGCCAACACCGGGCCGGAGCTCGCCCGGAAGATCAACCGCACCCTGCAGCGCGCCGACCAGGTCGAGCATGCCGAGGGCGGCGCGCAGCGCGATTGGTTCGCGCCGATCGTCGCCGACGCCGAGGCCGGCTTCGGCGGCCCCTTGAACTGCTTCGAAATCATGAAAGCCTATATCGAAGCCGGGGTCGCCGGGGTCCATTTCGAGGACCAGCTCGCCTCGGAAAAGAAGTGCGGCCATTTGGGCGGCAAGGTGTTGATCCCGACCCAGGCTGCGATCCGCAACCTCGACGCGGCGCGGCTGGCCGCCGATGTCAGCGGCGTCCCGACGATCCTCGTCGCCCGCACCGATGCGGAAAGCGCGAAACTCATCACCAGCGACGTCGACGAACGCGACCGGCAATTCCTCACCGGCGAGCGGACCCCGGAGGGCTTTTTCCGCCTGAAGGACGGCACCGGGCTTGACCATTGCATCGCCCGCGGCCTCGCCTTCGCGGCCCACGCCGATCTCTTGTGGTGGGAAACCAGTCATCCCAACCTCGATGAGGCGCGGATCTTCGCCGAGGCAGTCCACGCCCAATATCCGGGCAAGCTGCTCGCCTATAATTGCTCGCCCAGCTTCAACTGGCAGGCCAAGCTCGACGAGGCGACCATCGCCAAATTCCAGCGGGAACTCGGCGCCATGGGTTACAAGTTCCAGTTCGTCACCCTGGCCGGCTTCCACAGTCTCAATCATGGCATGTTCGAGTTGGCCTCGGGCTACCGCGACCGCGGCATGGCCGCCTATTCGGAACTGCAACAGGCCGAATTCGCCTCCGAAGCG
>DATJKE010000186.1:0-9029 GCA_035491735.1 Sphingomicrobium sp.
CCGCTGGGCGCGGATTCGCCGATCGTGAAGTTCCTCGAGAAGAATCCCGACGGCGGGCAGCACCACCTCTGCTTCGAAGTGCCGGACATTGAAGCGGCGCGCGCTTTTTATGACAGCAAAAGCGTGCGGATCCTTGGGGACACCCGGATCGGGGCGCACGGCACGCCGATCTTCTTCCTCCACCCCAAGGACATGGGCGGGGTGCTGACGGAGATCATGGAATCGCCTAAGCAGGCGCACTGATGGCCAAGCATTTCGCCACGATCCGCTGGTTCGCTTCGCCCGGCGAGGACTTTGCCAAGGGGCAGTATAGCCGGGCGCACAGCTGGAATTTCGACGGCCTCGCCAATGTCGCGGCCTCGGCCAGCCCGCATATCGTGCCGATGCCCTGGGCCAATCCGAACGCGGTCGATCCGGAGGAAGCGTTCGTCGCCAGCGCGGCGAGCTGCCACATGCTCTTCTTCCTCGACTTCGCTCGCCGCGCCGGGGTGATCGTCACCAGCTATGACGACGAGGCCGAAGGCGAGATGGAAAAGGGGGATGACGGGAAGACCCGCATCACCCGCATCACGCTGCGTCCGCGGATCGTATACGGCGACGTGGCGCCGACCGACGAGATGCTGGCCGATCTCCACCACAAGGCCCACGAAGCCTGCTTCATCGCCAATTCGATCACGTCCGAGATCGTTATCGAACCACGCTGATCATGATCAGGCGGATTGCAGCATTGGCATTGGCGCTCGCGCTGCCCTCACCGGCCCATGCCGCATCCCCATTCCTCAGTGCTCGACCGCTGGAAGCAGTCACGACACTGCCTGCAGGTGCGTCCAGGTCCTCCGACAATGCCTATATTTACCGCCCGAAACAGAGACTGGAACGCTCGCCGCTAATCATCCTGTTGCACGGCGCAGGAGGCCAGGCGTCCCGAGTATTGGATCGATATATTCCTGTTGCCGATCGAAGGGGCGCGGTGTTGCTGGCGCTACAGTCGAGCGATGTCACGTGGCGCATCGGCACATCGGCAAACGGCCAAGTAGAGTTCGGGCCCGACCCGGCAAACCTCGATGCCGCCCTCGCCAAGCTGTTCGCTCAGGTGTCGATCGATCCGGAGCGCATCGTCCTGATCGGATTTTCCGACGGCGCCAGCTACGCACTCTCGCTTGGCCTCGCCAATCCGGAGTTATTCAAGAGCGTCATCGCGCTGTCTCCGGGGTTTTTGTCGATCCCGCCGCGCGTCGACCGGTCGCAACGCATTTTCATCGCGCACGGCCGAAAGGATGAAATCCTGCCCTTCTCCAACGTCACGGGAAACATATTGCCAACCCTGACGAGGGCCGGGTTGCGGCCCCGGACGCGTTGGTTCAACGGCGGTCACCTCGTCGATCCGGGAATCGTTGAGGAGGCTCTCGACTTCGCGCTGAGACCTTCGCCATCTCCCTGACTGGTTGGCAAACGCGCGGCGTTGGCGCTAGGGCGAAACCAATGACCAAGAAGCCGAATATCGACGACTGGAAGGTGCTGGCCGGCAAGGAAAGCAAGGGCCGCGACCTTGGCCGCGATACGCCCGAACATATCCGCCTCAAGAATGTCTACGGTCCCGAGGATGCGGCCGGAATCGAGAGCGGCCTGCCCGGCCTGCCGCCGTACACGCGGGGCCCCTATGCGACGATGTATGCTGGCCGGCCCTGGACCATCCGTCAGTACGCGGGCTTTTCGACCGCCGAGGAATCCAACGCCTTCTATCGCCGCAACCTGAAGGCGGGTCAGAAGGGGCTTTCCGTGGCCTTCGATCTTGCCACCCACCGCGGCTATGACAGCGACCACCCGCGCGTGGCCGGTGATGTCGGCAAGGCCGGCGTGGCGATCGACAGCGTCGAGGATATGAAGCTGCTGTTCGACGGTATTCCCTTGGGCGAAATGTCGGTCAGCATGACCATGAACGGCGCGGTTCTGCCGGTGATGGCCTTCTATATTGTCGCGGGCGAGGAGCAGGGCGTCGCCAGGAGCCAGCTGACCGGGACGATCCAGAACGACATCCTCAAGGAGTTCGCGGTCCGCAACACCTACATCTACCCGCCAGAACCCTCGATGCGGATCGTCTCGGACATCATCGCCTACTGCGCGGAAGAAATGCCGAAGTTCAACAGCATCTCGATCAGCGGCTATCACATGCACGAGGCCGGGGCGACGGCGGTGCAGGAGCTGGCCTACACGCTGGCCGACGGCATGGAATATGTCCGCGTCGCGAAGGCCGATGGGCTCGACATCGATGATTTCGCGCCGCGGCTGAGCTTCTTCTTCGGCATTGGCATGAACCTTTTCATGGAGGTCGCGAAGCTGCGTGCAGCGAGGACGCTGTGGGCGCGGATCATGACCGATCTGGGGGCCAAGACCGAGAAGTCGAAGCTGCTCCGCACCCACTGCCAGACCAGCGGCGTGTCGCTGACCGAGCAGGACCCGTACAACAATGTCATCCGCACCACGATCGAGGCGCTGGCGGCGGTGCTGGGGGGAACCCAGTCGCTGCATACCAACAGCTTCGATGAGGCGATTGCGCTGCCGACCGATTTCTCGGCCCGGATCGCCCGCAACACCCAGCTGATCCTGGCCGAGGAGAGTGGAGTGACCGCGGTCGCCGATCCTCTCGGTGGCTCTTACTATGTCGAGGCTTTGACGCGGGAGCTTGAGGAGCGGGCCTGGGCGCTGATCGAGGAAGTCGAGCAGCATGGCGGCATGACCAAGGCGGTCGCCGAAGGGCTGCCGAAGATGCGGATCGAGGAAGCCGCCGCCGAGCGCGCCGCCAAGGTCGACATGGGCGAAACGGTCATCGTCGGCGTCAACCGCTACCGGCTGGAGAATGAGCCGGAGATCGACATCCTCGAGGTCGACAATGCCAAGGTCCGGGCCGGCCAGATCGCGCGGCTGGAGAAGATGCGCAAGGGCCGCGACGAGGCGAAGGCGCGCGCGGCGCTGGATATGCTGGAGACGGGCGCGCGCGACGACGGAAACCTGCTCGCCCTTGCCGTCGAATGCGCGCGGGAGCGCTGCTCGCTGGGCGAAATTTCGGACGCGCTGGAGCGGGCCTTTGGCCGCTATCATACCAAACCGGAGCCGGTGCGCGGCATCTATGGCAAACGCGACGACGGCCGCTGGAAAGATGCGGTGGCTGGGACCCGGTCGGTAGCCAAACGCATGGGGCGCAAGCCCCGCATCCTGGTCGCTAAAATGGGCCAGGATGGCCACGACCGCGGCGCCAATCTGGTCAGTTCGGCGTTTGGCGACCTGGGGTTCGAAGTGATCGCCGGGCCGCTGTTCCAGACGCCGCGCGAGGCGGCCGAACTGGCGGTTGAGAACGACGTCGACGTGGTCGGCGCGTCGAGCCTGGCGGCGGGCCACAAGACGCTGATCCCGGAGCTGATCGCGGCGCTGAAAGAAGCCGGCCGCGCCGACATCAAGGTGGTCGCCGGCGGCGTCATCCCGCCGCAGGACTATGCCATGCTGCGCGAGGCGGGGGTGCAGGCGATCTTCGGGCCGGGGACAAACCTCGCCGACGCGGCGGACGAGGTGCTGCGCCTGCTCGGCCATAACAAGCCGCCGGTCGAGGAAGCGGCTGAATGAGTCCGTTGTAACCGACGGAGACAAGGGGTATTTTCGCGCCGCCAGCCCAAGGAGCGGCCCATGCTCCAATATTTCTTGGTTGCGGCCCTCGCTGCTGCCCAGCCAACCGCTGCGAGCCCAGCCACAGGCACAAGCATTCGCGCGCTGCCGGCTGAATTTCTCGTCAATGAGTGTTTGAAGCTGCAAAGCGGAAGTGTGCGCGAGGATTTGAAGCAGCTGGCGGCAGAGCTGCAGGAATTGGCCAAACAGAAGCAACACCTCCGCGACCTGTTGCAGCAAATGCTTCGCGAAGAGCAGCGGCTGGGCGGCGTGGGGCCCGGCATCGCAAGGGGTGCCGCAAGTCCCGAGCGTCGAGATTTCGCCCGGGAGCACGATGATTGGGTGCGGGCGCTTCCCCAACACTGCCCGCCCGGCAACGAACGGGTCGGCTGCATCGAGCAGCAGCTAACGATGCGGGTTGCAACGTTGACAGCGACCCCGACGCGAAGATAGCGACTCGGCTTGCCTAAGGAGGCGGCAAGATCCGCCACCGCCCTTCGGCGCCAAGCGGAGCTCCGATGTTCAAGAAAATCCTCATCGCCAATCGCGGGGAAATCGCCTGCCGCGTCATCCGCACCGCCAAGCGCATGGGGATCAAGACGGTCGCGGTCTATTCCGACGCTGATGCCCGCAGCCCTCATGTCCGCATGGCCGACGAGAGCGTGCGGCTCGGGCCGGCACCGGCGGCGGAAAGCTACCTCAAGGCCGAGCTGATCATCGACGCCTGCAAGGCGACCGGGGCCGAGGCGGTGCATCCGGGCTATGGCTTCCTTTCCGAGCGAACCACCTTCGCAAAGGCGCTCGAAAAGGCCGGCATCGCTTTCATCGGCCCGCCGGTGAAGGCCATCGCCGCGATGGGCGACAAGATCGAATCCAAGAAGCTGGCGGCCAAGGCGGGGGTCAATGTCGTTCCCGGATATCTCGGCGACATCGCCTCGACCGACGAGGCGGTGAAGATCGCCAAGGACATCGGCTACCCGGTGATGATGAAAGCCAGCGCCGGCGGCGGCGGCAAGGGCATGCGCCTCGCTTACACCGAGAAGGACGTCCGCGAAGGCTTCGAGGCGACCAAGCGCGAGGGATTGGCGAGCTTCGGCGACGACCGGGTGTTTATCGAGAAGTTCATTGAAGACCCGCGCCATATCGAAATTCAGATCCTCGGCGATAAGCACGGCAACATCCTCTATTTGAACGAGCGCGAATGCTCGATCCAGCGCCGCCACCAGAAGGTGATCGAGGAAGCGCCGTCGCCTTTCGTCAGTCCGGAAATGCGCGAGGCGATGGGCGAGCAATGCGTCGCGCTGGCCCGGGCGGTCGGGTATCACTCGGCGGGGACGGTCGAGCTCATCGTCTCCGGCGCGGACACGACCGGCAAGAGCTTCTACTTTCTCGAAATGAACACGCGGCTGCAGGTCGAACATCCGGTGACGGAAGAAACGACCGGCATCGACCTGGTCGAGCAGATGATCCGCGTTGCGGCGGGCGAGAAGCTCAAGGTCAAGCAGGAAGACGTGCCGCTCAATGGCTGGTCGATCGAGGCGCGCGTCTATGCCGAGGATCCCTATCGCGGCTTCCTGCCCTCGACCGGGCGGCTGACCACCTATCGCCCGCCAGTCGAGCACCGCAGTGGCGGCAGCGTGATCCGCGTCGACGACGGCGTCTACGAGGGCGGCGAAGTCAGCATGTTCTACGACCCGATGATCGCCAAGCTGATCAGCTGGGCGCCGTCGCGGGATGGCGCGATCGACGAGGCAGTGGCTGCGCTCGACGCGTTCCAGCTCGACGGCATATCGGACAACATCGATTTCCTCTCGGCCCTGCTCCAGCACCCGCGCTTTAGGTCCGGCAACATCACCACTGGTTTCATCGCCGAAGAATATCCGGAAGGATTCCATGGAGCGCCGGCCGACGAGCAATTGCTGACCGACCTCGCCGCTTTGGCCGCGATCGTCGAACTGACCTACGAGACACGCGCGGCGCTGATCGACGGGCAGCTGGGCAGGCCGGTGTTCCCCGAAGCGGTGCAGGTTGTTCGGATCGGCAAGCGCGACTTCACCGTCGCCATCGCGCCCTATGACGGCGGCAACCTCGCCATCGTCGAAGGCGGCGAAGCGATCGACGTGATCGGCGACTGGGCGCCGGGCGACAAGCTGCTGGTCGCGCAGATGGATGGCCGGACCCGCATCGTCCAGGTGGCGAAGAGGGGCCGCGGCTGGACGCTGACGACGCGGGGCGCTGCGCACAAGGTGGTGGTGGTGCCGCGGCATATCGCCGAGCTTGCCAGGCACATGATTGAGAAGGTGCCGCCGGACATGTCGCGGTTCCTGCTGGCGCCGATGCCGGGGCTGCTGACGCGGCTGGAGGTCAAGGCCGGCGATACGGTCGAGGCCGGCCAGCCCGTCGCGGTCGTGGAAGCGATGAAGATGGAGAACATCCTCCGCGCCGAGAAGACCGCCACGGTCAAGGCGACCTCGGCGAAGGCCGGCGACAGCCTGGCGGTCGATCAGGTCATCGTGGAGTTTGAGTGAGTGCTACCCGCGTGTCTTAAGTGACATCTCGCCAATTCATTTGGTCTTTCCCTAACTCGAAACAGTCCGGGCAAATCCACTCGTAATCGGCGCCGTGCGGATAATCTGCTGTGACCGCATAGCCTTCGTGGATGATGCCTTCGCCCGACACATTCGGCTCCATGAGTTTCACCCAACAGACGGCACAATGGTCGTGATCCCAATCGGGCCGGTATGCCGAGTAGGGCTTCCTTATGAAATGCTGTCCGCGCAGTCGTTGGACTGTATCGAGATTCTTCGATCGCCATTCCTCAGCCACGATTCCTCAACTCCACCCTTCTCAATTTTCCCGTCGCTGTCTTCGGTAGTGCCTCGACAAACTCGATTTCGCGCGGGTATTTGTATGGCGCAATTGTTGCCTTCGCGAAATTCTTGAGTTCTGAAATCAAGGCCTCGTTCGGTGTCACATTGGCCGCCGCGACGATGAACGCCTTCACCTTCTGGCCGCGCTCGGGGCAGGGGACGCCGATCACCGCGCATTCCGCGACGGCGGGGTGGCCGAGCAGCGCATTTTCCACCTCCGGCGCGCCGATATTGTAGCCGCTCGACACGATCATGTCGTCGCTGCGGGCGACGTACCAAAAGTAGCCGTCGGCGTCCTTGCGGTAGGTGTCGCCGGTCAAGTTCCAGCCGCGCTCGACATAATTTTTCTGGCGCGGGTCATCGAGGTAGCGGCAGCCGGTCGGGCCCTTGACCGCCAGCCGGCCTTCGCCCTCGGCCATGGGATTGCCGTCGGCGTCAAGCACCGTTGCGTCATAGCCCGGCACTGCGCGGCCAGTGGAGCCGGGGCGGATCGCGTCCCCGCTTTCGGAGATGAAGACGTGCATCATCTCGGTCGACCCGATGCCGTCGACGATCGAGATTCCAGTATGCGCCTTCCATGCGGCCCAGGTCGCACTGGGGAGATGCTCGCCGGCCGACAGGCAGCATCTTAGACTTTTCAATGCGTCGGCCAGGCCAGGCTGTGACAGCATGGCCTTGTAGGCGGTCGGGGCAGTCGCGAGGTGGGTGACGCCGAATTTGGCCATCGCCTCGAGCATCGTCGGCGGCGAGGGCTGCTCGATCGTTGCGGTGGCGGCGCCGAAGAAAAGCGGGAACATCAGGGTCGCGCCGAGCCCGAAGGTGAAGGCGATCGGCGCGCTGGTCATGACAATATCGCCCGGCCCCATTCGGAAATGATTTTTGGCGAAAGTGTCGCACGGCGCGAGGATGTCGCGGTGATACTGGATGCAGCCCTTGGGGATGCCGGTAGTGCCGCTGGTGAACGCGACCATCGCCGGGTCGTCGCGGCCGGTGTCCACCGGGTCGAGCGGCTTCAAGGACGCGCAGCGCATCTCGAGCTCGCCCTTGCCATAGTCGCCGTCATATTTGACGAGATGCTTGACGAAGCGGGTCTGGCTCATGGCGCCGCGGAAGTCGCCGATGAAGCGGCTGTCGACGATCGCATGGCTGATCTCGGCACTGTCGATCACCGTCGCAATCTCGCCGGGGCGGAGGAGCGGCATGGTGGTCACCACCACGCCGCCGGCCTTCAGCACGCCGAGCCAGGCGGCGAACATGGTGTAGCCATTGGGCCCGCGCAGCAGCACACGGTTGCCGGGGATGAGGCCCTTCTCCTCGACCAGCAGCCGGGCGACGCGGCCGGAGAAGTCGTCGAGATCGGCATATGTCCAGCGGCCATGGGCGTTGACGATGGCGAGGTCGCCTGGTTTGCCGCCTTCAAGCAACTCAGCGGCGGCGTTGAGCCTTGCCGGATAATCGAGCGGCAGAAATTCTGGCAGCTCGTTCTCGGGCGGCAGTCGATCACGAACGAAGGAGTCGTAACTCACTCAGGCACCACCGCCGTCGCCTCGATTTCTACCTTGGCGGCGGGCTCGACCAGCCTGACGACTTCGACCAACGCCATGGCCGGATAATGAGGGCCCATGATCTCCTTCCAGGCCGTGCCGATTTCCTTGAGGCTGGCGAGATATTCGTCGATCGACGTGACGTAGCAAGTCAGCCGGGCGAGGTTCTTCGGCCCGGCGCCGTCGCACTCGAGGATGGCGAGGATATTCTTGAGAGTCTGGGCGAATTGGCCGGCAATCGTGTTGGAAACGAAATGCTCATTTTCGTCCCAGCCGACGACGCCGGCGGTGACGATGATCCGGCCATGCGCCGCCATGCCGTTGCAATAGCCCTTTGGCCTTGGCCAGCCGGGAGGAAGGAGGCTCTTCATCGCGCCTCCTTTACCACGTCCCGGCCGATGATCATCCGCTGCACTTCGCTGGCCCCTTCGTAGATGCGAAGGGCGCGAATCTCGCGGTAGAGCTCCTCGACCTTGGCGCCGACGGTGACGCCGAGGCCGCCGTGCATCTGCACCGCGGCGTCGATTACCTTCTGCGCTTCCTCGGTGGCGTGGAGCTTGGCCATAGCTGCGGCGCGGCGGTTGTCCGCTTTGCCGACATCCTGCTCCCAGGCGGCGCGGGCGATGAGCAATGCCGAAGCGTCCACGGCCATCTTCATGCCCGCGAGCTTGTCCCAGGTTACCGGATTGTCGGCGAGCAAGCCGTCGCCGAGCTTGCGGGTGGTGGCAAAGGCCAGCGCCTCGTCGAGCGCCCGGCGGGCGAAGCCAAGCGCCGCCGCGCCGACCGTCACCCGGAACAGATTGAGCGTCTGCATCGCGACCTTGAAGCCGTCGCCGAATGGGTCGAGCAGCTCGGCGCGGACGCCGTCGAACTTGAGCCGGGCGAGCGGATGGGGAGCGATCACCTCGATCCGCTCGGCCACCGAAAGGCCGGGGTCGTCGGCGCGAACGATGAAGGC
>DATJKE010000187.1:0-7137 GCA_035491735.1 Sphingomicrobium sp.
GCGTCCCGCGGAGGGACTGCGGGCACTCTAGGAAACGATTTCGTGCAACCGGGCACGATTTCGGTCGTTCATCGCCACCGAAAGGAAACTCCTCATGGCTTCAGTTCCCACGCTGAGCGACCTGCAAATGAGACACGACCCCGCCGGGCGCGGATACCACGTCGTCTATCGCGAGCATGAAGTGAATCACTGCCCGGGCTGCGGTAGGACCCAATGGCTGATCGGCCGCATGTCGGCCGAATGCGCCTTCTGCGCAACGGCCCTCCCGCTGGCCGAGGCCAGCATGCGCCATCACAATGGGCCGATTGTCATCCAGCACCGCAATCGGATCCACGAAACCGCTTACGCAGCCTAACCCGCAGGGACCGGTCTCACCGGCACGTTGACATTGCACAGATCTGCCCCGCCGGCAGGACGAATGAAGAAATCGTCCTGCCGGTTTTTTCGTGCGTGCAAATAGGCGGTGAAGGACGGCCCGGTGAGATATTCGAACCGGGGACGTTCGGCGGCCGGCAGGTCGGCCGCAATTTTCGCACTGACAATCGGCACGTCAGACGTACGCTCCTTATAGAAGCCGAGCGCCTCGGTGCCGCGGGGGAGCGAGCTCATTGTCTCGAAGCCCGAGACAATCCGGCCAACCAGCGCAATGTTGCGATCGAGGTGGCGCGGCGCGTGGCCAATCACTGCATAGAGTTCGCCGCCGGTCCCGGTGTCCGGCGACAGGTTCCTCCCGACCCCGACCATCGCATAGCAATGGGCGAGGTTGGCCGTGCCGGCCTTTGGGTCATAGGCGACCGGCCATCCCCCCGCAAAACCCGCGGCGGGCGCATAAGCGTCCGGCGAACCGAGCGGCGTGATCGGCAGCCCCTTGCGGGCACGATGATATTCGGCAGGCGGCTTGGCCACGACCCCGGCGGGAAAAGGCTTCTCGCTCTCATTATTGCCCCATTGGACCACATAATTATCCTGGACCCGATAGATGGTAGCCCCGTTCCACCAGCCCCCGCGGGCCAAGGCGCGGATATTGGCGACATGGACCGGCGCGAACGACGGCGCCAACTGCATCACCACTTTCTTCCCACCTTGAAGTTCAAACACGGCAAGATCTTCGGCCGAGATTTCGCGCCAGTCGGCCCTTGGCGCCGCTGCGACGATCTCGCTCGGGGTCTTGGGCTTGGCGGCGGGAGCGGCCGCGATCAGCGGGATCAGGGCAAGGGCGGCTAGTCGGCGCATCGGCGGGCCTTTCAGGATTGCTTCGCGGCCGAACATTGCCGCCTCCCCAATCTCGCGCAAGCCCGCTAGGGGGCAAACATGTATCTCGCCACGATCATGCTGCTTGGCTCAGGCGAACTGGGCCGCGAATTCACCATTGCCGCGAAACGCCTCGGCTGTCAGGTCATCGCCTGCGACCGCTATGACGATGCGCCGGCAATGCAGCTTGCCGACGAGCGCGAGGTGTTCGCGATGCTCGATGGATCAAAGCTTCGCGCCGCGGTCGAGAAGCACCGGCCTGACTATATTGTCCCGGAAATCGAGGCGATCGACACGGCGACGCTGGCGGAGCTGGAGGCCGAAGGCTGGAAGGTCGTGCCCTCGGCAAAGGCCGTCCAGCTGACCATGAACCGCGACGGCATTCGCGACTTCGCGGCCATGGAGCTTGGGCTCACCACCTCGCGCTACCTGTTCGCCGAGACGCGCGACGAGGCGATCGCCGCCGCGGCAACCGTCGGCCTGCCTGCAGTGGTGAAGCCGGTCATGTCCTCGAGCGGCAAGGGCCAGAGCGTCGCCGCCACCGAGGAAGAACTGGGCACGGCGTTCGACTATGCCGTGGCCAATATGCGCGGCGACCGGCCGCGGGTGATCGTCGAGGAATTCATCAACTTCGATTCCGAGATCACTCTGCTGACCGTCGCCACCAGGGACGGCGTGTTGTTCTGCCCGCCGATCGGGCATCGCCAGGAGGCCGGCGACTATCGCGAAAGCTGGCAGCCGGCCGCCATTTCTGAAGGTGCGCTGGGCTCGGCCTGCCATCAGTCCCGCAAGATCGTCGAAGCGCTGGGCGGCTGGGGAATTTTCGGGGTCGAATTCTTCATCTGCGGCCACCGGGCGATATTCTCGGAACTGAGCCCCCGCCCCCACGACACCGGCATGGTCACGCTGATCGGGCAGAATCCGAACGAGTTCGAGCTGCACCTTCGCGCCATTCTCGGCCTGCCGATCCCGGCGATCGAACTGGCCGGTCCTTCAGCATCGGCCGTCATCCTGGGGACCCAGGAAAGTCACAGTTTTGGTTTCAATAGAGTGGCCGACGCGCTTGCGGTGGGAGCGCCGGGCCGGCCGGTCGACCTTAGGCTGTTTGCCAAGCCCAACACCCTCAAGAACCGGCGAATGGGCGTGGCGCTGGCCCGCGACGAGACAGTCCAACAAGCCACCGAGCGGGCGGTAAAAGCCGCCAGCAAGGTGAAAATCGAATATCGCGACTGAGTAGTTGCATATTTATACATAGATTTGCATATGGCGCGAATGATTCGCGCCGCAATCCTTGGCGCCTCCGGCTATGTCGGCGGCGAATTGATGCGCCTCATCGCCCGGCACCCGGCGATGGAGGTCGGTGTCGCCTTCGGCGCGTCCAGCGCCGGGCAGCAGGCCGCGGCGGTCCATCCGCACCTCGCGCTGGCCTATCCGGACATGAGCTTTGCCGCCTGGGATGCGGCACTCCTGCAGGGCTGCGACCTGATTCTTGCTGCCCTTCCCCACGGCGAAACCCAACGGCTCGCCGACGAGTTGCTCGCGCCGGGCATCCCCTTCGTCGACCTCGGCGCTGATTTCCGGCTCGACAACGCTGAAGAGTTTGAGCGTTGGTATGGTGAGGCACATGCCCGGCCCGAACTGCTGGGCAGCTTCGCCTACGGGCTGCCCGAATTTTGCCGCGATGAAATCAAGGGTTCGAAGCTGGTCGCCGCGCCGGGTTGCTACCCCACCGCCGCCAGCCTGGCGCTCAAACCGCTGATCGACGCGGGAGCGATCGAGATGCAGGGCATCATCGTTGACGCCGCATCGGGTGTCAGCGGCGCGGGCCGCGCGGCCAGTGCGGGCACCCATTTCTGCGCGGTCGACGGCAGCTTTCGCGCCTATGGCCTCATCAAGCACCGCCACACCGCGGAGATGGAGCTGACCACCGGTGCCGAGGTGTTGTTCACGCCGCACTTGATGGCGGCCAGCCGCGGCATCCTGGCGACCTGCTATGCCCGGGCGACGGGCCCCTCGGACCCGCTCGAGATCCTCCAGAAGGCCTATGCCGGCGAAGCCTTCGTCCATGCCGGGGCAACCCCGCCAGAGACGAAATGGGCCACCGGCTCGAACGCCGCTTTCCTCAGCGCTCGCTATGACGAGCGGACCGGAACGGTCGTCGCGCTCGCCGCGATCGACAACCTCGGCAAGGGCGCGGCGGGCCAAATGATCCAGTGCGCCAACCTGATGCTCGGCCTCGATGAGGGCGCGGGCCTGTCGAATATGGGAGTCTATCCTTGAGCGTTACCGCCGCCGAAGGGTTTGTCGCATCGGGCCTCGCCGCCGGAATCAAGGCAAGAGGGCGCCGCGACGTCAGCCTGCTTGCCACGGATGACGGCAGGCCGGTGCCCTCCGCCGCGGTCTTTACCCAGAACAAGTTCCGTGCACCGCCGGTCGAGGCGAGCCTGGAACGTCTCAACGTATCGGGCGGTTACGCTTCGGGCGTCATCGTCAACAGCGGCAACGCCAACGCCGGCACCGGCGCCAAGGGGCGGGCGGACTCGGAGGCAATGTGCGCCGCCGCGGCCGAGACCGTCGGCTGCGATCCGCGCGACATGCTGGTCTGCTCGACCGGACTGATCGGCTTTCGCTTGCCGATGCGGAAAATCCTGACCGCAATCCCGACGCTTGGCCAAAGGCTCAACCGCGACGGTCATCGCGACGCAGCCAAGGGCATTCTCACCACCGACACCCGGCCCAAGGAAGCGCAGGTCGTTCGCAAAGATTATGCCGTTGGAGGAATGGCCAAGGGCTGCGGCATGCTGGCGCCCAACATGGCGACCATGCTCGCCTTCCTTACCACCGACGCCAGGTTGTCGCCGGAAGAGTTGAAGCCGATCCTATTCCGCGCCGCCGACGCCACCTTCAATTCGCTGATCACCGATGGCGCCACTTCGACCAACGACACCGTCATGCTGTTCGCCAGCGGCCGCAAAGGCCGTCCCGCCGACCTCGCCCGGTTCGAGGACGACGTGCGGCAGGTATGCGAGGAGCTGATGCTGCAGATGGCGCGCGACGCGGAGGGCATGACCAAACTGGTCGTGGTGAACGTCATGGGGGCGGCGAGCGACGCCGAAGCGCGGAAGGTCGCCCGTTCGATCGGCAACAACCAGCTGATCAAGTGCAGTTGGTATGGTGCCGACGCCTATTGGGGCCGGCTGCTGGCCGAAGCCGGATCCTGCGGCGTCGAGTTCGAGACCGAACGGTCCAGCGTTTCCTACGGCGGCATCAAAGTCGCGGAAGCGGGCGTCGAAACCCCGCACGACGCCGACGCCGTGCGCGCCCATATGAAAGGCGAGGAAATCGACATCCTCGTCGACCTCGGGCTTGGCTCGGGCCAGGGCAGGGCCGTCTCGGTCGATCTGGGCCCGGGCTACATCAAGGAAAATGCGGCGACGTCATGATTACCGTCAACGAAACCGCGCGCATCCTGATCGAGGCTCTGCCCTATATCCGCCGCTTCACCGGCAAGACGATCGTGGTGAAGGTTGGCGGAGTGCCGATGACCGATCCGGCAAGGATGCGCAGCCTGGCCAAGGACATATTGCTGCTCCACTCGGTCGGAATCCGGCCTGTGCTGGTCCATGGCGGCGGCCCGCAGATCGATGTCGAAATGGCCAAGGCCGGCATCGAGGTGAAGCGCGTCGATGGCCTAAGGGTAACGGATGCCGAAACGCTGGACATCGTCCGCATGGTGTTGGTCGGCAAGACCAACCGCGACCTGGTCGCCGCGATCAATGCGCTGGAGCCGGTAGCGATCGGCGTCGCCGGGGAGGACGGACGACTGCTGGAGGTCGAGCCGGTCGACGAGCGGCTGGGCTTCGTCGGACGCGTCACCAAGGTGCGCGGCGACTTGCTCCACGATTTTCATGATGATGGCCTGATTCCGATCGTCTCGACCGTCGGTGCGGATGCGACGGCCCAACCCTACAATATCAACGCCGACGATGCCGCGCGGGCCATTGCGGTGGCGATGAAGGCGGAGAAGATCATCTACCTGACCGGAACAGCCGGCTTGCTCGAGGATCCGGACGACCCCGCCAGCCTGGTCCATCGCCTCACCGCCGCCGAAGCACGCCATCGCATCGCCGACGAAAGCGTCACCGGCGGGATGATCCCCAAGCTCCTGGCCTGCGCCGAAGCGGTCGAGGGCGGCGTCGGCAGCGCGCACATGATCGATGGCCGCGCCGAACATGCGATCCTGGTCGAGCTTTTCACCGATGAAGGCATTGGGACCATGGTGGTTGGGGAGAGCGGCCAATGACAGGCAAGAGCCAACGCCAGCGGATGATTGCCGACTGGCTTCGAGAGTTCCGCGTCGGCAGCCAGGAGGAAGTGGTCGCCCGACTGTCGCTCGCCGGAATTGCCGCCACCCAGGCTACCGTCAGCCGCGATCTCCTGGAATTGGGCGCGGTCAAGCTGAAGCGCGACGGATCGATTCGTTATGTGATGCCGGACCAGGTCGAACTCGGTCATGCCGCCGCCAAGCTCGACCGGCTACTTGCCGAGTGGGTCGATGCGATCATTCCCGCCGGCAATCTGCTGGTCCTCAAGACCCCGCCTGGCTCGGCCAACCTGGTTGCCAATGCTTTGGATGCAGCCGGGCTGGAAGAAGTTGCCGGCACCTTGGCCGGTGACGACACGATCTTCGTGGCACTGGTCGACGGTGCCAGCACCGGCGCGGTGGCGGCTATGTTGCAGCGACGCCGATCGGGAGCTTAAGCGATGATGTCTGCGTTAGCCCGCAGGAGGAGACGAAAATGCGTGGTGCGGCCCTGATGCTTTCGCTTGCAACGCTGGCTGCCTGCAAGGGAGGCGCGCCGGCCGAGCAGCCAGTGCAAAATGACATCATGGTTCGCAGCGAGGCGCAGCAGCAGCTGTTCGACCTCAACGACCTCGACCGGGCGATTGCCCTGAAGCGCGCAATCGCCGACCAGGGGCTGCGCTGCGCCCGGATCGTCTCGACCGGCTATGTCACGCGTTACAAGGATATGGACATGTGGACCGCGAAGTGCGGCGATGATCGCCAATGGGCCCTGTTCATTTCCGCCAACGACAGCGTCCAGGTCCGTCTGTGCGACGACAATGCGAAGATCGGCCTGCCTGCCTGCATAGTTCAGCCCGGCACCGAGGGCGGCACCGGGCTGGAGAATGCCAAAATTGGCAACAGCGCGAGCTAGACTAGTCGCACTTCCTCGTTTCCTTATACTCACCCGCCGCCGACTTTTCCTTGATTGTGACGCATTTGCCCTGGCGGAGTTCTTCTCGCCAGCTGCCGTCGGCGTTGGTTTGGCGCTGGCCCTTAGGGACGCGCTTGCCGTCCTTAATTTCCCAATTGAAGCTGTTCGGCGTCGCCTGGTCGTTGCCACTGGTCGCCTGGGCATAGGCAGCCGAGGCCGCGGTTGCAGCCAGCGCCAGTGCGCCAATTCCGAGAACAATCTTCACCATGCGAGTCATGTCACTCACTCCTTGGCTTCGAGAGATAAGCGAATCGAGCTTAACGCGCGCTGACACAGCTGTTCAGCAACAAAACGCACAAATCGCTGCCAGTTATCCGTTTCGCAGACGCAAAAAGGCCCCCGCCGGCACGGCGGAGGCCTTTTAAAGCCGATTGGCGAGCTGAGTTAGCCCTGCCTCGCCTTGAAGCGGCGGTTCGTCTTATTGATGACGTACGTGCGGCCGCGACGGCGAATCACCCGGCAATCGCGATGACGCGACTTCAGCGACTTCAGGGAATTGCGAATCTTCATGGCCGGAACGCCTGCCTTCGTAATGCTTGAGTTGTAGGAGGTATGAAACCGGCGGCTCCCCTATGGTGGGAGCGCGCCCAAGTCAAGGTTGAGCTGA
>DATJKE010000188.1:0-12543 GCA_035491735.1 Sphingomicrobium sp.
ACGCCTGCGGCCACGGCGCCGTAAACTTTCGGCACCTTCGGCCGTTGCTGCCGAGATGAGCAAGCCAGTCATTCGCATCGGCATCGGCGGTTGGACCTATGAGCCATGGCGCGGGACTTTCTATCCCGATGACCTACCGCAAAAGCGTGAGCTCGAACTTGCCGCGCTGGCGTTCGGCGCGATCGAGATCAACGCCACCTTCTACAGCCGTCAAAGCCCGAAAAGCTGGGAAAATTGGGCAAAGGCGGTGCCTGATGGATTCCAGTTCAGCGTCAAGGGATCGCGTTACGTCGTGACCAGGCCGAAGCTCACCGACGCCGGAGAAGGCATTGGCAATTTCCTGGCGCAGGGACTGACCGCGCTCCGTGACCGGCTCGGCCCCATCTTATGGATGCTGGCCGCACGGCGGAAATTCGACCGGGAGGATATTGCGGCCTTCCTTGACCTGCTCCCCGCAGAGCACGACGGCATCCCGTTGCGCCATGTGATCGAACCTCGCCACGACAGCTTCCGCGATGAAGCCTTCTTCTCGCTGTGCCGCGATCGTAGTGTCGCGGTGGTCTGGGGCGACGATGACGAATTTCCATTGATCGACATGGACACGGCCGGCTTTCGGTACGCGCGTTTGCAGCGAATGAATGAAGACGTTCCGACCGGCTACGACGGCAAATCGCTCGACCGCTTCGCCGGACTGGCGAGGAAGTGGCAAGAGGACGGCCGCGACAGCTATATCTTCATGATCAATGGGGCGAAGGTCCGGGCTCCGGCGGCGGCGCTGGCTCTTCAGGAGCGGCTGGGCATTGCGAAGCCTTGAGGCTTCGGCCATCAACCGGCCATGCGCACCGACCAGCAGCCTGTCCGCATTGCCCTGTTCGCGCCCGACGGGCGGATGGGAAAGGCCATCCAGGCAGCAATCGCCAAAGAGCCAGGCTTCCAGGTCGATAATGACCATGGCGAGGTGCTGATCGACTTCTCAGCGCCGGACGCGCTCCGCGCCAGCCTCGATCGCGCGGTGTCAGCGGGCGTGCCGCTGCTGATCGGCACTACCGGACTGATCGATGAACATGACGCGTTGATCGCCGAGGCAGCAAAGTCCATCCCGATCTTGAAGGCGCCCAACACGTCGGTCGGCGTGGCATTGCTCGCGGATCTCACGGAGCGTGCTGCGCGCATACTCGGGCCGGAAGAATGGGACATCGAGATCGTCGAGGCGCATCACAACAAGAAGGCCGATGCGCCATCGGGCACCGCGCTTCACCTGGGAGCGTCGGCCGACAAGGGTCGCGGCGGGGGATCGGAGGTCGAGCGAGGGCGCGACGGCACCGGCCTGAAGCGCCAGCAAGGCGCCATCGGCTATTCCGCGATCCGTGGCGGGACCGTCGCGGGCGACCATGACGTGATGTTCCTGGGACCTGACGAGCGGATAATCCTATCCCATCGCGCCGAGAGCCGGGCGATTTTCGCCCGTGGCGCGCTGGCGGCGGCGAAGTTCCTCAGGGGCAAGCCGGCCGGTCTTTACTCGATGCGCGATGTCATCGACGCCGCATGAGCGGCGCTGAATCCGTGGCTACTCACGGCCTGGCCCGCCGCCTCGGCCCGTTCGACGCCACCATGCTGGTCATGGGCGGGATCATCGGCGCCGGCATCTTCGTTAACCCGGCGGAAGTTGCCCGGCATGTCGAGACGCCCTGGCTAATCATTGGTGTCTGGGTGCTGGGCGGCCTCATCGCCATGGCCGGCGCCCTGGTCTATGCCGAGCTCGCCGACCGCAGGCCGCATGTCGGCGGACAATATGCCTATCTGCGCGATGCCTATGGGCCGACGCCCGCCTTCCTTTATGGCTGGTCGCTACTGCTGGTGATCCAATCGGGCGGCATGGCCGCTGTCGCCATCACCTTTGCCCGCTATTTTGACCAGCTCACCTCGCTCGCTCTGCCGGATGGAGTCGTCGCGGCGGCCGTACTGCTGCTGCTGGTCGCCATAAATTGCCTGGGCGTGCGCGCCGGTGGCACCGTCCAGAGTGGCCTGATGCTGCTCAAGATCCTGGCGATCGCCCTGCTCGTCCTGGCCGGTTGGTGGTTCGCTCCGGCCAATGCCGACTTTCTAAGACCGCCGCCAATCAAGTCGTCCGCCGGAATGATGGCAGCCATCGGGGCCGCCATGACGCCGGTGATGTTCTCCTATGGCGGCTGGCAGACGGCCAGTTTCGTTGCCGCCGAAATGCGTGATCCACGCCGCGATCTCGTCAGGGCCTTGCTGTGGGGAGTGGCCGGAGTTGTCATTCTCTATACCGCGGTGGCCTTCATATGCGTCTTTGCGCTTGGGCCCGCCGGGCTGGCTCAGTCTCCGACGCCGGCGGCCGACGTGATGCGGCTGGCCCTGGGCGACAAGGGCGCCACGCTGATCGCGCTTGGCATCGCCGTCTCTGCTTTGGGTTTTCTGAGTCAGGGCATGCTAACCGCGCCGCGGGTCTATTTCGCGATGGCGGAAGACGGCTTGTTCTTCCGCGAGATTGCCAAGGTCAGCCGTTCCACACGAGTGCCGGTTATGGCCATCCTGCTGCAGGGCGCGGCGGCCATCGTCATCGCCCTGTCCGGCACCTACGGACAGATTCTGAGCTATGTCGTTTCGGTCGATTTCATCTGGTTCGGCCTCACGGGCGCGGCACTTTTCGTGTTTCGCAAGCGCGACCCGGGCGGTGCCGGTTTCAATGCCCCCGGCCACCCGCTCACCACCGGGCTGTTTGTCCTGGCCTGCGCGTTGATCGTTTTAGCCACCGTTGCGAGCAATCCGGTCAATAGCGCAATTGGCTTTCTAATTCTTGCCGCCGGATTGCCCGCCTGCCGCTACTTGCAGGGGAGGAACCGACCGTCATGACAATCGGTCGCGCTGCCATGCAGTCGGATTACATGCACTGGTTCAAATTGCAGAAGCCGGTCCGCTACAATTTGTCGTCGAGCGAGGTGCCGCATTTCCGGCTCGACGGCATGCCGCTTGCCATCGCCGACCTTGACCTGGATGGAGCAAGCCACCCCCGCTACGCACCGCTGCGGCAAGCAATCGGCAAGCGTTATGGCGTCGACGCGGATCGCATCGTCACCGCGAACGGTGCGTCGATGGCCAACTTCCTCGCCTTGGCGACGCTGGTCGAACCGGGCGACGAAGTGATCTTCGAACTGCCTGCCTACGATCCGATGATTTCCGCAGCGCGCTTCGTCGGCGCGGACATCGTGCGGATGAACCGCGTTGCCGAGGATGGATTTCGACTGGACCTGGACCAACTCGATGGAATTGCCAGCGAGAGAACCCGTCTGATTGCAGTTACCAATCTCCATAATCCAACCGGCGCGCTGACCGGCGACGAGGATCTTCGCGCGATCGGCGCGATTGCCGAGCGCTGCGGTGCTTATGTGCTGGTCGACGAAGTCTATCTCGACAGTGCGGCCCTGCCGCAATCAACGTCTGCGTTGCTAGGCCCTCAATTCGTCGTCACCAGTAGCCTCACCAAAGTCTATGGCCTCAGCGGCCTGCGCTGCGGCTGGATCTTTGCAGAGCCGGAACTCGCCGAGCGGATGTGGCGGCTCAATGACCTGTTCGGGGTCAACCAGCCGCACCAGTCGGAAATGCTTTCCTGCTTCGCTCTTGACCGCTTGGACGAGATTGCTGCGGGCAATTCCCAGCGGCTCGCGACCAACCGCGCCATTTTCAATGATTTCGTCAATTCAAGGAGCGATGTCGATTGCATGGCCGCGAGGCACGGGATCACGGTCTTTCCGCGCTGGCTTGGCGGCGACGCCGACCGGCTGCACGACCTCCTTCGCACCAAATATGACACGTCAATCGTTCCGGGCCGCTGGTTCGAACTGCCGGACCGTTTCCGTATCGGATTGGGCGGCGACACGGCGATGTTGCAAGAAGGGCTGGCGCGGATTTGCGAAGCCATGGATCAGCTCAAATGAAAAAAGCGGACATTTTCGAATTCTATCGTCGGCTGGCGGAGTCCAATCCGGCTCCGGAAACCGAGCTTGAATATGTGAATCCCTATACGCTGCTGGTCGCGGTCGCGTTGTCAGCCCAGGCGACCGACGTTGGGGTCAACAAAGCGACCCGCAAGCTTTTTGCCGAAGTGCAAACGCCGCAAGCGATGCTCGAACTGGGCGAGAAGGGCCTCAAGCAGCACATCAAGACGATCGGCTTGTTCAATACCAAGGCCAGGAATGTCATTGCGGCGGCGCGCGTCCTGGTCGACGAGTTCGGCGGCGAAGTCCCTCGCGAGCGCGACAAGCTGGAGCAGCTGCCGGGTGTGGGCCGAAAGACCGCCAATGTGGTGCTTAATGTTGCCTTCGGGCAGCCGACCATTGCCGTCGACACGCACATTTTCCGGGTCGGTAACCGCACTGGTCTAGCGCCAGGCAAAAACCCGCTGGAAGTCGAACTGAAGCTCGAGAAGAATACGCCCGAGCCGTTCATCACCCATGCGCACCACTGGCTGATTTTGCACGGCCGCTACATCTGCAAGGCACGTACGCCCGAGTGCTGGCGCTGCCCGGTTGCGGACCTGTGCGCCTACAAACCCAAGACGCCAGCGCCGAAGGTCAAAACCAGCGCCGCTCCAGCCGCTCGCTAAGACCAGTCAAAAGCTCATATTGCGACAGGCCGGAGGCTTTCGCCGCGGAGGGCAAGTCGTAGTCGAGCGTGACCCATTCGCCTTCGCCCAGCTCCGGCGCAGCACTTGCATCCAATGCGACTAGGTCCATCGACACCCGGCCGATCAGCGGAAGCGGCTTTCCCTCTAGATTGGCTGCCCCTTTCCCAGCGAAACAGCGCAGGTAGCCGTCGGCATAGCCGATGTTGACGATTGCTGCTTCCGTGTCCGCCGCCGCGGTCCAGGTCGCGCCGTAGCCGCAGGTCTCGCCAGCCCTGATCAGGCGGCGCTGGACCACTTCGGCTTCAGGAAAAGCGACTTGCGAGATATGGGGGGCCGCCTCTTCGCGCGGGACGCCGCCGTAGAGCGCCAGGCCGGGCCGGACCAGGTCGAAACTATAGTCGCGGCCAAGACAGATTCCGGCGCTGTTGGCCAGTGCATAGCGGCGCGCCTTCACAGTCGCGGCAACTGCCGCAAAGCGGTCGCGCTGCACGGCATTCATGGCGCTGTCTTCGTCGGCACACGCGAGGTGACTGTGGAGCGTATGAATGTCGAGCCCGTCGAGGACATCGAGTTGGTCGGCGCGCAGGCCGAGACGGTTCATTCCCGTGTCGACCATTACATCGCATGGACGTTTCGGCGCGGCCTCCTTCCACCGCGCAATCTGATCCGGCGTGTTAAGCATCGGCCGGGCCAGGCCTGCCAGTGCCGCTGGCAAGTCCTCCGGGCCGACTCCGTGAAGGACGACCAGCTCTGCCTCCAGCGGCATTGGCCCCAACGCCTCAACTTCCGCCCAGGTTGAAACGAAAAAATCGCGGCAGCCGGCTTCGGCTAGCAAGCGCGTCACCCCGATCGCGCCAAGGCCATAGCCATCAGCCTTGACCGCGGCTGCCGTCGGCACACCGGCCGTGCGCTGCAGCCAACGCCAATTGTTCTGGAGCGCAGAGGAATCAAGCCGAAGGCGAAGCGCATGATGGGTCACACGCCCTGCCCTAGCCACAGCCTCGGGCCTCGTCGAGACGGCGCATCAGAACATCCGTGAGCCGTTTGGTACCCCGCGTTCGGGTTCAAGCAGCACGATATCGCCATTGGCGTCGGCGAAACCCAAGGTCAGCACTTCGGACATGAACGGGCCGATTTGACGAGGCGGAAAATTGACTACCCCGGCTACCTGTCTTCCAAGCAGGTCCTGAGGCCGATAGTGCACGGTGATCTGAGCAGACGAGCGCTTGATGCCGATCTGATCGCCGAAATCGATCCGGAGTTTGTAGGCCCGCTTGCGCGCCTCCGGGAATTCGACGGCCTCGATCACCGTGCCGACCCGAACGTCGACCTTCATGAAGTCGTCGAAGCTGATCTGAGATGTCACTGGTGCACTCCCTGACCGGCGGCCTTCTCCCACTCGCGGCCATCGAAATGCTCGATCGCCAGCTCGACCGGCGGGTCGATGCAGTTGGCATTGATACTCCAGGAGTCGGGATGGCTGCGCGGCTGGTAGAAGCTCTTTACGCCGCAGGTCGAACAGAAGAGATGTTCCGCCGTGCCGGTGCCGAAGCGATAGCTTGAGAGCGACTTACGGCCCGTGACAAGCTCGAACTTGCCATGCGGGACCATGATGTGGATGAAGCCGGTCATCGAACAGACCGAGCAGTTGCAGTCGAGTGCGGGTACGGGAGGGTCGGGCATTTCCGCCCGGAAACGAACCGCGCCGCAATGGCATCCACCTGATACATTGATCATGCGGACGCCTATGCGGCGCGATGGTCAGTCAATCAACGGGCAGCAACCTTGATCGGGCTGCCGGAGGCTGCGGCGATCCGCTGGTCGCGCTCGGCCGACAGGTTGGCCAGCGTGTCGACGCGGCAGCGGCGAACTTCATTCTTGCCGGCAATGTCGACATCCGAGGCCGTGCCGCACACTTCCTTGACGGCCTGGGTAAGGCGCAAGTCGAGCGCGCGCTGGCCCTTGGCGGTGGAAAGGTCGAGGTCGGCGGTCTGAACGACGCTGGTAGCGATCACCAGCGGCGCGGCCAGGGCCGGCGTTGCACTGAAAGCCAACAGCGTAGCGAGGAAAAACTTGGTCATGTCGTGTCCCCTTTATTCGGGGCCGGTCAAATCCGGCGCGACCATTCATCTATGCCGCCAAATCAGTTTTCAAAAGCAACGATGTTGTGCTATCGTTCTGCATAATTGCAGAATGCCAAGCTTGGGGGCCAGGCTAAGATGGCCGTGATGCTCGACTGGAACGATCTCCGCTATTTTCTAGCCGTCGCTGATGGCGGCAGCACGTTGGCCGCCGGTCGGGAGTTGCGCGTGAGCCAGACCACCGTCGCCCGGCGGATTGCGGCGCTGGAAGAGGCGCTCGGCCTGCAAATCTTCGAGAAACGACAGGCTGGCTATACGCTCACCCCGGCTGGCGAGGAGCTGCTGGATCGCGCCCGCCAGGTTGACACTGCGGTATCCGGCTTTGCTGAAGCCGCCGCCGCCCAGGTTCGCGACACCAGCGGCACGGTCCGCATCACTACTCAGGAAATCTTTGTGACATTGCTGTCGCCCATGCTGCGCGAACTTCACGAAGAGCATCCGGAAATCCTGATTGAACTCGACGACAGCCAGGACTTTCGTGACCTCGGCGAGGGCGAAGCTGACATAGCCCTGCGCAGCGCCTTCGGAGATATCGGCTCGGGTGTTGTCGGTCGGCGTCTGGGACCTGACGACTGGACGCTCTACTGCAGTCGCGATTACGCTGCCGCCCATGGCGTCCCGACAACAAAGGCCCAACTGAAGAGGCATGCTTTTATTGGCGGTGGTGGGCCGAAGCTATGGCGAGCTTACTCCACCTGGCTGCACGACCTGGGCCTCGACGATCGCGTGATCATGCACCATGCGTCGGCAATGGGGATGCTGTCGGCGATCCGATCTGGGCTCGGTATCGCGGTGCTGCCCTGCATCGTTGCCGATGCCGACCAGGACCTGGTCCAATGCGTCCCGCCGAAGGCTGGCCATGGCCGGGTGATGTGGCTGGTGACCCATGAGCGAGTCCGCCACACGCCCCGCGTCCGGGCGGTGATCGATTTTCTGTACGAACGGCTATCGAAACATATCAAGATGCTGGAAGCGCAGCGCGAAGCCGCAGCCGCCTAATTGATCAGGCCCCCGTGCCACTCGGGCATTGGGCGCTCACCTAGCGCCACCTCAATGGCCGCAGCGGCGAGCAAGCGTGTGGAATCGAGGATGGGCAGTGGCGACACCTCCTGCGTGATAAGCAGCGGGATCTCAGTGCAGACCAGCGCGACCGCTTCGCAGCCTTCAGCCTTCAGCTTGTCGATGATCCCGACATAGGCGTCGCGGGACGGGTCGCAGAATGTGCCAAGGCACAGCTCGTCGAAAATAATGTCATCGACGATTTTACGATCAGCTTCGTCCGGCGCAGCCCATTCGATCCCGCGGCGGCCCAGCGCCCCCGGATAGACGGGGCCGGTCATCGTGTATTTGGTGCCGAGGATCCCGACCTTCTTCCGTCCGCCGGCCGCGGCCTGGTCGGCGACCACCTCGCCGATATGGAGCCCTGGGATCGGAAATGGCTCGCCCTCGCTTTCGAGCGCGATATGCGCCGTATTGTCGGGGCACACGAAAAAGTCGCATCCCGCGGCGGCCAGCTTCTTTGTGTCTTCCATGAAGACGGCCCGCAGCTTCTGATTATCGCCGCGCTCCCATGCCTCAAGCACCAGCGCCATGGGACTGCACGTCATGGTGACTTCCGGGTGCATGTGCGGCCCAAGCCGCTTCACGCCTTCGAGACATGCCGTTCGGAAGCAAAGT
Source organism: Sphingomicrobium sp. (assembly GCA_035491735.1). Lineage (GTDB taxonomy): Bacteria > Pseudomonadota > Alphaproteobacteria > Sphingomonadales > Sphingomonadaceae > Sphingomicrobium. The sequence goes on from DATJKE010000188.1 coordinate 8,467, forward strand.
GTCGCGCCTTCGAAGCTGTGCGCAAGGATGCCGATGTGCTTCATTCGACGGTGACGCTCTTTGCCAGGTTGCGCGGCTGGTCGACGTCAGTGCCCTTGGCCACGGCGACATGGTAGGCGAGCAGCTGCACCGGCACGGCGTAGACCAGCGGCGCGATCAGCGGGTGGACTTCTGGCATTTCGATCGTCGCCATGCAGCCCTCGCCGGCGTCGGCCAGCCCCCTGGCGTCGCTTATCAGGATGATCTTGCCGCCGCGGGCGCGGACCTCCTGCATATTGCTCACGGTTTTTTCGAACAGCGGGCCCGAAGGAGCGATGACGATGACGGGCACAAGGTCGTCGATTAGCGCGATCGGGCCATGCTTCATCTCGCCGGCGGCATAGCCTTCGGCGTGGATGTAGCTGATTTCCTTGAGCTTGAGCGCTCCTTCCAGCGCCATTGGATAATCCGGCCCGCGACCGAGGTAGAGCACGTCGCGCGCCGGGGCGACCAGGTGCGCCATGGCAGCGATGTCTTCATCATGTCCGAGCGCCTGATTCATCGCCTCGGGCGCTTCCTGCAGGTGGGCGACGATATCGTGCTCTTCAGTCTCGTTCAGCCGTCCTTTGGCGCGCGCGAGGTTGGCGGCGAGCGCTGCGAGTACCGCAAGCTGGCAAGTGAAGGCCTTGGTCGAGGCGACTCCGATTTCCGGGCCGGCATGGGTCGGCAGCAGCAGGTCCGCTTCGCGCGCCATTGAGCTGGTCGGAACGTTGACCACCACCGCAATCGTCTGGCCTTCCTCGCGGGCGTGGCGAAGTGCGGCGAGCGTGTCGGCGGTTTCGCCGCTCTGTGAGATAAACAGCGCCAGTCCGCCCGGCTCGAGCACCGGCTGGCGATAACGGAACTCGCTCGCCACATCGATGTCGACGGGCACGCGGGCGAACTGCTCGAACCAATATTTGGCGACCATGCCGGCATAGAAGCTGGTGCCGCAGGCGACGATGGTGACGCGATTGACTGTCGACAGGTCGAAATTGAAGTCGGGAATCGCGACCTTGCCTTCGAATGGGCGGACATAGCTCTGGAGAGTTTGGGCAACCACGATCGGCTGCTCGAAAATCTCCTTCTGCATGTAGTGGCGGTAATTGCCCTTTTCGATGTGCGCCGACGAGGCCCCAGACTCGACGATCTCGCGCTCAACCGGTTGGTTGGCGCGGTCATAGATCTGGATGCGGTCGCGCTCGACGACTGCCCAGTCGCCCTCCTCAAGATAGGCGATCTTCTGGGTCAGCGGGGCCAGCGCCAACGCATCGGAGCCGAGGTAATTCTCGCCCTCGCCATAGCCGACGGTCAGGGGCGCCCCCATGCGCGCGCCGATTATCTGGTCGGGAAAATCCTTGAACAGGAAGGCGATCGCGAAGGCGCCGTGCAGGCGCGGAAGGACCGTCGCCACAGCCTCGGTCGGTGACTTGCCGCCCTCGACCTCCCGCGCGACGAGGTGAGCGACCACTTCACTATCGGTTTCGCTGAGGAAGGTGTGACCGGCGGCAATCAGTTCGTCACGCAGCAGTTTGAAATTCTCGATGATGCCGTTGTGGACCAGCGCTACGGGCCCGGCGATGTGCGGATGGGCATTATCTACCGTCGGAGCGCCATGAGTAGCCCAGCGCGTGTGAGCGATGCCGACATCGCCATGCAGTTCGGCCGCGCTCAGTTCGCGTGCCAGATTGTCGAGCTTGCCCTCCGCTCGGCGCCGTTCGAATTCGCCATCCTGCACGGTGCAGATGCCGGCCGAATCATAGCCGCGATATTCGAGACGCTTCAAACCGTCGAACAACCGCTGCGCTACCGGCTCGCGACCGACGATGCCGACAATTCCGCACATGTTATTTCTTGTCCTTCTTCGCCTGCTGGCTCTTCCGGAATCGGGCGGCCCAGCCGGCAAATCCTCTTTGCTCACCGCGGGCGATGGCCAGCTCGTCAGCAGCAACATTCTTTGTGACGACAGAACCTGCACCGACGATTGCCCCCGCGCCGATGCTCACCGGAGCGACCAGCGCGGAGTTAGAACCAATGAAGGCGCCGGGTCCGATCTCCGTTAGATATTTGCCGAAACCGTCATAGTTGCAGGTGATCGTGCCCGCTCCAATGTTCGCCTTTTCGCCGACAATTGCATCGCCGATATAGCTTAGGTGGTTGGCCTTGGCGCCCTTGCCAAGATTGGCCTTTTTGACCTCGACGAAATTGCCGACCTTTGCGCCCTCGCCGAGCACCGCGCCGGGGCGCAACCGGGCGAAGGGGCCAACCTCACAGCCAGTCGAAATGATTGCGCCCTCAATGTGCGAGAAGGCGCGGATGGTGGCGCCGTCGGCAATTTTCACCCCCGGGCCGAACACGACGTGCGGCTCGATCGTGCAATCGCGGCCAAGCTCGGTGTCGGCCGAGAACCATACGCTTTCGGGATCGATCAGCGTCGCGCCCTGTTCCAGCGCCTGCCAGCGCCGCCGGGTCTGCCAATCTTCTTCCAGCGCCGCCAATTCCGCGCGGCTGTTGACACCCGCTGTCTCGAACGGCTCGCCTTCGATCACAACCGGCGAACGGCCCTCCTCCTTGGCGATCATAACGATATCAGGAAGGTAATATTCGCCCGCCGCATTGGCGTTGCCGACTTTGGCCAGCCAGCGGAACAAGTCGGCCGACTGAACCGCCATCATGCCCGAATTGCACAGCTTGACCGCGCGTTCCGCTTCGTTGGCATCCTTATATTCGACCATCTTCGAAATATGGTCGCCGTCGCCGAGGATCACCCGGCCATAGGTCTTGCCATCGGCAGGAGAACTGGCGAGCACGACTACGCCAGGGTTGTCGGCGGCCGCCAAACGATCCAGCATTTGTTCGAGTGTTTCGCGCAGGACGAAAGGCGTATCGCCGTAGAGGATCAACACTGCGCCTTCGAAACCCTTGAGCGCGTCCTCGGCCATCTGCACCGCGTGACCGGTGCCTTTCTGTTCTGCCTGCAATGCGGTTGTCACCCCATGACCGCCGAGGGCTGCTTCCAGTTGTTCACGACCCTTGCCGACCACGACCACCCGGCGCTCGGCGCCCATAGCTTCGACGGTCGACAGCAGATGCAGCAGCATTGGCTTGCCGGCGATCGGGTGGAGTACCTTGTGAGTGTCGGAACGCATCCGCGTGCCCTGCCCCGCAGCCAGGATCACCACCGAGAATTTCGCCTGTTTCATAATCGCCGCAATCGCACGCTATTTGCGTCTTTTCCATAGACGAAGGGCCCCGGGCGAACCGGAACCCTTCGCTCGAAATTCCATCGGGCTCAGCTGGCCGGCGGGGCCTTGGGCTTGGCAGGGGCACGCCTGCGCGCGCCGGCGCTGCTGCGCCGCTTGGCGGTCGCGCCGGCCTTGGCCTTCGGCCGTGCAGCTGTCTTGCTTTTGCCGGCCGTTTTGGCCCTGGCTGCCGGGGCCTTGCGCGTCGCGCCTGCCTTTCGCGGCGCCGACTTCTTGGCGACCGGCTTTGAAGTGGCGGTGAGGCCCGTGCCCCCTTCGTCCGCCCATTTGCCGGACAAAACGCGCTGGGCGGCGTCGGCCACGGCCTCGGCGATGAGCGAGCCAAGCTTGGAGGCATTGTTCATCATCTGCGTCGCCGCCTGGCTGGCGCTATCCGCCGCATCGAGGCCCGCGTCCCGAATTGCCTTGCGCGCCTTGGGGCTGGCAGCAATCGCTGCCGCGGCTGCGGTCAGACCCGCTGCCAACATTTCACGGCTCATCGCCGCCTTGGCGATCTTGTCGAAATTACTTTTGCTGGAACCTGCGTTGGCCTTGCCGCGGCTCGTCGATGCTTTCGCCATTACAGCTTTCCTTTCCGATTCTACCGCAAAGAAGCGGTCCACGCCCGAAACGGTTCCGAAATAGGGCAGAAAATCGCCAAGTAAAAGGGAGCTGTCGCACCACACGACAGCTCCCTTCAACATGGTCAGCGACCGGACGTTCAAGCCCGGAAGGACAAAAATGGCTGGTTAGGCCATCACCTTCCAAGCGAACTGGACCGACCTCCCTGCTGAACCATGAGACATCGGATCACCTC
>DATJKE010000189.1:0-15273 GCA_035491735.1 Sphingomicrobium sp.
GCCTTCGGAGCGCCTTCGACGAGCGCCTTGGCTTCGCCCAGGCCCAGGCCGGTGATGGCGCGGACTTCCTTGATGACGTTGATCTTCTTGCCACCGTCGCCGGTGAGGATCACGTCGAACTCGGTCTGCTCTTCGGCAGCCGGGCCAGCAGCGGCAGCGGCGGCCGGGCCGGCGACGGCGACGGCAGCGGCGGCCGAAACGCCCCACTTCTCTTCGAGCAGCTTCGAAAGCTCAGCGGCTTCGAGGACGGTCAGAGCCGACAGTTCGTCGACGATTTTGTTCAGGTCAGCCATTTTAGTCTCCTAGAGGGGCAGCGCCCCAAATGTCGTGCGTGGTTTGAAACGAAAAACTTAAGCTGCGGCCTTGGCGGCGAGAACGCGCGCCAGCTGGCCACCCGGCTCCTTGGCGATGCGGGCGATCTTGGTCGCGGGCGCCTGGATGAGGCCCACGATAGTGCCGCGCAGCTGATCGAGCGACGGAAGCGCGGCAAGTGCCTTGATTCCGTTCAGGTCGAGCAGCGTTTCGCCCATCGCGCCACCGACGATCTCAAGACGATCGTTGGTCTTGGCGAACTCCACCGCGACTTTTGCAGCCGCGACGGGATCGACCGAGGTAGCCAGAGCGGTCGGCCCGGTCAGCATTTCGCCGATCGATCCGTACTTGGTGCCCTCGAGCGCGATCTTGGCAAGCCGGTTCTTCGCAACTTTGAACTGGGCGCCGGCGTCGCGCATCTTCAGGCGCAGGTCAGTCGACTGTGCGACCGACAGGCCGAGATTGCGGGTGATCACCACCACGCTGGTCTCGGTGAAGACGTTCTTCAGCTCGGCAACCAGATCGGCTTTTTGCGAACGATCCATGCCATACTCCTAGTCATTCCCCCTGCCGGACCATCCGGCAAAGGGTTGGAGCCGCGGAAATTCCCCAAGGGAAAACCACGTCTCCGAGATGTCCGGGGGATGGATCGAGAGGCGCCGTGTGCAGCGCACGACCGGGACGTATAGGCGACCCGTTCTTGAATTCCTTATCCCCGTCTAGGCTGGAAATTAAGGGGCGAGCCCCACCAACTGTCTCGGACGAGCGTCACGACCCGGGGGACGCGACCGCGCGGCCTCTATAGTTTAGGCCGGGAAAGTCAAGGCGTTGGGGCTAGCGGACGACAATTGTACCGCTCATCCCAAATGTTTTGTGAAAAGTGTGGCTGCATTTGAGTTTGAAACTGCCGGGTGCCGCTGGTGCGGTCAGGTGGATTTCGAGTGTCTGCCCTGATGGCACCTCGATTCCTCCCTCGGCGATCAACCTCCGGTCGGCCGGAGCCACATTCGCCGCATCAAAAAACGCTTCAGCGACGAAATCATGTCCGCCGTCGGAGACGTTGGTCAGGCGCAGCACATAGGGCTGGCCATGGTTGAGGACGATGTCCTTGGGTGTGAACTTGAAGTTGGCGAGCTGGACGTTGACCGCGGCCGGCGCCTGAGCCGGAACCGATGAGGCTGCCAATAGGGCCAGGGGTAGGGTCAGGAGTATGGCGTAGCGCATGATTCACGCTCCTTCGGCCACGATGAACGCATAGTGCAGCTGAACGATGCCTTGCCGGGTGCTTGACAAAAACCCCCCTTGAGTGCCCCTTTCGCCGCCATCTGCCGGGGAGTGCTCATGCCGAGGGTTTGGGTCTGGCTGTTTCTACTGTTTGCTTCCGTCCTGATTCCGGGCGTGGTCGCGGCCAAGCCTGCTCCTGCACGGATCGTCGCGGTCGGCGACCTCCACGGCGACTATGACGCTTGGGAAGCCATTGCCCGGGGTGCGGGGCTGGTCGACGCCAAGGGCCGCTGGACAGGCGGAAAGACGACGCTCGTGCAATTGGGTGATGTTCCCGACCGCGGCCCGGATAGCCTCAAGATCATTCACCAGCTGATGAAGCTGCAGCGCGAGGCGTCAAGGAGCGGCGGCAAGGTGATTGCCATGGTCGGCAACCATGAAGCGATGAACATGACCGGTGATTTGCGTTACGTTCACCCCGGCGAATATCGCGCCTTCACGGGTAGCCAGTCCGAGGCGCGTCGCGATCGAATCTATGAAGCCAATCGCGCGGCGGTTGAGGCTGCGTATAAGGCTAAGGATCCCACGATGTCCCCCGAGGCCATTCGTGGTGCCTGGATGAAAGCAAATCCGGTCGGCATGCTCGAGCATCAACAAGCATGGGGTCCGGCAGGCGAGATCGGCAAATGGGTCGTCGGCAACCCTGCGGTGGTGAAGATTGGCGACAGCCTGTTCGTCCATGGCGGGATCAGCGCGGCGTACACGCAATATTCTCCTGAGCAGATCAACCGGCGGGTCGCCGATGCATTGAAGGCCAGGGACGAGACGCCGACGTCGATCATCAACGATCCTTCGGGCCCACTTTGGTATCGCGGACTGGTAAGCCGGGAACCAGGCGATGAAGCCACGGCGGCGCCGGTCGCAGCCAATGGCCAGCAGCTCAGCATGGACCAGGAAATCGCGCTGGTGCTGGAGGCATTTCATGTCCGGCGGATCGTTGTTGCCCACACTCCTTCCACCAGCGGCATCATATCCGCCGATCAAGGAGCGCTGTGGCGCATCGATAGCGGGAACAGCCGGGCCTATAACGGCAAACCTTCCTATCTGGAGATCATCGGCGACAAGGTTACGGCGCACGAAGTGCCGCGGCCTGCCGGCAAACCATGGGGGTAGGCAAATGAAGTGGCTATTGGGGGCAGTCGGCCTGATGGCAGCACCTGCCGCTGCCCAGACGACACCATTGTTCGCCAGCGACGATCCGATCCACATCAAGATTGCCGGGCCGGTCAACGCCGTTGCCCGAGGCGCGGAGGATTCGACCGCGCCCCGCGAAGCTACTCTCAGTCTTGCCGGCACTGCCGAAACATATCCGATCCGACTGTCCGCACGGGGCATCACTCGCCGGCTGAAGCTGACCTGCAGCTTCCCGCCACTCAGGGTCGACTTTGCCCAAAAGCCTCCGGCGTCCTCGCTGTTCGCCGGGCAGGGCCGTTTGAAGCTGGTCACTCATTGCCAGAATGACACAGGCTTCCAGCAGCATTTGCTCCTGGAATATTCGGCCTATCGAATCTTCAACCTGATCAGCCCGGTAAGCTTCCGCGCTCGCCTCGCCACGGTCGATTACGCCGAACCCAACGGCAAGGTCTCCACCACCCGCTGGGGCTTTTTCATCGAGGACATGGATGACGCAGCAAAACGCAACGGCATGACGCGGGCCCAGGTCGGCGATCGGATCCTATCGACCCAACTGGACCCCAAGCAGGCCGCGCGGATGGCCTTGTTCGAATATATGATCGGTAATCTCGATTGGTCGATGCGCGCCGGACCGCAAGGCGAAGGCTGCTGCCACAACGGCAGACTGCTTTCCGGCAGGGGCTCGCCGCTGTTCGCGCCGATGCCGTATGACTTCGATTATTCGGGGTTGGTCGACGCGCCCTATGCCGTGCCGCCCGACGGGATTCCGGTGCGGAGCGTCAAGACCCGCTATTATATGGGCTATTGCCGGTTCAATTCGGAAGTGGTCGCGGCGGCGGCAGAATTTCGGGCCAAGCGACCGGCGATCGAGACGATGTTCGCCCAGCTACCGCTCGCGGAACGGCCGCGTGCCAAGGCACTCTCCTATCTCGCTGCCTTCTACAACGACATAGCCACCGATGATTCCGTCCGGGCCAAGGTCCTGAACAAATGCATCGGTTAGCCTAGGCGGCCGGCCCCGGCGGAAGCGGAGGCTCAACTGAGGCGGTTTTTGCCGGTCCGCTGTCGGGATTGAAATCGCTCATGTAGCGCTTCATCCCTTCGCGCTCGCCATATTCGCTGACCCACAGGCCGACGAAGCAATAGTTGAAGGCCAGGCTCATCACGAGGGCCAGCTCGACCGCGCCGATGCCGGAAGCTAGCCCGATGCCGACCGAAAGCAGGATGTAGAGCGCGTCGCCGGAGCTTTTGAGGCTGTTCTTGAATCGCACCGCACCGGCAATTCCGCCTAGCGCGAACGCCAGCGCCAGACTGTGCTGGACGACCACGACGATGGAGGTCACCACCGACGGCAGGATCAGGATCGTGCTGATGATCGACTGGTCATATTCGTCGGAGGTGCGGGTCGCCATGTAGACCCACGTTACCGGCAGCGACGTAATCAGCGCGCCGATGATCGCGACAAACATCCAGCCGAGGCTCTGGCCGAGGGTCTTGACCTCGTGCGCCCTGGAAACCGCTTCGAATGCGTTTGACTTGCCGCCGCCGGCATTGATCAGCGCCTCCGCCCCGCCGATCGGCAGGTAGGATTGCATTTCCGGATTATTGTGGATGACCAGCCAGGCACCGCCGAACAGGATCAGATAATAAACGCTCAGCTGGATCAGTAATTTTGAAGCCCGCATGTCAATGTCCCCCAACGTGACTAGTCTAGGTCAATCCGCACGATCCTTCCAGCGGTAGGAAGGGATAGGCTTCATCACCCCGTAGCGCTCCTCGATCGGCTCATGGCCGAGTTTGGGCCAGGGAATATTCTCTTCCGGCAGCTTGGTGTCGGGCAGCCGGTCGAGCAGGTCGCGAAGCAGGGTCAGCCGGCCCAGCCGCTGGTCGTTGAAATCGACCAGGGTCCAGGGGGCATGCGGCGAATCCGTCGCGGCCAGCATCCGCTCCCGCGCCTCGGTGTAGGCGTCGTAGAGCGAACGCGCCTTGGTATCGACCGGCGACAATTTCCAGCGCCGCAGCGGGTTGTTGAGGCGGTCGGCGAAGCGCTCTTCCTGCTTCTCCTGGTCGCAGCACAGCCAATATTTGAACAGATAGATGCCGTCGTCGACCAGCTGCTGTTCGAAATCGGGCACGGTCTTCAAGAAGGAGGTCACCTGCTCCGAATTGCAAAAGCCCATGACTGCTTCGACCCCGGCGCGGTTGTACCAGCTGCGGTCGAACAGGCTGATTTCGCCCCTGGCCGGGAAATGCTCGACGTAGCGCTGGAAATACCATTGGTCGCGTTCGCGTTCGGATGGGGCGGGAAGGGCGACGACATGGCATTGCCGCGGGTTGAGGGTGCTGGCGAACATGTGGATCGAACCGCCCTTGCCGGCGGTGTCGCGGCCTTCGAACAGGACCACCAGCCGCTGCCTGGTTTCCTGGATCCAGCGCGCCGCATCGCTGAGCTCGCGGAGGAGCGGCTCGAGCGCTTCCTCATATTCCTTGTGACTAAGGTGAGCCATCACATCCCCCTGCAGCAAGTGCGGGGACCTTAGCGGCCAAAGCGCATAAGAAAAGGGCCGGACGTTTCCGCCCGGCCCTTGACTGGTTCGCTAGCCGCAGCGCTTAGGCGCCGGCAACCTCCGCCGTGTCGAGGCGAACGCCCGGACCCATGGTCGAGCTGATCGCGATCTTCTTGACGTATTTGCCCTTGGCGCCCGACGGCTTCGCCTTGACGATGGCGTCGACGAAGGCGTCGAAATTGGCCTTGAGGTCGGCTTCCGGAAAGCTCGCCTTGCCGATGCCGGCGTGAATGATGCCGGCTTTCTCGACGCGGAACTCTACCTGGCCCGACTTGGCGTCGGTGACCGCCTTGGCGACGTCCATGGTGACGGTGCCGAGCTTCGGGTTCGGCATCAGGCCCTTGGGGCCCAGCACCTTGCCGAGGCGGCCGACCACACCCATCATGTCCGGCGTCGCGATGACGCGGTCATAGTCGAGCTTGCCGGCCTGCATCTCTTCCATCAGGTCTTCGGCACCGACCTTGTCGGCGCCCGCCTTGGTGGCTTCCTCGGCCTTGGCGCCCTTGGCGAACACCGCGACGCGGACGTCCTTGCCGGTGCCCTTGGGCAGGTTGACCACGCCGCGGACCATCTGGTCGGCGTGGCGCGGGTCGACGCCGAGGTTGATCGCCACTTCGACCGTCTCGTCGAACTTGGACGTCGCCATGCTCTTCACCAGGCCGATCGCCTCGTCCACGCCATAATGGCTGTTCGGGTCGACCTTGCCTTCGAAGGCCTTCTGCTTCTTCGTGAACTTCGCCATGTCCTTAGCCCTCCACTACCTGGAGGCCCATCGCGCGGGCGGAGCCTTCAATGATCTTGGTCGCGGCCTCAATGTCGTTGGCATTGAGGTCCGCCATTTTCGCGGTGGCGATCTCCGCCAGCTGCGAGCGGCGGATGGTGCCCGCGCTGATCTTGCCCGGTTCGGCCGAGCCCGACTTCAGCTTGGCCGCCTTCTTCAAAAGGAAGCTCGCCGGCGGGGTCTTGGTGGTGAAGGAAAAAGACCGGTCCGCATAGACGGTGATCACCGTCGGGATCGGCGCGCCCTTTTCCAGCTCCTGCGTCGCGGCGTTGAACGCCTTGCAGAATTCCATGATGTTGACGCCGCGCTGGCCCAGGGCGGGACCGATCGGCGGCGACGGGTTGGCGGTGCCGGCCGGCACCTGGAGCTTGATATAGCCCGTGATTTTCTTAGCCATTTTTCTCACTCTGTAGTGGATTGGCGCGAGGCAGGCCCCGAGCGCGTCCGTTCAAGTTTAGCGGTCCAGACGGCCGCCCGAAGACGACCTCCCGCAATCCAGTGCTAATGCCTTGGAAGCGCGGGCCATTAGCCGAGGCGGTGCGAGAAGGGAAGCCCCCTAGGTTCACAAGAGTCATGGAGTTGGGTGCCATTGCGTTAACCTTTGCCGGGCGGGCGGCGTGAATGTTCACAATGTTCGCACTGACCATTCGCGAGGGGCTCCGCCGGGTGTGCGGTAGGCCGTGCCGAGCATTGGAGATTTGCGGGGATCGCGCATCGACTAGTCAATGTGCAGAAATGATGGCTGTAGGACAGGAAAATCGTCGAGTGAAATTAGTACACTGCCACCGTGGTCAGAATTAGCGGAAATCCCCTTTATTCCGCGCATTGCCACGGTAATCCACCGTAGTTCGATCAGTAGGATGGCGAGCGCCAGATTGGTCTTGCTACTATTCCTATATGGATCCGGCCATCCGAGCGAGAATCGCCAAGGCAGAGGCCATTCTGGCTGCCGACCCAGTTTCCGTCACCAGCCGGACCGCAGGTGCGCGGGGCGAACTGCTTTCCCTTCTTACATATCCAGAGTTGACCGATGATCCACGCCGCATCGAGTATATCGCTTGGCTGCTGGACCATGACCCTTGGCATCCGACCTTGATCTATGGATATGTGAACCCGGCGACCCAGCCTGAAGCCTACCTCGCAATAAGAGCCAAGTGGCTGGAGCGGGCGAACGAGACGCCTCCCGACCCGGAACTGGTGCGGGAGGCCGCCAGATACGTCAGCTTCGAAAATGTCGGAGAAGCAAAATCGTTGATCGAACGGGCGCTGGAGTTCCATCCGGAGGATAGCTGGCTATGGCTTGTGCTCGCACGTTACAGCGAGGATCATCGGGAACGGCTGGCGGCCTCGGAAAAGGCCTATGCACTGGACGATGATCGATCACGCCTGCTCGTCTGGATCGCGATCGAAGGGTTTCGCGCCGAAGACTATGCCAAGGCGGAAGGCGCAGCGAACGAACTAAGGCGGCTGGCGGACAATATCCATGCCCAATTCGGCGACAAGCTGGACTTGCCCTTGCACGGCGATGCCTTTTGGGAGCAGGCCGACGAGCATTTTCCGAGCCGCGCGGCCGCCAGGGAATTCGTCGATGCGCACACCGACTATGTCTATTTCAAGCATTGGGCCAATACCGTGCTCGGTCTTCTTGCTTCCCGGCGCGGCGATTTGGATGGAGCCGTCGCTCACCTGCATTCCTCGGCCGATTTCGAGCCGGATTATCAATTCGGCGGCGGTCCATGCTTGGACCTTCTCCGCGAGGTTTGTGCGCGCGATCGATGGGACGACGCGCTTAGGTTCCTGCGAAAGTGGGAGGGGGTTTGGGATGAACCCCTCGCAGAGGAGTGGATGGCCGCGGTGGAGGCAAGGAGGCTTGTGCAGCTTGACGAGGGATGATCAGGGTCAGCTCAGGGCGTAAGCTTCACTGCCAGCTGATCCATTGCCGCCTTGATTTCCGCTCGGGCTTCGTCGTCGCATTTGGCGCCACAACCGGCCAGTTTCTTCTCGAGCGCGGCGTATTGCTTGGTCGCCAGATCACGCTCGCCGAGTTCCAGCGCGACGAGCCCTAGCTGGAGGTAGGCGGGTATCGGCGCGTTGCCGGTACGGACTGCGCCCTGGAAGGCCTGCTTCGCTTCCTTTTTCTTTCCGCTGGCGGTGTAGGCCAGGCCAAGCGCATAGGGGATGGCTCCTACGCTGGAATTGGCATCATAGGCTTTGCGCAATTCGCGAATGGCCGTGGGATAGTCGCCGGAATTGAATGCGGCGACGCCGTTCTTATAGGGAACAGTCGCGTCGGCCTGGGCCGGACCTGATGTCGGCATACTACCGCCACCCATTTGGGCATGTGCCCCAGACGCAAGGACAAGGCCGATCGCCGCCGCCGAAATATGAAGCTTGGTCAGTCGCATGGTCGCGCCCCTCTCGAAAAGCTATTGACGGGAGAGACCCAACTCGGCCTTGGGCTGCTTGTCGCGGCACCTGCCGGTGGAAGTGCGGTTTTTGTCGCTGAACAGCCGCCAGATATCACTGCAGCCGAAATAGAAAGGGCCGGCGCAATGGCCGGCCCCGTCAAATCGTCCATGTCGAACGGGCTATTTTACCCGTTCGACCTGCTCGAACTCCAGTTCGACCGGGGTGGCGCGGCCGAAAATCGACACGCTGACTTTCACTCTTGCCCGGTCGAAATCGAGTTCCTCGACCACGCCGTTGAAGCTGGCGAACGGGCCGTCGAGCACCTTCACCGCATCGCCGATCTCATAGTCGACCTTGACCTTCTGCTTCGGCGCGGACGCAGCTTCTTCCTTAGTGTCGAGCATGCGATGCGCCTGGAGGTCGGGGATCGCCTGCGGCTTGCCGTTGGGGCCGAGAAAGCCTGTCACCTTGGGCGTGTTCTTCACCAGGTGATAGACGTCGTCGTTCATCGCCAGCTTGGCGAGGACATAGCCGGGCATGAACTTGCGCTCGGACTGAACCTTCTTGCCACGCTTGATCTCGGTAACCGTCTCGGTCGGGACCTCGACGGCCTCGACCAATTGCTCGAGACCGAGGCGCTTGGCTTCGCTCAAGATCGCTTCGCGGACCTTGTTTTCGAAACCGGAATAAGCGTGGATGATGTACCAGCGGGACATTGAGTTACCCTTGAAAATCTTCAGCCAAGCAGGCCGAGGAGGAATTTGACGATCACGCTGAATGCCGAATCGATTCCGAAGAAGAAGACGGCGAGAATTGCGGTCATGATCATCACCATGATCGCGGTGGTGCGCGTTTCCTTCAGCGACGGCCAGACGACCTTGCTGCCTTCGGCGCGCACCTGCCGGATGAATTCGCCGGGATTTACCTTTGCCACTGCTTCGATGCCTTCAAACGGATAGAAAAACGAGGTCCGCGGGCAACCCCGCCGGACCTCGGACTGGGGCCGCTTTACCGCGACCGGCAAGGCCTATCAAGTCGCCTTGCTCCGCGCTGCTCGCCATGCCCCAGCATGGCAGCGCAGCACGGACATGGCAGGGGCAGAGGGACTCGAACCCACGACCCTCGGTTTTGGAGACCGATGCTCTACCAACTGAGCTATACCCCTAGGCCGTGGCGCGAGTTAGCGACGGCGGTGCCGACGCGCAAGGGCTCTAGGCGGCAATATCGTACGGGATGATCTCGCCCGAGAGATAGAGGTTGCGCGCCTTGGTCCGCGACAGCTTGCCCGAGCTGGTCCGCGGCAAGGTGCGCGGCGGGATCAACTCCACCACCGGAGAGATGCCGGTGATGGCGCGGACCCGTTCGCGAATGTCGTCGCGCAGTTTGCCGCGCTCCTCGGGATCGCTGACCCGGCAATGGACCAGAACTGCCGGTGTTTCCTCGCCCGAAGGTCCGGTGATGGCGAAGGCGGCTATGTCGCCGGACTTGAAGCCTGGCAGCTGTTCGACCGCCCATTCAATGTCTTGCGGCCAATGGTTTTTGCCGTTGATGATGATCATGTCCTTGGCGCGGCCGACGATGAAGATGTAGCCGCCAGACATGTAGCCCATGTCGCCAGTGTCGAGCCATCCGTCCTTCATGCAGGCTTCGGTTGATTCCGGGTCGCGAAAGTAGCCGACCATCACGCTCGAGCCGCGGACCCACACCTTGCCGATCGAACGATCATCCAGCGGCTCGCCGCTGGCGTCGCGGATCTCAATCTCCATGCCCTCGACCGGCTTGCCGCAATTGACGATGGCGCGATAGCGGCGCGGCCGTTCCTGGGCCGGCGTGCCAATGCCCGACAGCTCGCTTTCCTCGACCAACTCGAGCCGAATGCCTTCACCGGGCGGCATGATCGACACCGCTAGCGTCGCTTCGGCCAGTCCATAGCTTGGGCAGAAGGCCGCGGCCTTAAAGCCGGCGTCGGCGAAGCCGTCGACGAAAGCCTGCATGACATCCGGGCGGATCATGTCCGCGCCGTTGCCGGCCAGGCGCCAGCGGGACAAGTCGAAGCGGTCGGCGGCGCGCGTCTGCGATGACATGCGGCGCGAACAAATGTCGTAGCCGAAAGTCGGCGAATAGGAGAGGCTGGTTCCGGGGTTGCGGCTGATGAGGTCGAGCCAGGCGAGCGGCCGGCGGGCGAAATCCTCGGTCTTCAGGAAGTCGACCGAAACCTGCAGGGCGAGCGGCGAAAGCATGCAGCCGACCAGTCCCATGTCATGATACCAAGGCAGCCAGGAGACAACGCGGTCAGTCGATTGAATCTCGGTGCTGATCCCATGCGCGCGGAGGTTGTCGAGCAGCGCCCGGTGGGTCACCGCCACGCCATGCGGGAAGCGGGTCGAGCCCGAGCTATATTGCAGATAGGCGATTTCGTGCTGGTCAGCGGTGGGCAAGGTCGATTGCGCGGGCTCAACATCGAGCAGGCTTTCCCAGTCGCGTGCCCCAATGCCCCGTTTTTCCGCCGCTGAAATCGCAAAATCGGCGAGCTCGGGGGGGAACAGGAACAGCTTCGGATCGCTGCTGGTCAGCATCACCACCAACTGTTCGACATAAGCGTCACGGCCGCCGAAACTGGTCGGTAGCGGAAGCGGAACCGGCCACAGTCCGGCGTAGATCGCACCGAAGAAGCAGGCGGCGAACTCGGGACCCGTTTCCGCGATCAAGGCCAGCCGGTCACCCTTTTCTAGACCCAGCGCGATGAAGCGGTGAGCGTGGCGCAACGCATCTTCGCGCAGTTCGGCATAAGGATAGGCGCGAACCAGTGTCCCGCGGGCGTCGTGGAAATTCATTCCGCGATGGCCCCGGGCGGCATAGTCGAGCGCGTCACCGAGCGTCGGAAAATCGGCGATGCGCCGCTCCAGCCTGTCGAGCGTCGGCGTGTATCCGTCGAGCGTCAGGGTAGCATCGATCCTGTCGTTCCGGTCGAGCACGCGGCAAAATCCTGTTTATTGAACTTACGAAGTGGCCACAGGCGAACGAACCCGCCAAGGCGAGGCCTCTTTGCCTGATGGTGGGCGAGTGTGGCACAAACATGGCCATGGCCGCCAATAAGCTTCGCAAACCGCGTCCTCCGCTTGACGCAGCAAAGCTTGAGGAATTGGCCATTTCCTATGTTGGCCGGTTCGCAACCAGCCGGGCAAGGCTCAAGACCTATCTCTTGCGGAAGGCTCGCGAGCGGGGGTGGGCAGGCGATGGCGAACCGCCGGTCGATGCGCTTGCGGATCGCCTGACCCAGCTCGGCTATGTCGACGACCGTGCATTTGCCCTGGCCAAGGCGCGTTCCCTTAGCGCGCGAGGCTATGGCAGGGGCCGGGTGCGGCAGGCATTGACCCAAGCCGGAATCGCCGAGGAAAATTCGACCGATGCCAATGACTTGGCTGCGGCCGAGGCCTATGACGCAGCACTTCGTTTCGCGCGCCGAAGGTCTATGGGGCCGTTTGCCGCCAACAAGCCGGATCCGCAGGCGCGCGAGCGTGCAATCGCCGCGATGATTCGTGCCGGCCATGACTTCCGCATGGCCCGGGCGATCATTGATCTGGGCCCCGGGGAATTCCCGGATTGCGAAGAGCCTTCAAACGTTCCTTTCTAGTGGTTAAGTGCTTATGTCGGTTTTACGACACTTCGGACCGTGTTAAGGAAACGATGTGCAGCGTTTGAGCGCCGAAACGACTCAGGAGGCAGGCCCGGAATTAATGTCAACGGGCGAGGAATCTCTTCCTGAAGGTCAGCAGTGTACGGGTCGGGTCAAGTGGTTCGACGCGACAAGGGGCTTTGGATTCCTTGTCTCCGACGATTGCGAAGGCGACATCCTGATCCATTTCAGCGTGCTGAAGGAGCATGGCCGCCGATCGCTACCCGAGGGCGCGACGATCGAATGTATCGCCGAACATCAGGATCGCGGCTTCCAAGCGCGCAAAATTTTGACGATTGATCTTAGTACGGCCTTGCCCATGCCGGTACGGCCGGTCCAATCTTCCGGCGAGCGCGCGGACCGCAAAGCGTTGACGGATGCCGCGGGCGACTATGAGCCGGTGGAGGTTAAATGGTTCAATCGCGTAAAGGGTTACGGCTTCCTCAATCGCGCCGGGGAAGGCGAGGAGGGCGAGGATATATTCGTCCACATGGAGACAGTGCGCCAGTCGCAGATCGTCGACCTTCAGCCCGGTCAGCAACTGGAGGCGCGAATAGCCGAAGGGCGCAAGGGGCTGACGGCCGTAGAGCTACGCGAAATCTGATTGTGCGTGCCCTCGCATTGGGACTGGCGGCCGCCGTTGCCGCATGCCAGCCGTCGGCCTCCAATGCGGTCGAGCTGGGCCAATCGCCGGCGGGATTGGAACAACTGCGCCTGACGATTGCCTCCAACGGCAAGAAGAACTCCTTCACGGTTGAGGTAGCGCGCTCAACTGAAGAACAGGCGCAGGGGTTGATGTATCGATCCTCGCTGGCCGCCGACCGGGGCATGATCTTTCCGTTCGACACGCCGAGACAGGCCAGCTTCTGGATGAAAAACACCTTGATCCCGCTCGATATGATTTTCATCCGTGCCGATGGGAGCATTGCCAATATCGAGGCAAATACGGTGCCTCTCTCACTCCAGCCGGTCTATTCGGAAGGAGATGTGGCGGCAGTGCTGGAGATTGCAGGCGGGCGATCGGCGGAACTGGGCATAACTGCCGGCGACAAGGTCGACTGGAAGCACTGACACCAGCCTTGCCTAGCCCTCCATAAAGCGGCAAAGGCGCGAGCCATGGGTATGTTCAAGAACCTGTTCACCTGGTGGGACGGCGCCTCCCTCGGCACGGTGATAAACTCGCGCCGCAATGGCGAGGAAGTCGGCCGCGATGATGCCGGCAATGTCTATTTCCGCCACCGCAAGGACCCCCAACGCCGCTGGGTCATCTATCAAGGCTCCAACGATGGCAGCCGCGTGCCGCCGGGTTGGAACGCATGGCTGAGGGGAACGATTGACGATCTACCCGACAAGGGCCTGCCGCCACGCCGTAAGTTCGAGCAGGCGCCGCAACCCAACCTCACCGGAACGATGGCCGCATATCGACCGGGCGGATCGCTGGCGGCCAAGGCAATCCGTCCGGCCAGCACGGGCGATTATGAGGCGTGGAAGCCCGAATAAGAGTGAAGCCCCTGAACGCCTTGGCCCTGTTGCTCCCGATCGCGCTGCTGGCTGCCTGCAAGAAGGCTGAGGAGCCCAGCAACCAGGCTGTGACGATGGAAGTTCCGCGCTCGCTGGCCGACCAGCCGGGCGTGACACCGATGGTCCAGCGCGTTGCCGTGCTGGGATTGCTCAACAAGCGCAACGGCATAGTTCGCGACCTGACCTTGAAGCCCGGCCAGGCAATGCGGGTCAAGGATGTGACGGTGCGGCTCAAGGCTTGTGAAACAACTGCGCCGTGGGAGCTGGAAAAACTGACGGGAGCTTTTGTCCAGGTTGATGTGAAGCGACCTGACGGAAAATGGGTCAGGCGATTCTCTGGATGGCTCTACAAGGAAAGTCCCTCGCTGAACGTGGTGGAGGACCCGGTCTACGACGTGTGGCCCAAGAGCTGCGCGATGAGTTGGCCCGCAGGCCCCGCGGCCCCCGCCGCGCCGACGGAATCGAGAAGGTCATCGAGCGCTTCGAAATCCGGCGGCAGTAATTCAGCCGGTGAAATTCCGACCGGCAACGACTCTGCGCCATCTGATGCCACACCCCCGCCTGCCGAGGACAATGCGGTAGTCAACAATCCGACATAATGTTCGCGATTGACGGTCGTCGCCCCGAGCGTTTCCAGGTGCGGAGTGATGAATTGGCAATCAAGCAGGGTGAAATGCCCGACCTTGAGCCGAGCCACCAGCCAGGCAAGCGCGACCTTTGAGGCATCGGTCATCCGGCTGAACATCGACTCGCCGAAGAAGGCGCGGCCCAGGCGGATTCCGTAGATTCCGCCAGCAAGCTCGCCGTCGCTCCAGCATTCGACCGAATGGGCGTGGCCGGCAGCGTGAAGGCCCAGGGTTGCGCGCTCGATATCGGTGTTGATCCAGGTCTCGGGGCGGCCGGCGCAGCCGTGCAGCACTGCATGGAAGGCGCGGTCGCAGGTGACATCGAAACGGCCGCGCCGGATCACTTTCGACAGCGATCGCGAAACGTGGAAGCGATGCAGCGGAAGGATCGCCCGGTTGCGCGGCTCGACCCAGAAGACCTCGTCGGACTCGCGGCTGTCGGCCATCGGGAAGATGCCGCTGGCATAGCCGCGCAGCAGCAGCCGGGGATCGAGCGGATTACTCACCCGGACGAATTACAGGATTTCGCGGACCTTGTCCTGCGGGCGGCAGAAGCGGACGCCCTTGTCCGTCTCGACGAACGGCCGGTTCACATATTTCGGATTGGCGACCATCGCGTCGAGGATGGTCGAGTCGTCGGCTTGCGCAAGGCCGCGTTCCTCGGCGTCGGTTCCGCCGGTTCGAAGCGCCTCGCGCGGGGTCATGCCGGAATCGCGCAATAGCTGCTCCAGCTTCTCGCGAGTGTAGGGCTCGCCGAGATATTCGATGACCGTCACGTAGGTCCCCGACTCGTTCAGGATGTCAAGCGTCTTGCGCGACGTTCCGCACATCGGGTTGTGATAGATGGTGGCCTTCATGACGGCTGTTCGCTCCTCGGTTCGTGCCGACCCCATAGCGCCTCCCAAGGCGGTCGTGCAGGGCGCTTTCGCGAAAGGCTGCAATCCCTTGCCGTCCTGATAATCT
>DATJKE010000190.1:0-8134 GCA_035491735.1 Sphingomicrobium sp.
AGCGACTCATTGTGGTCCTAAGGCCAAGTGCGATCCGGCGTGGCCGCACATCATTTCAGCCGCATCCACACGCCGCGAATGGAGATTAGGCCGAGTCCGGTTTTGTCCGAACCCCGTGGGCTAATGACCGGAATCGACCCATTCCGGACATAAGAACGCCGTCCACTGCCCACTGGAGGCGGCGGATGGGAACTCAAGGAAGTGGTGGCCGACAGCTAGGCGCTATCCCTCAAATGTTGTTCGATTTCGCTGATCAGTTTCTTCGCTCTAGCGGTGAGGATTTCGCTGTCCCGGCGAACCCGCTCCTGGTGCGCGGCCATGCCGATCAACATGTTCGGTAGGCGCGAATGCGAGCGGGCAGCCTCCCAGATCATCCGATCTTCACTGGGGGATATTGTCGGCTCGGACCCGCGAGCCGCGGCCCGGAGGATGGGCCTTGGCAAGATACCGGCCGCCTCCGCCCAATAATCGCTTTGCTGGTCACGCAGCAGCCAATCCCATTGGCGGCGCTCGTCGAAGGCCGCATAATAGTTTGCAATCTCCGACTTGAGCTGGGAGTTGCGTAGCAGGCCCAGGTTTCCGGTGCTGACCAGTTCGTTATAGGTGCCGCGCGACACTGGCGGGATATAGACCCACCCAGCAAGATGAATGGCGGTCGCCATTCGACCCGGAGAAGCTTCAGGCGGGGCATTGCCCCTGAGCCTGTCCAACACTAACTGGGCGGCCTGGTCATGCCGATCGGCACGCCGTTCAGCTTCCGCGAACGATTCCACATCACTCCTCAAATCGACCAGCAACTGGCCATAATAGCGACGCTCTTCCTGGCGATCTTGGCGCGTTTGATTCCAATTGGCGACTTCGATGCCGATGAAGACGCCAATGACGACGATGAATAAATCGAGCGCGACCGCGAACCAGTTCTGAGTTTTCGCATGTTCGGCCACGCGTCTGGGAATCATGGGTCTCCCCTCCCTTTTGACCGAGCGACAGGAGAAGAAGCCTGAGCTATTTGAGTGTCAAGCGAATGTCTGCTTTCCACCCATTGCGGACATTGGATTTGCTGATTGGCCCGCCGCCTTGATGCGGCCTGCTTACAGGGGTTTCAAGTACCGACGGGTGGCCCAAAATCGATCGCCGTTCGATTTCATAACCCAATATTGAGTGAATTGATTGGCCGGCGAGCAAAGTGCTCCCACGACGGTGCCGTCACCTTTGTCCCCCTGCACATGCGCACCGACCTTCAACTTAAAGCAGTCTGGCGGGCTCGATGATGTTGGAACACCGGGCTTGAGCAACGACGGTTTTGACAGAACACCCCTGGCTGTCAGTTCGAATACGGGATCGATGGGCAGGTTCACAAACGGCCCGACGCCGTGAACCTGCAGCAATGTTTCGACCTTTGCATGCCCAAAGTGCGCCATTTTCTTTGGCACAAATCCCAGCGCACCCTGCTCCATCGGTTCTAAATCCGACATGTTGATGCGCGGCCCCATTCCGAGAGCCCAGCTGCCGGTTAAAACGGTGATGTATTCGTCTTCCGGATGGGTATGCGGCAAAACGACATAGCCGGCATCGTGATGAATGCGGATTACGAAGGGCTGGCCGGGCTTGTCCATGTCGCCCACCACCTTTTCGATCCACTGGCCGGGTGGAATCTTGTGCAGAGGCGTGACACCGCCATGGTCAACCTGTGCGTTCGCATCGGCTACAGGCACGAAAAGCCCGACGAACAGCGCGACCAGAACGGCTTTGTACGAATTCAAGGTCGCCTCCCTTTGTCGGTGTCCGGCCTTCATACACGACCAAACCGCAATGTCCGCTTTCCACCCATTGCGGCCATTGGCGAACCCGGCGAAGGTATGTGGGGAGGCACCATGAATGAAACTGGCGATTGGTCGCGGCTAACGGATGCTTATGGCGACACTTACGACCCTCGACCTGCGCTCGCCGCTATCGCGCACGGCAACGCTGCTGAAGGATTTGATGAACTGTGGCAGCGGGCGCACCATCAGGGCGACTTGGGGACAGCCGCCTATGCAATCGTTCCTGAACTGGTTCGCTGGATGGCCGACGGGGTGGAGCCGGACTGGCGGGCTTATGCGCTAATCGCCACCATTGAGGAGCGCCGAAAGGCAGAGCGCAACCCAGCCATTCCCGAATGGCTGGCGCGGGCATACGAGACTGCCATGCGCGAGGTCGTTCAACCTGCGCTTACGCATTTACGAAGTGCGGATGGTGACGCGGAGGTAAGGAGCCTCCTTGCTGTTCTTGCCCACGCGAAGGGCCAGCCGACGATTGGGGCTATCGCACTTTGGACAGAGGACGAGCGAAGCGAGGCGCTTGGCGAACTCTAATGGCCGCTTTCCACCCATTGTGGCCATTGAAGAACTCGGGTGAAAACCGGATGGAAGCACCCCGGGATTATTACAATATTGTGATGCATGGACACGGAGCGAACCCAGACGGCGGCGTCGGAACGGCTATATAGCCTTTTCTTTTTTGACAGAGGCCAGATTATCCCGGGTAACGAGTTCCTTGAAGCGGCGAACGATGAGGATGCTCTCGACCGTGCTAGCTACATCAAGCCTTGGATGACGAGGGAGGTTTGGGACCGGCATCGGCTGGTCAGCGTATTGCCGCCGATGCGTTAATATCGCGACGAAGGTTCGCCCATTCGCGGTCCCGCGCCCGCATTGCCGTTCTTCATTGTTAGAGTATGATGGCCTCGCCCTCTGGGGAGGCTTGTCATGGAGTATCGTCGCGGCGTTGATGCGCACATTTGGCAAAGGTTCTGGCACTTCAACGAAGACTGCCAAGATTACCCGACCGGGAGTTTTGCAATCGCGAAGAGCAAGCCCTTGAACGAGTTCCTATGCCCGCGTTGCATCTCGATAGAGCAAGGCGGAAGCTCCCAATTCACTGAGTCGGCAGAACCCGCTTTCAACTCATTCCGGCCATGACCGTTTTCCACCCATTGTGGAGACTCAAAGGCCCTTGGCGCGGAGCTCGTTAGCCAAGTCTCGTATTGCTTGGAAAGAAGCCGGATTGCTGATGCCCAACGGATATTCGCGAGTGATGTATTGCTGGTTGATGGCGAGCAGTGGCTCAATTGCTTCGCGTTCGACCTCTTCGGAATAGAAGCCGTATGTGAAGTTATCCAGCTCGTAGCCGGAGCCGGAGCCGTTGACATGACGAAGAAGCGCGTCCGAAGGCTTCAACTCACGCCCAAACAATGCGGCTATGAAACCCTTGAATGACATCGGGGCAGCGTAACTAAGCTAACGGCAGCTTTCCACCCATTGCGGTCATTAGGCAGTCGTAAGGAATTAGCTGCAGAAAGGCCCGAAGCGCCCTCCCCTCGTTGCGTCCAAACCGCCGGCCATTCAATCGCGCCGCGGTGCAAGCCAGGTGATCAGGTCCCACTCGTTGCGGATTGCCAACAGCAAGTTGGCAGTGACCAGGAATGCAACGCCGTGGACCGCCCAGGGCTCGTTGATCCAGAATGCCCAGGCCACTTCGGCCACGCCCAGCGACAAGAGGGTCGGGAAGACGCCGTAAAACCATTGGTCGGTCCAGTGCGGCGGATCTTCCTGCCAGTGGAGCCTGCGGATGCCGACTGTGGATTGCACCCCGCGGAAAAGGCCCCACGCCGCGACAATCGCCGAAATGACGGCATAGTCGCGAGGTCCGATGCCCGGGGTCAGCGCAGCCGCGCTCAGCACCAGCACGAAGCTGACCTGCAGCACCACCGGGCCCATGTAGAGTTGTGCGCCCGCCAACATGGTCGATCGCGGCTTGTCCTGCATGAGCGTGACGACGACGAAGATCAGGCCGATCAGCACCGCCGCGGCCGAGCCTGCCAGAAGGTAGAATTCGCCCCAATGTTCGAACATGCCGCCGCTCCTCCTGCCAGGGCGCGAACCTATCAAAGCTCCAGATGGGGTCCATAGCGAGTTTGATTGGATGCCTGCCGGCTTGGGAAAGTAGAAGGCGAGTGGCGAAATTCACCAACCAGACAGTTGGGATTTGGTACCACGCACCAACTTTTCCGTGTCGGCCAACCGACAAATCCCCGAAATCCGCCATTGGCACAACCATTGCTTATTAACTGGCATGGCAACCCTGACCGCCAGCGAAAAGGACCCGACGATGACCAAGACGACCCCGCTTCCCCTGCGCAACGACACCATCCTGGGCGTATGCGAAGCGATCGGCCGCGACTTCGGCTTCAATCCGCTCTGGCTCCGGCTGGCGTTCATCGCGCCTTTGTTCTTCGCGCCGACCATGACGATCCTGGCCTATTTCGGCCTCGCCGCGGTAGTCGGCCTGATCAACTGGTTCTCACCCGACCAGCCAGCCGCCGAGCAGGTCGTGGACGTCATGGCGACCAGCATCGAGGAAGATGAAGCGCTGCCGATCGCAGCCTAGATATCACGATATCCACAGTTTTTTCGGGCCCGGACCGCTCCCCATCCCCATCCGGGCCCGAAAATGTCCCGAAACGAGCCGCTTTTTAACCTGCCTCACCAAAGTATGAAGCCCGCCTAAACTCCGTCTTTACGCTAGTCGGTTAGAAGTCTGGCTCAAGGTTCCCCGCCAGGACCCTAGAGCGTAGACAGGAGACACCCGGGATGGCGATCAATCAGGCAGTTGACCGGACGGCGATGACCGCTGCGCAGCTGCAGTTGGCGCGGGTCGAGGCCGAGGGTTCGGCCGAGCATCCCTATCGCCTGCGCCTGATGACCGCATCCGGCCCCAACCATGCGCGCGACCTTGCCGATTGCGTGCACCTGTTCTGCTCGCTCTATGGCCGTCATCCCGGCCTGATCGAGCTGGCACTCAACAATTGTCCGGCAGGGCCGGTGCGCGATTGGCTCAAGGAAGCGTCGGACGCCTATGAGCGCGAACGGCTGTACCTGGTGCGGCTGACGGCCTCCGTTGGTCCGCTGCCGTCGACTCCCGGCGCGGCCGAGACCGAAGCGGCGCTGGTCGCAGCCCGCCATGCAATCGAGACATTGGCCGGGTCGGAGCGGCGCGGCTGCGCGCTCGGCGCGGCAACCGCCCTGATGAGCGACTGGCCGGCGATCCGTGCGCTGCTCGACCGGGCTGCGGATCGCGTCGGAATGCAACGCCCAGGTCTTACCCTGCCCGACCAGCCGTCAATCGTCAGGGCGATCGGCGACGGCACCGACGGACCAGCCAGCGAACGCGCGCTCGGCTTTGGCGGCGAGCAGTTGCTGCTGCAAAACCGCGGGCTTTTCGATCTGCTGGAAGCCCGAGCGGCGGCGCGGATCGACTAGACTTGCCGCGCGCCGCCCCATAGGGCGGAACCATGCGTTTCGAAGGCACTTCCAGCTATGTTGCGACTGACGACCTCAAGGTCGCGGTCAACGCCGCAGTGCAGCTGCGCCGCCCGTTGCTGGTCAAGGGCGAACCTGGCACGGGCAAGACGGTGCTCGCGCATGAGATTGCCGAGGCACTCGGCGCGCCGCTGATCGAGTGGCACATCAAGTCGACCACTCGTGCCGTCCAGGGCCTCTACGAATATGACGCGGTCGCCCGGCTACGCGACGGCCAGCTCGGCGACGAGCGGGTTCACGACATCAGCAACTACATCAAGCGCGGCAAGCTGTGGGACGCCTTCACCTCGCCCCAGCTGCCGGTGCTGCTGATTGATGAGATCGACAAGGCCGATATCGAATTCCCCAATGACCTCCTCCAGGAGCTCGATCGGATGGAGTTCCATGTCTATGAAACCGGCGAGACGGTGAAAGCGGTCGAACGGCCGGTGGTGGTGATCACGTCGAACAATGAGAAGGAGCTGCCCGACGCGTTTTTGCGGCGCTGTTTCTTCCATTACATCCGCTTCCCCGACCGGGAGACGATGAGCGCGATCATCGATGTCCATTTCCCCAAGATCCAGAAGCTGCTGGTGAGCCGGGCGCTCGATATCTTCTACGATATTCGCGAGGTGCCGGGCCTCAAGAAGAAGCCGTCGACGAGCGAGCTTCTCGATTGGCTGAAGCTGTTGCTGCACGAAGACATGCCGCTCGAGGTGCTGCAGAACCAGGACCCGACGAAGGCGATCCCGCCGCTCCACGGCGCATTGCTCAAGAACGAGCAGGACGTGATGCTGTTCGAGCGGCTCGCCTTCATGGCCCGGCGCAAGGTCTGACCTTGTCGAAGGAGCCGAAAGAACGCCGGCTCGCCACCAGGCTGATCCATCCGGATCGCCGCGCATCGACTGATTTCCAGTCGCTGGCCACGCCGACCTCGCGCGCGTCGACGGTACTCTTCAAGTCGGTCGCCGACGCGCGGGATTCCTACGATCCCGACCAATATCGCTACGGCCTTTACGGTACCCCGACGGTGCGCGAGCTGGCATTGCAGATCGCGGCAATCGAAGGGGCCGAGCATTGCCTGATCGTTCCGAGCGGCCAGGCGGCGATCGCCCTCCCCTACCTCGCATTCTGCAAGTCGGGCGACCATGTCCTGCTGACCCGGAGCGCCTATGGTCCGAACACCGAGCTGGCGTTCGAGACTCTGAAGCGGCTGGGAATCGAGGTCGAGCGCTACGAGCCGATGATCGGCGGAGGCATATCGGAGCTGATCCGCCGCAACACGACGCTGATCTGGACCGAGAGTCCGGGATCGATCACCATGGAAGTGCAGGACATTCCCGCGATCTGTGCGGCCGCGAAGGAGCGCGGCGTCAAGGTGGCGATCGACAATACTTATGGTGCCGGCGTGCTGTTCGACGCCTATGCCGCTGGGGTCGATATCAGCGTTCAGGCGCTGACCAAATATGCCGGCGGGCATAGCGACCTGCTGCTGGGATCGATTACGACGCGCGACGTCAAATATGACCAGCAATTGCGCGCCGCCCAAAGGCTGACCGGCATGGGCGTTTCGCCCGACGACTGCTCGCTGGTGCTGCGGGGATTGAAGACGCTGGACGTGCGGCTGAAACGGCTCGGAGAGTCGGCGCTGACCGTCGCACAATGGCTGCGCGAGCGGGACGAGGTCACTGCCCTGCTCCATCCGGCCTTTCCCGACTGCCCCGGGCATGACATCTGGAAACGCGACTGGACCGGTTCGGCCAGCATCTTTTCCGTCATTTTCGGCAATTGGACCCGGGACCAGCTAGTGCGTTTCGTCGATGCCCTGGCATTGTTCGGCATCGGCTACAGCTGGGGCGGCGCCGGCAGCCTGGTCATGACCTATGGCGACTTGCGGCGCCCGACCCCGGAGATGGGCAAGCTGCTGGTCCGGCTGAATATTGGGCTGGAGGATCCCGGGGACCTCATCGAGGACCTGGACCAGGCGCTGGCCAGTGCGGCCAGATCCTGATTACTCGTCCCTATACGCCAGTTCGAAATTGCCCCAGCGGCGGCCCTTGAAATAGAGCGGAACGAAGACGTTCTTGACCGGGATGTAGCGGTCGCCCAGCTCCATCCGGTAGGTCGACAGCATCGCCGGCTGCTCGCTCTCGCACGCCTTGCGGGTGATCTCGTCCATGAAGATGCGCTTGTTGCGGCAATTGGCGTCGTTCCAGACAGGATCCGCGCCGGGCACCTGCGACCGCTCGCTGAGGTGGGTCGGAAGGTAACCGTCGAGGTTGGTGATCGCCGAGCCGATGATCTTGGGCTCGCGCGCCTTGAAGCGGTCGAGCAGCGGCTGGACATATTTGTCGGCCACCTCGCAGAAACCGTTATTATATTGCGGCGGGTTGGTCCCTTCGATCAGCAGATAGTTGCGGTCGTGAACCGCGTCCATGCTGATCTCGCCGCGGTCGATCGCTTGTTCGACCGCCGCATTGATCGACCGCATCGCTTCCTGGGCAAGCAGGATCATCGGCGTGTCGTCGATCTCGGCGCCTGAGTTGGCCAGCGTATCGAGCATATTGTTGGACAGCATTTCGAGGTGGCTGAGGCGCTTTTGGGCCTTGATCAGCTTGCCGCCATTGTCGCGAGCATCGCCGGCGAAGTCGGAGAGGCCGGCCTTGACCCGGTCGACGCTGGTCTGGATGAGCGAGGTCGAATGGGCGATGCCTTCGGTCTGGCGGTCGACCATCGAGACGATCTCGGCCACCTCCTTGACCGTGTCGTTGATCGCACCGAAGCCGGCCTGGGCC
>DATJKE010000191.1:0-2844 GCA_035491735.1 Sphingomicrobium sp.
ACCACATCCGCATCGATTTCCTGCAGGACGTGGAGCACCCGGTCGGGCCGGCGCCGGCGATCAGTTCCGATCGCCTTGCGCATATTGTAGCTGGCGACGGTAATGGTCGGACCGCTGGTCATTGCCTCGCCAACCCCTGCCGCAGAGCGCGGTTCCTTAAACGTCGAGGTTGGCGACGGAGAGGGCATTCTCCTGGATGAATTCGCGCCGCGGTTCGACCACGTCGCCCATCAGCCGGGTAAAGATCTCGTCGGCGACATCGGCCTGGTCGGCTTCTACCCGGAGCAGCGAGCGGTTCGACGGATCGAGCGTGGTTTCCCACAACTGCTCGGCGTTCATTTCGCCCAACCCTTTGTAGCGCTGGAACTTGAGGCCTTTGCGCCCCGCGGCAAGCACGGCGTCGAGCAGCTCTGACGGCCGGGTGATCTGGATCGTCTTGCCCTTGCTGTCCTGTTCCTCGGCTGCCTCTTCGCCCTCTTCTGGCGGCGCTTCCTGAACGGCCGATTGCTTGAATGTCCGGAGCTGGGCCGGCGCGGCATAGGTCGTCGCCTGCTCTTCGGCGATCGAATGCAATTTGCGAGCCTCGGCAGAGACGATGAACGAGGGCTCGATGACGTAGGCGTCGGTCACGCCGCGCCACAAGCGCTTCAAGACATAGCTGCCATCAACCGCCAGTTCCCCGCTCCACTGACCTTCGGGATCGCCACGGCCCAGCCACTCGGCCACCCAAGCGACCGCCTGGGAGCGCTTGGACTCGTCAAGCTTGGGATCGAGCGCGCCGTTGATCGCCAGCGCCTCGAGCAATGCGGGGTCGTAACGCTTGGGCGCATAGGCCATCAGGGTGCGGATACGCCGGGCATGGTCGACCAGCGTCTTGAGATCGCGGCCTGACCGCTGGCCCTCGGCAGTCTCCAGGACCATGCCTTCAAGCCCGGCCTCTTCCAGATAATCGTCGAGCGCTGCGTCGTCCTTCAAATAGACCTCCGAGCGGCCGCGCGATACTTTGTAGAGCGGCGGCTGGGCGATCATCAGGTGGCCCTTTTCGATCAATTCCGGCATCTGCCGGTAAAAGAAGGTCAAGAGCAGGGTACGGATATGGGCGCCGTCGACGTCGGCGTCGGTCATGATCACGATCTTGTGATAGCGAAGCTTCTCGAGGTTGAATTCCTCCCGGCCGATGCCGGTGCCGAGCGCCTGGATGATCGTGCCGATTTCCTTCGACGACAGCATCCGGTCGAACCGGGCCCGCTCGACGTTGAGGATCTTGCCCCGCAAGGGCAGGATCGCCTGGTACTTGCTGTTGCGTCCCTGCTTGGCGGAGCCGCCGGCGCTATCGCCCTCGACGAGGAATAGCTCGGATAGCGCCGGATCCTTTTCGGCGCAGTCGTGAAGCTTGCCGGGCAGCGAGGCGATCCCCATCACCGACTTGCGGCTGGCCTCGCGCGCCTTGCGAGCGGCCTCGCGCGCAGCGGCGGCATCGATGATTTTCTGGACGATCGAGCGGGAATGGGCCGGATTCTCTTCCAGCCATTCGGCCAGTTTGTCGGCCATCAGGCTTTCCAGCGGCTGGCGCACTTCGGAGCTGACCAGCTTGTCCTTGGTTTGGCTGCCGAACTTGGGATCGGGCAGCTTGACCGAGACGATTGCCGTCAAGCCTTCGCGCATGTCCTCACCCTGGAGGTTAATCTTCTCGCGCTTCAGGATGCCGGACTTGTCGGCGTAATTATTGAGGGTGCGGGTCAGCGCCGCACGAAAGGCAGCGAGGTGCGTGCCGCCGTCCCGCTGCGGGATGTTGTTGGTGAAGCAGAGGACGTTTTCGTAATAGCTGTCGTTCCACTCCAGCGCGACATCGATGCCGACATCGTCGCGTTGCCCGTGGATCGCGATCGGATCGGGAAACAGCGGCGTCTTGGCGCGGTCGAGATATTTGACGAAGGCCGCAATGCCGCCCTCGTAGAATAGCTCATGCTCGACCCGGTCGGCATGCCGGGCATCGGCCAGGACCAGCCGGACACCCGAATTCAGGAACGCCAGCTCGCGAAAACGATGCTCGAGCCGTTCGAAGTCGAACTCGATAATCTTGAACGTCTCGGGGCTCGGCAGGAAGGTAACGCGGGTGCCCTTCTTGCCTTCGGCCTTGCCAACGACCTTCAACGGCGCCTCGGCATCGCCGTGGCGGAAGCGCATGTAATGCTCTTCGCCATCGCGCCAGATGGTGAGGTCAAGCCATTCGCTAAGCGCATTGACCACGCTGACGCCGACGCCGTGGAGGCCGCCGGAAACCTTATAGGCATTGTCGTCGCTGGTGTTCTCAAACTTTCCGCCGGCATGAAGCTGGGTCATGATGACTTCGGCCGCGGACACGCCTTCCTCCGCGTGGATGCCGGTCGGGATGCCGCGGCCATTATCCTCGACGCTGACCGATCCGTCCGGGTTCAGCGTGATCAGGATTCGGTCGCAGTGACCTGCCAGCGCCTCGTCGATCGCATTGTCGCTGACCTCGAACACCATGTGATGAAGGCCCGAACCATCGTCGGTGTCGCCGATATACATGCCGGGGCGCTTGCGCACCGCGTCGAGGCCCTTGAGGACCTTGATGCTGTCGGCGCCATATTCATTTTCGTTGCGGTCGGTTGCCATGCACCGGATATAGGGATTTACGCGGCGAAGTCACGCGCATGCGCGCGACGCGCGTACGTGTGCGCGCGAGTCAGCGGAAGAGGCGGCGAGGGATGCTATGCCGTGAATCGGAATGTCTGCTTCGGGTGGGATGCCGACGCTAGGTTTGGGACGAATCTCGTGGCACTGTGTCAGTACAGGGGGCTTTCTGTTGAGACTGGCACT
>DATJKE010000192.1:0-2407 GCA_035491735.1 Sphingomicrobium sp.
AGGTGCATCTGATTGCCGGTAGGCGGCGGCGCTTAGAGGGGGCGGTGTGATTCTGTCAACAGCCCGTCTCCCGCCCCTTGCGTGACATGTCCGCTTGCCGCAAGGACTGCCGCGATTCCAAGCAGCTAATCCGGCCAAGGACCGAGAAATCCATGAGGCAACCCGGCACCCCGCCCCTGATCACCATTTTCGGCGGCGGCGGTTTTATCGGCCGCTATGTCTGCGAAGAATTGCTGAAGACCGGCGCCCGGCTTCGCGTTGCAACGCGCGACCCGCGCCGCGCCTGGTTCCTGCAGCCGCTCGGTTCGGTCGGACAGGCCTCGGCGATCGCCGCCGACCTGACCAGGCCCGCCACGGTCAGCTATGCCGTCGAGGACGCCGATGCGGTGATCAACCTGGTCGGCGTGTTCAAGGGCGACCTCGAGGCGGTCCACGTCCAAGGTGCGGGCAAGCTCGCTGCCGCTGCCAAGAAGGCAGGCGCCAAGGCGTTGGTTCACATCAGCGCGATCGGGGTCGATGCCGAAAGCGAATCCACCTACTCGCAGACCAAGGCCCGCGGCGAGCAGGCGGTGCGCGCCGCCTTCCCCAAGGCGACCATCATCCGCCCAAGCACGGTGTTCGGTCCGGAGGATGATTTCACGAACCGATTTGCCGCCATGGCTGACCTTCCGCTGCTGCCGGTTATTGCGCCGAGAAGCCGTTTCCAACCCGTCTATGTCCGCGACCTGGCGCGGGCGATTGCCGATGCGGCGCTCGCTCCAGGCGTTCACGGCGGTAAGACCTATGAACTGGCTGGGCCCGAAGCGATGAGCATGCGCGAATTGAACGAGCGGATCGCCAAGATGGCCGGATGCACGCCCGACCTGATCGAAGTCCCCGACTTCGTGGCAGCGGGCATCGCCATGTTCGGCTTCCTGCCCGGCGCGCCGCTATCCCGCGACCAATGGCTGATGCTGCGGAAGGACAATGTGCCGTCGGGCAAACTGCCGGGTTTCAAGGAGTTCGACATCACCCCGACGCCCCTGGGGGCGGTCGCGCCGGAATGGCTCGGCCGTTTCAAAAAGGGCGGCCGTTTCGCGCCGAGCGCCGCCTAAGTGCCTGTCCTCTTATTGGTCATCATCCTCGGCATCGTCGAGGGCGTCACCGAATATCTGCCGGTCAGTTCGACGGGGCATTTGATCCTCGCCACCGAACTGTTGGGCTTCAAGGCCGATCAATGGGCGCTGTTCAACGTCGCCATCCAGCCCGGCGCGATCCTGGCGATCATCGTGCTCTACTGGCAAACATTCATCGATGTGCTGAAGGGCCTGTGGCAGCGCGAGCCGAGCGCCTTCGCCTTCGTCCGAAATTTGCTGGTGGCGTTCATCCCGGCGGTGGTGCTGGGCCTGGCGCTCGGTGACGATATCGAGCTGCTGCTCGGCAATGCGGTAGTGGTCGCCTGGGCATTGATCGTCGGCGGTGTCGCCATTCTGATTATCGAGCGGCTGGCCAGGACGACCGACAAGGGCGGCGTCCAGAATGTCACGCTAATGCATTCGATCGGGATCGGCCTGGTCCAGTGCCTGGCGATGATTCCGGGCGTCAGCCGCTCGGGCGCGACCATCCTCGGCGCCATGTCGATGGGCGTCGACCGCAAGACCGCCGCCGAGTTCAGCTTCTTCCTCGCCGTGCCGACCCTGAGCGGCGCGACCGCGCTCCAGCTCTACAAGCATGGCGCGACGATGCAGCCGGGAATGGGCGGCTGGATCCTGCTGGGCAGCCTCGTGTCGTTCGTCGTCGCGGTGGTGGTGGTGAAGGCGTTCGTGTCGATCATCCAGCGCTACGGATTCGCACCCTTCGCCTGGTACCGGATCGTCGCCGGAGCGGTGGCATTGGTGTGGCTGGCGGCACGCTGACCCGCGCAAAGCGTTGACCTGCAAGCGATAATCGCCATCCTAGGGCGACTCGCGGGAGAGATGTCATGCGTAACCTGCTGATCGCCCTGCCCCTGCTGCTGGTTCCGGTGCCGGCGCTGGCCGCGCCGTCGGAATCCAAAGCCATCCAGATTCCTCCTGAGCTCAGCGATCCGGCGATGGCCGACAGGCTGGCCAGGATGCTCGGCCCGCTGACCAAGGCCCTGATGGACATGCCGGTTGGCGAGCTCGAAGCGGCCGCGCAGGGCCGCGAGCCTACTGCTGCCGATCGGACCAAGCGGGTTCGCGACGAGATTGGCGGGCCGGAAGGACAGCGTCAGCTGGAGGCAGGCATCGCCGCGGCCGGTCCAAAAATGCAGGCGATGCAGAAGGCGCTGGTCGCTTCCCTGCCCTCTTTGTTGGCCGCGTTCGATGGCGTCGAGAAGCAGCTCGAGCGCGCCACGGCCAACATTCCCGACCCGACCTATCCGAAGAGATGATCGTCATGCCGGACT
>DATJKE010000193.1:0-13425 GCA_035491735.1 Sphingomicrobium sp.
GCCATAGGGGATCTGGTGGACGACCAGGTGCCAGCCGCCGCCCTTCTCGGTCACCTTCTCGATTTGCGCCCGGACGCGGAAGCTGCCGCGGCCGCTGACATAGGCCTTGAGGATTGTTTCCTCATCCTCGACCAGCACGCCACCAGTCGGGAAGTCGGGGCCCTTGACGATCTGGTGCAGATCGCGGTCTTCCATCCGCTTGTTGTCGATAAGCGCGATCGCCGCTTCGGCCAGCTCGCTGACATTGTGCGGCGGGATGCTGGTCGCCATTCCGACCGCGATCCCGCTGGCGCCATTGGCCAGCAGGTTGGGGAACAGGCCGGGAAACACCTCCGGCTCCTCTTCCTCGCCATTGTAGGTGGGCCGATAGGCGACCGTTCCTTCGTCGAGCCCGGCCATTAGCTGGACCGCGACCGCCGTCATCCGCGCCTCGGTGTAGCGGTAGGCGGCGGCATTATCGCCGTCGATGTTGCCGAAATTGCCCTGCCCGTCGACCAGCGGGTAGCGGAGCGCGAAATCCTGGGCCAGGCGGACCATCGCGTCATAGACCGACTGGTCGCCGTGCGGGTGATATTTGCCGATCACGTCCCCGACGACGCGCGCGCATTTCTTGTAGCCCGACGCCGGGTCGAGCCGCAGTAGCCGCATCGCCCACAGCAAGCGGCGATGAACCGGTTTCAAGCCGTCGCGAACATCGGGCAGTGACCGCGCCGTGATCGTCGACAGCGCGTAGACCAGGTAGCGTTCGGAGAGAGCTGCCTCAAAGGGGGTATCGATGGTGGCGGATTCGGCGTTCGGGTCCATGGTTGACGCCTAGCAGCCACTCTTCCTGCCCGTCATCCCGGATTTCCTAAATTTCGTCATTCCGGACTACTAATTTTCGTCATCCCGCACTTGATCCGGGATCCTGCGGAACTCGCACCTCCTCACTATTAATTTACCGTTAAATGGACTAAGTCCGCTCGCTTTCCAGGAGAAGGAGCTGGTTGCATGGCTTCCGAGGGAAGGGAATATTTTCTCGCCCGCGCCGCCGAGGAGCGCGACGCGGCGACCAGCGCTCCCAACCCGAGCCTCGCCCGCGTCCATGACGACCTGGCGGCAATGTACGACCGGATGGCGCGGGAAGCCGAGCGGGAGCCGGCGGGCGTCGACTGATCGACCGGCCCGCCTCCCCTTGATGCCTTGATCCGCCGCGCTACCCTCCACCAATGTGCAACCTCTACCGCATGACCAAGGGCCCGGCCGAGATCGCGCGGCTTTTCGGCGGGGTCTCCGACCCGCCGGGCAATGCAGGCGAGCAGGTCTATCCCGGCTACCCAGGATATGTGATGGCCGAAGGCCGGGTTCGGCAGATGACCTGGGGCTTTCCCCTCGTGCTCAAGGGGAAGGACGGCCGAGCGCTCAAACCCAAGCCGGTCAACAACGCCCGCGCCGACAAGCTCGACGGCTTCATGTGGCGGTATAGCTTCCAGGAACGCCGCTGCCTGATCCCGGTCAGCGAATTCGCAGAGGCGGAGGGGGAGAAAGGCGCCAAGACCCGCACCTGGTTTTCTCTCCCCGGCGAAGAAGTGTTCGCCGTCGCCGGCCTGTGGCGCGAAACCGCCGAATGGGGACCGGCCTATTCGATGGTGATGACCGAGGCATGCATCCATTTGGCCGGCGTTCACGACCGGATGCCGGTGATCCTTCAGCGCGAAAGCTGGAGCGACTGGCTGGACGGCCCGCCCGACGCCGCCCGCCTGCTGTGCCAGCCCTATCCCGCCGACATGGTCGTGCGGCGGACCGACGAGCGCTGGGCCCAGCGCTAGCCTTCCTACCGGGAAATGCGGCCGGAACCCGTTTCTCCTCCCAAACATTGTCGCACCGGGCGGGCTGATGGAGAGTCGTTATGCGTTCCGCGTTGCTTTGGATTGTCGGCGTCCCAATCCCCCTGATTCTTCTACTGGCCTATTGCACCGGGCATCTATGAGGTGCCGGGCCGAAGAGAGATCGCGGAGCGATCACGATCTTCGGCGTAGAGTCACCGAATGGCGGCCGGCCACGGGACAAGGGCCGGGTGGATCGATGTCACGGATTCGCTCCGTGACGGCCAACCGCCACAGCTGGCGCCCCTCCACCCTGCAACCAATCCCACTCACCACCCGTTAGTATCCCGCTGACAGTCGGTATCGACGGTCCTGGGCGCGAA
This sequence comes from Sphingomicrobium sp., assembly GCA_035491735.1. GTDB lineage: Bacteria > Pseudomonadota > Alphaproteobacteria > Sphingomonadales > Sphingomonadaceae > Sphingomicrobium. The sequence continues at coordinate 2,189 of DATJKE010000193.1, forward strand.
CCCGTGCCTGTTTCCATCTCTTACCCCTCTTGGCCGCGAGACGGCCGATGCCGGCCGTGTCGGCAAGGAAGGAACCCCCCATGAAATATTTCGGTACCGTCAAATCGTTCGATCCCGACAAGGGCCTCGGCACGCTGAAGCCTGAAACCGGCGGCGACGATCTTTATTTTGAGCGTAGCGCAATTAGCTGGGACGCCCCCAAGGACATCACGGTCGGGCAGCGCCTGTCTTATGACAAAGGGATGGTCGACAGCCAGCCCTGCGCTGTGAACCTGGCGAAGATCTAAAGTCGTTGCGGGCCGGAGAAATCGGGCCCGCCAGTTGCGTCACGCGAGGCGGGACGGTGGCTGCTGCTGCTCGGCATCCACCGGACCGTTCCGCCGCGAATGAACCTAAACAGCTGCCGGCGGTTGAGCGCGGGCCAATCACCCTCCCGTCGAAAGCCCATCCCCATGAAGCCTTCCGAACAAAATGCCTGGCTCAAGCTCGGCGTCGACGCCTGGACGCTCGGCCTGCAAGCCACCCATGTCATCGGCCTGCGCGCCGCGCGGATCGCCAGCGGCGGTCCGGCCGCGGCGCTCGAAGCGTGGCTGATGCTGTCGGAGAAATGGCATGCCGCGACCGAGATCCAGGCCGACCTCCTGACCCGCGGTCCCGACGCTAGCCCGGTAGCAACCACCCGCCGCGCCCTCGCCGTGTACAAGCGCAAGGTCGCCGCCAACGACCGCCGCCTGCGCTAAGCCCTTATTTGTCGGCGATAAAATTCTCGGGTCCCCGCCGCCAGAGTCGTGTTTGTGACTAGGCGAAACCGGTCCACCCCTGTAATGACCCTGCATCGCCTGCCCGTATCCGGCAAGCTGGCGACTGGGCGCGCTCGCGGCGTCCGCCAATGGAGGTGACGGACGGCATGTCTGCCCAGGATGACGAAGACTATTATCGCGGCCGGGCGATCGAGGAACGCCTCGCCGCCGAGGACGCATCGCAAGCCAATGTCGCGCAGATTCATCAAGAGCTTGCCCGCCTCTATGACGCGTTGGCCGACCAGCCCGAACTTCGGCCCGCCCGCAAGGTCGCCTGAACCGGGCCGAGCGATACTCTCCCAACTTCCGAGATAGTTCCCTCCCCCTCCTCCGTTGGTCGAAATTTCTGCTTCGACAAACATGCCCGCGGCCTCGGCGAACCGCCGTAGCGCCCGTTCCCACCAGGACGGCGAAGAGATAATTTCCGTTGCTGTGGGAAACGGTGTCAATCTGACGGCTTCAACGGCCCCGGACCGGCACCAATTGAGCTTGCCGGGCGCGACGCGACGAACCATCGAAGCGGCGCGATGATGGCCCAGCTCCGCAGCCCCTCGAACGGCGAACTATTGTTCAGTCCCGACGACATCTCCCGCCTGTTCCGGCTGGTTTCGGAAATTGCTGACCGGCGCGACATCGAGCCTTCGGAGGTGATCGAGCGGCTTGAGCTTCGCCTTGCCGCCGCCACCGCGCGGTCGGAGCAGGTGGTGAACGGCATCCGCCTTGGCGAATATGTCGAGCGGATGCGCAAGCTGCGCTTGAAGCGCAACGACGTCATTGGCGCGGAGCTGTTCCGCGATCCTGCATGGGACATGCTGCTCGACCTGTTTGCCTCGCACGAACGCGGTGAGCGCGTGTCGGCGATCGCGCTCAGCCTGTCAGCGGGCGTGCCGCAGAGCACCGCGCTTCGCACTATCCAGCGGCTTGAGGAAAAAGGTTTGATCGTGAGGGAGGGAGATCCCGACGACCTGAGGCGAAGCTGGGTCCGGGCTACCCCCGAGGTCCTGTCCGGCATCGCGACCATGGCCGGCCTGTTCGCCGAGGCAGTGGCCGCCTCGGCGAGTCCCCAGAGGCCGGCCATGGTCAACCCGGTTCAATTGACCGACACCGACCTCAATCTCTTCTTTTCCGCCGATTAGCAGGAGCTACGCGACCGCTTCGAGAGGAGCGATCTTGCTGAGCTCGACCTGCCGCAGAAGCCATTCGCGGAAGCGCTTGATCTTCGGCACATTGCGCCGCTCGGGCGCGATGCACAGCCAGTAGCGGAAACCCGCCGTCGCGGTCAGGTCGAAGGGCTGGCACAGCCGCCCGTCCTTGATGTCGTTCTTCCAGAAGGCAGGCGTCAGCAGCACGAAGCCCTGCCCGCCCATCGCCGCATGGCCCTCGTCGGCCTGACTGTCGAGGCGAAGGCCCGGCTTTTTTGGCCGGTCTGCAGCGCCCTCGACTCCCGCCGCCTCGAACCATTTGTCCCACCAATAATCCTCGGGGCTGATCAGCGGCAGGTTGGGCAGGTCGGCCGGCGTCGGCGCGCGGCCCAGCTGCTCGCTCATCCGCTTCCAGAAGCTCGGCGCGCACATCGGCGAGAAGTCGACCTTCATCAGTTCGATGGCCACCAGCCCTTCCCACGGCTGGGCACCGGCGCGGATCGCGACATCGGCCTCGCCGGCCTTCAGGTCGACCAGCTTGTTGGATGTGGCCAGGCGAACGGCGAGGTCGGGATGCTCGACCTGGAACGCGCCCAGCCGCCACGCCAGCCATGTGTTGGCGAAGGTGAAGGTCGTGGCCACTGTCAGCAGGCCCTCATCTTCTTCGCGAAGCTCGGCGAATGCCCCCTCGATCGTGTCGAATGCCTTGGTCAGCTGGGGCAGTAGCCTGAGACCAAGACCGGTCAGCCGCGCCCTGCCCTTCTCGCGCACGAACAAGGCCGCGCCAAGCCGCTCTTCCAATAATTTGACCTGATAGGAAACCGCCGCCTGCGTCATCCCCAGCTCGTTCGCCGCGGCCGTGAAATTCTCTAGGCGCGCTGCTGCTTCGAATACGCGGACCGCAGCCAGGGGAGGAAGTCGTCGCATAAGCGGAATCTATAAGCCCGGCTTATGTTCTTTGTCCAGTGTTTCATTGGGCACGAATGGGGAACATGCCTACATAGTCCCCAAGCGCCGGAGCACCCCTCTTCCCCACCCCAGGGCTCCGGCGCCAACCGATGGAGGCAATGATGAACGATCAGATTTTCGATCGCGAGTATCAGGCCGGACGCGCTGCCCTTAACGACAGCATCAGCCGGCTGATTGATGGTGCCGGGCAATCGCTGCGCGTGCTCCACAAGATCAATTTCGACGCGCCCTGGAAGCATCAGGCGACCAAGCAGCGGCGCGCCAAGGCGGCCTGACATGCGCCAGGACGTCAACCACCGCGAAGTCTTCGCCAGGCCGGAATCGCTTGGCGAGGATTTCGCCCTCATCCTCGACGCGTTCGCCGATGCATTCCGCGGCATGGCATCGGCCTCGCGGCTTGAAAGCCGCTGGTCGAAGCTGCGCCACTGTGGCGGAGATTGTTGAGATGATCGCCAGGCGATGGCACGGGCGGGTCCCCTGCGAAAAGACTGCGGAATATATGCAGCTGATGGCGCAGGTTGGCCTGCCCGACTATCGTTCGACCCTGGGCAACCGGGGCGCCTGGTGCCTGTTCCGCCGCGACAACGGCATCGCCCATTTCGAAATGTTCACGCTGTGGGACGATTTCGGCGCGATCCGCCGCTTCGCCGGCGAAGACATCAACAAAGCGAAATATTATGATTTCGACCCGGAATTCCTGCTCGAGCTGGAGCCGAGCGTCGTCCATTTCGAAGTCATCGAAGGCTAACTTCCAGGCTCAATTGCGGACGGGAGGCGGCTAGCCTATAGCCGCCCCACTTCTCGTTCTCGCCCGGAGTCAGCATCGCTTATGGTTCGTCGCCGCCAGATTTACGAAGGCAAGGCCAAGATCCTTTACGAAGGTCCCGAGCCCGGTACCCTCATCCAATATTTCAAGGATGACGCGACGGCGTTCAACGCCCAGAAGCGCGGCACGATCAGCGGCAAGGGCGTGATCAACAACCGCATTTCCGAGCACATCTTCACGGCGCTCGCGACGATCGGCGTCCCGACCCACTTCATTCGCCGGGTCAACATGCGCGAGCAGTTGATCCGCCAGGTCGAAATCGTTCCGATCGAGGTGGTGGTCAGGAACGTCGCCGCGGGTTCGATTTCGAAGCGGCTCGGGATCGAGGAAGGGACGCAGCTGCCTCGCACGATCATCGAATATTATTACAAGGACGATGCGCTGGGCGATCCGATGATCGCAGACGAGCATATCGCCTGCTTCGGCTGGGCCAGCCAGGACGAGATGAACGACATCGCCGACATGGCGATCCGGGTGAACGACTTTATGTGCGGCATGTTCGCCGGGATCGGCATCCGCCTGGTCGACTTCAAACTGGAGTTCGGCCGGGTGTGGGACGGCGACTATTCGCGGATCATCCTGGCCGACGAGATTTCGCCCGACGGCTGCCGCCTGTGGGACATGAAGTCGAACGAGAAGCTGGACAAGGACCGCTTCCGCCAGAGCCTTGGCGGCGAGGCCGAGGCCTACCAGGAGGTCGCGCGCCGCCTTGGCCTGCTGCCGGAGGGCGAAGAGGAAACTGCCGTCCTCGATCTCGACGAGCACCGCAAGAAGCGGGGGCGCTAGGACCAAATCCCATCATGCCGGGCTTGACCAGGCATCCACCTTTCCTTTCTGACGGTCGACGTAAAGGTAGACCCCGGATCGAGCCCGGGGTGACGGAGTATATTTGGCCCTTCCCCGCGTCCGTGTTGTCACTCTCAACGCTGCCCTTGGTCCGTTGGACTATAGGGTACCCGACGGCATGGCCGTCGAACCCGGCTCGGTGGTCGTGGCTCCGCTGGGCCCCCGCCAGCTGATCGGCGTCGCCTGGGAAGCAGACCGGCTCAAGACAGAGGAAGTTGGCGACAACCGCCTTCGCCCCTTGGCCGGGCTGGTCGACGTCCCGCCCATTCCCGCAGGGTTGCGCCGTCTCTGCGAGTGGACCGCGGATTATTACCTTGCGCCCCTCGCCGCGGTGCTCCGCATGGTGATGCCGTCATCGGCCGCTTTGGCCGGGCCTCGGACCATGGTCGAATATCGCGCGACCGGCGAGCAGCCCAGCCGCCTCACCCCGCAGCGCGAACAGGCCTTGTCCCGGATCGAAGGCCGCCAGGGCACGGTACGCGAGCTTGCCGCCCACGCCGAGGTCAGCGAGGCAGTGATGCGCGGCCTCGTCCATGCCGGCGCGCTGGAGCGCGTCGAGGTCGACGGCGACCAACCCTTCGCCGAGCCCGATCCCGACTTCGCCCCGCCAATTCTCAATGCTGAACAACAAGATGCGGCTGCCAGCCTGAAAGGCGCTGTTGGCAATGGCTTCGATCCAGTCCTGCTCGACGGCGTTACCGGCTCTGGGAAGACCGAGGTCTACTTTGAAGCGATTGCTGAGTCCGTCAGGCAAGGCAGGCAGGCGCTGGTCCTGCTCCCTGAGATTGCGCTGACCGAACCTTTTTTGACTCGTTTCACCGCGCGCTTCGGCTGCGAGCCGGTGACTTGGCACAGCGACCTTCGATCGTCCCAGCGCCGCCGCGCCTGGCGAGCCATTGCAAGGGGCGAGGCAAAAGTAGTGGTGGGCGCCAGGTCATCGCTCTTTCTGCCCTATGCCAATCTTGGACTGATCGTCGTTGATGAAGCGCACGAACCCAGCTTCAAGCAGGAAGAAGGCGTCCAGTACCACGCTCGAGACGTCGCCGTGATGCGCGCTCATTTCGAGCGCATCCCGGTGATCCTCGCCTCGGCAACGCCGGCGATCGAGACCCGCCATATGGTCGAGATTGGCCGCTACCGCGAGCTTCGCCTTATGGAGCGTCACGGCCTTGCGGAAATGCCGACAATATCCGCCGTCGATCTAACCCAGGACCCGCCGCCGCGAGGCCGCTGGTTGGCTCCAGCACTTGTTACTGAACTTCATAAGAACCTCGACGCAGGCGAGCAGTCTTTGCTGTTCCTGAACCGTCGCGGCTTCGCCCCGCTGACCCTTTGCCGTCATTGCGGCCATCGCTTCCAATGCCCCAACTGCACCGCCTGGATGGTTGAGCACCGGCTGATGCACCGGCTTGCATGCCATCATTGCGGCCACGTCATGCCACCGCCCGAGGCTTGCCCCGAATGTGGCGAGGAGGACAGCCTGGTCGCATGCGGCCCCGGTGTCGAGCGGATCGCCGATGAGGTCGCCGAGCTATTCCCCGAAGCGCGCACTGCGGTAGTCACCTCCGACACCATCTGGTCGCCGGCCCGCGCCGCCGAATTCGTTCGCGCGATGGAGGCGGGCGAGATCGACATCGTGGTCGGCACGCAACTCGTGACAAAGGGCTATCATTTTCCCAATTTGACCCTGGTTGGCGTCGTCGATGCCGATCTGGGCTTGCAGGGCGGCGATTTGCGTGCGGCCGAACGGAGCTTCCAGCAAATCCAGCAAGTCGCCGGCCGCGCCGGCCGCGGCGACAAGCCTGGCCGGGTGATGGTCCAGACGCATGACCCCGACGCGCCGGTGATCGCTGCGCTGGTGAGCGGCGATGGGCCAGGCTTCTACGCCGCCGAGACAGAAGCAAGACGCGACGCAGCAATGCCGCCATTTGGGCGATTGGCGGCGATCATCGTCTCCGCCGAAGACAAGGCCGAGGCCGAGAAAGTGGCGCGCCGTATCGGCCATGCCGCCCCAAAAATTGACGAAATGGCCGTGTTCGGACCGGCCCCTGCTCCACTGGCCATGCTTCGCGGCCGCCACCGTCAGCGGCTGCTCGTCCACGCTGCGCGCAAGCTAGATGTCCAGGATGTAATCCGAGACTGGCTCGCCGAGCTCGAATGGTCGGGCAAGGTTCGCGTCGCTGTCGACGTTGACCCCCACAGCTTCCTTTAACCCCTTGCGCGGCTTGGCACTTTGGCTAGCCTGAAGCTGCTCGGAATTTGGGGGAATCATGGGCTTGTTCGTAAGATTGGCAGTTGCAGTTGCTGCATTTTCCATCTCGGCAACGGCTGACGCTGCCTGGCATGAGGCCAAATCGAGCCACTTCATCATCTATGCCGACCTGAAGCCCGATCAAATCAAGGCATATGCCGAACGGCTGGAACGGTTCGACCAGGCAGTTCGCCGGGTTCGCGGCATGAAAGATCCCGCGCTCACCGACGCTCAGCGACTGACGGTCTATGCTCTGCGCAGCGAGGGGGCAGTCGCAAGGCTTGCCGGTGCGAGCGAAGTGCGCGGCTTCTATCGCCCGGATTCGTCCGGGTCGTCAGCCTTCGTCCCCCGCTCCGCTGGATCGAAGGGCGTCGCTTGGGAACTCGACACCGAAGAGATATTTTATCACGAATATGCCCACCATCTGCAGCTTGAGGCGTCTTCGGCTGCACTTCCGCCCTGGAACGTTGAAGGCTTTGCCGAATTCTTCGCCACGGCGGTGATCGAAAAGGACGGCAGTGTCGTTATCGGCAATGCGCCACAGTATCGGGCCTACGGCCTGTTTAATGTGACCAGCCTGAGCCTCGAGGCAATCGTTGGCGCAACCTATGACAGGCTCGACGGCGGGGAGCACGATCTCCTTTACGGGATGGGCTGGCTACTCACTCACTATCTGACGTTTGAGCCGACCCGGAAGGGCCAACTCGCGCACTATCTCGAAAACATCCAAAAGGGCATGCCCGCGCTTGCAGCGGCCAAATCAGCATTCGGTGACCTCAAGCAGCTCAACCGGGAACTTGAAAAATACAAGTTGAGCAAATTGCACGGCCTTCGCGTTCGCGGTGACACACTATCGATCGGCAAGGTCGCGGTTCGGCCTCTGACGGCTGGTGAAGCTGCAATCATGGATGTCCACATTCGCTCGCGGCGCGGGGTTAACGACAAGACCGCACGCGAAGTTGTCGCTGCCGCCCGCAAGGCCGCTGCTCCCTACCCCAACGAGCCGTTTGTCCAGGCGGCCTTGGCGGAAGCGGAGTTCGATGCCCACGAATACAAGGCCGCCGAGGCAGCGGCGGATCGCGCCCTCGCCACCGACCCCAATTATGTTCGCGCACTGCTCTACAAGGGTCGCGCCCTGATGGAGCTGGGGAAGGGCAGGCCAGACACACAGTGGAGCGAAGTGCGGGGTTGGTTTGCCAAGGCCAACCGGCTCGACACGGAAAACGCCGAGCCGCTCCGTCTATTCTATCAGTCCTATGAATATGCGGGCGCCAAGCCGACCCGGAATTCGGTCGAGGGGCTGCTCTATTCCGTCGCTTTGGTACCCCAGGACGACGGACTGAGGGTCAGCGCAGTTCGCGAACTGCTGGTTGAGGGACGGCTGGCGGAAGCCAAGGACATGTTCGCGCCAATGGCCTTCCAGCCCCACGCTCCGAAGAAATATCGGGAAAGCAATGCTGAGGTCATGGCCGCGATCGATGCCGCCGATGGCAAGCGCGCGCTGACCGTCCTCGAGGCCGCCATGCAGGCGCCCGATGACGAGGACGGCAAACGCTAGAGGTTGAGGTCAGGTTGGGGAATGCGTGCCCCCTCAGCGGCCAAAAGCTGCTTCTTCCGATCGAGCCCGCCGGCATAGCCGCCAAGCGTGCCGTCTGATCGGATCACGCGGTGGCAGGGCACCAGAACCGCGACCGGGTTCGATCCATTGGCGGTGCCGACCGCGCGAGTAGCGGTGGGCTCGCCGATCGCATTGGCGATGTCGGCATAGCTGCGGGTCTCGCCGAGCGGTATTTTCCGTAGTTCCTGCCAGACCGCCTCCTGGAAAGCGGTGCCATGGACGTCGATCGGGAGCTCAGGCGCGGACTGTGGCGTCTGGATGGCCTTCAATGCTCCCTCGACCCAGGGCGCGATGGTGCCATCGTCCGGCCGAATCTCGGCATTCGGGAAACGCCGATATAGCGCACCTTCGTCTTCGTCGAACGTCAGCCGGCAAATCCCCTTCGGCGTCGCTGCGACCAGCAAGGGTCCGAGCGGGCTGTCGGTCACGACATAACGGATCGTCTCGCCACGGCCGCCGTCTCGCCAGGCTGACGGTGTCATGCCCAGCCTCTCCTTGGCATCGGCATAAAAGCGGCTCGGGGCCTGGTAGCCGGCGTCGTAAATGGCTTCGGTCACGCTCTTGTCCTCCTGGAGATGGTGCATTGCCCGCCGCGCTCGGATCGCACGAGCGTATGCTGCGGGCGATACGCCCATGTCGCGGGTGAAGATCCGCTGGAAATGATGCTCGGCGTAACCGACAGCATCGGCCAAGTCGGCCAGCAGCAGCGGCTCCTCAGCCTGCTCGATCAGCTGCACGGCTTTGGCCACCGCCTCGCGGTCGCGGCTGACCTCGTCCGGCTTGCAGCGGAGACAGGGGCGATAACCGGCTGAACGAGCGGATTCGCCATCGAGAAAGAATTCGACATTCTCCCGTTTCGGACGGCGTGCGGGGCAGCTCGGCTTGCAGTAAATGCCAGTCGTCTTGACTGCTCCGATCACCCGACCGTCCCACGTCCGGTCTCGGCGCTCGAAGGCGGCCCAGGCGGCATCTATGTCAATTGTTCGCATTAGCATGGACCTAACATAGGGGGCCGCATTACGTCCCGCTTCCCGTGACTTGCGGTCAAAGCGAGGTAGTCTTGCACTGGCAGATTTTCGAGGGTGAATTGGACTGCGGCGACGTTCGGTCCCTTCTCTCCCAACATTTTTCGGAAATGCACGCCGGTTCACCCCCCGACGTTTGCCACGTCTTGCCGATCGAGGGGCTGAGTGATCCCTCAATCCGCTTCTTTACGTTGCGCGAAAATGGCGTCCTGCTGGGATGCGGGGCGTTTAAGAAGCTGTCGCACGATCATGGCGAGGTGAAGTCGATGCGCACCGCCAATGCTGCGCTGGGCCGCGGGGTCGGCCAGGCGATGCTCAACCATCTGCTCGCAACGGCGAGGCAGCAAGGATTGACGCGGGTCAGCCTGGAAACCGGCTCAACCGGGCAATTCGCTGCGGCCAACCGGCTGTATGAGAAAAACGGCTTCGAACGGTCGGGTCCGTTTGGCGACTATCCTGACACGCCCTGGACCCATTTTTACACGAGGATGATCTAGGATCGCTCTACCCTCGCGGCAAAACATCCGCGAATGGCGTTATGCGCGTCAACATGGTCAACCGCCGGGTCCGCGAAAAGCCGCCTGATTACCAGGTCCGCCTCGCCTGGCTGGGCCAGGGCCGCATCGGTCATCATGCCGTCTCCATCAAAGGCGCGAAGCGACAGGATCCGCCGATCCAGAGCCGGCGGAATCTCGCTCTCATAGCGGGCCGGTTCGGTAGCGCCTTCGCTGACAAAAATCGCATGCGTTGCTCGATAGGGATTGTCTCCATCGTGCGAGCAATGATTGACCAGAAGCAAAGTATCGCCCGGTTCGGCGTCTTCGAGGGTAACACGGCAGGGAAATCCCGGCTTGTTGTCAGCGGTCATCCGGATGGCGCCGTGTCTCGCCAACTCCTCATTACTGAGGCCGAAAAGATGGCGGAACGGAGCGGGATCCAAGCCTGAGATTTGGTAGGTCATGCCGCCGACATAAAGGAGCTCATTTGAAACGACTTCCCGCGCCTTGCTGCCAAAGCCAAACAGCCGCCTTGCATCCCCGGCGACCCCCTGCTAGGGGCGCGCCAACCCATGGGGGGCGCGGGGTTTTTCGACCGCTGCGCCCCGTGCAATTTGGGGGCCAAATTCTTTTGTCTGGAGCTTCGAGCGCGTGGAGAATTCCGGCGGCATTCAAGCCAGCTTAGCGGGACGCTATGCAACCGCTTTGTTCGGCCTCGCCCGAGACGAACAACAGATCGACGCGGTCAGCCGCAGCCTCGACACGCTTGAGGCAGCGATGACCGAGTCACCTGATTTCAAGGCATTGATCTCAAGTCCGCTGATCGGCCGCGCCGAAGCGGGCAAGGCAATCCGCGCTCTCACGCCGACGCTTGGCGTCGACCCGATCACTGCCAAGTTCCTTGGTGTTCTGGCCGATAACGGCCGCCTCGGCGAACTGAAGGCTGTCATCAAATCGGTTCGCAAGCTCGCCGCCGCCAACCGAGGCGAGACTACAGCCGAGGTGACCAGCGCATTCCCGCTGAACGACGGCCAGGTCACTCGCATCCAGTCCAATTTGAAGGCCCGGCTCGGCCGCGATGTCGCGATCGACGCCAAGGTCGACCCGCAACTTCTCGGAGGTCTCGTCGTCCGGCTCGGCAGCCAGATGATCGACGCCTCGATCCGCACCAAACTCAATACGCTCGCTATGGCGATGAAAGGCTGAACATGGATATCCGCGCCGCTGAAATTTCCCGCGTCATTCGCGACCAGATCGCGAACT
>DATJKE010000194.1:0-10207 GCA_035491735.1 Sphingomicrobium sp.
GTTGGCGGCATGGGAGGAGCTCTCCGACGACATTCCCGGGCTCGGCCTCCTGAGCGTCACCTCGCCCGACCTGCTCCACCGGGCCTGGACCGCGGCGCAGGCGGAGCGTTGGGCGGGCCGGCGCGAACCAAGCCATGTCGAGCATTTATTGTCCCGCCTCGCATCCGGCGCCGGTCTCGTTACGCTGTGCGACGCCGCTCCCGCCTCGTTAAGCTGGCTCGGCGGCGTGCTGGGCCAGCGGGTGGCGCCACTGGGCGTGGAGCGGTTCGGGCAGACAGGCAGCCTTCCTGACCTCTATGCCGCCTACCGGCTCGACGGAAAAGCAATCACCGAGGGAATTGCCGAGCTGCTGCTGCCGCAAACCGCTTCTTAAGGATAAGCCTTTAGCGACAAGGCGATGGACCGCGCCCCGACTCCGCTCGACCAACTGCTGGCCGCCGAGCTCGATCATGCCCGTGACCTCCTCATCATGATGGGCGATGAGCTGGCGATGAGCCCCGAGATCGTCGCCGAGCATGGCATGGCGCTGCAGGCGGTCGATATCGTCGGCCAGATGATCGGGCATATCGCTAACGTCGTCCGAGCCGCGGACCGCCCAGATGCGATCGAGCGCATCGGCATGGGCGATTTGAAGGCCAAGCTCAGCGCCGCTTGAGGCCAGCCATTCGCTCGCCTAAGGCTGGCGCATGGCAGGACGTTTTTTCGACGAGTGGCAGGTCGGCGATGTCATCGCCCATGCCGTCACCCGCACCGTCACGGAGACCGACAATGTGCTGGTCTCCGCGCTCACCCACAATCCGCAGCCGATGCACCTCGACCATCAGGTCGCCGCCCAAAGCGAATTCGGCAAGCCGCTGGTCAATTCGATCTACACCTTCGGCCTGATGGTCGGCGTGTCCGTCAGCGACACCACGCTCGGCACGCTGGTGGCGAACCTCGGCTACGATCGGCTGGTGTTCCCCGCTCCGGTATTCGTCGGCGACACGTTGCGGAGCGAGAGCGAGTGTATCGAGGTGCGCGAGAGCAAGTCGCGGCCCAACGCCGGCATCGTCACCTGGGAGCATCGCAGCTTCAACCAGCGGAATGAGCTGGTGTGCAAATGCAGCCGCTCTGCGCTCCTCCTGAAGAAGCCGGCATGAGCGAGGGCGGGCCCCTCCCCCGCAGCTGGCTGTTCGTTCCGGCGGACAGCAACAAGAAGATGATGAAGGCGCTGGCCAGCGAGGCCGACGCGGTGATCTTCGACCTGGAAGACAGCGTTGCGCCAACGCACAAGGCGATGGCGCGTGAGTTGCTCGGCCTGCTTCCCAACCGCGGCGACCGGGAGCCGGAGCGCTGGGTCAGGATCAATCCGTTCGGCACCGACGTACATCGCGACGATCTGGAATTACTCGAGGACCTCGATATCGATGGGGTCGTCCTGCCCAAGGCGGAATGCGGGGACGATGTCGCCGATATCGCGGCGGCGCTCGCCCCACGCAGCTTGCCGATCCACGCCATCGTCACCGAAACCGCCGCCTCGCTGTTCGGATTGTTGAGCTATCGTGACTGCTGTTCCAGCCTGGTGGCGATGAGTTGGGGCGCCGAGGATTTGTCGGCAGCGCTAGGCGCCAGTTCCAAATATGCACCGGGCGGGGAGCTTGCCTTCACCTACAAGTTGGCGCGCTCGCTGTGCCTGGCCGGGGCGGTCGCCGCCGAAGTCCAGCCGGTCGATGGCGTGTTCGCCGATTTCCGCGACGAGGCGGGGCTAATTGCCGAGGCACGTGCAGCGGCCTCGGAAGGATTCACCGGCAAGTTGGCAATTCACCCGGCCCAAGTAGGGCCGATCAACGCCGCCTTCACGCCTACGGTGGAGGAAATCGACCACGCCAGGGCGATTGTCGCCGCGTTTGAGGCAGAGCCGGACGCAGGGGTGTTGTCCGTAGATGGAAAAATGGTCGACTGGCCCCATTTGATACAAGCTAGGCGCGTACTGGCCCGGTCCCGATAAGAGGAGGCTCACATGGCGACGACTGCGCATCCCGACACGGCCAACACTGCCGAAGCCGGCCGGGGGCCGACGACCGCCAAGGGCTGGGGAACTGAAGCACCAGACCAGCCGCTTCGGCCGATGGAATTCGAACGTCGCGCTTTAAGACCCGACGATGTCGCCATTACCATCACCTATGCCGGCATCTGCCACAGCGACCTGCACACCTGCCGAAACGACTGGCGCGGTACGCGTTACCCGGTCATCCCCGGACATGAGATAGTCGGGACGGTTACTGCCATCGGCGAGGAAGTTACACGTCACCGCGTCGGCGACACCGTCGCTGTCGGCTGCATGGTCGACAGCTGCATGGAATGCGACCAATGCCTCGAAGGCTGGGAAGTTTTTTGCCGCAAAGGCTGCGTCCAGACCTACAACAGCCCCGACTATCACGACGGAACGATCAGCAAGGGCGGCTACACCGACCATATCGTCGTCCGCGACCATTTCGTACTCAAGGTCCCGGACGGAATGGATGTGAGCCGCGTTGCGCCGCTGTTGTGCGCGGGCATCACCACCTATTCGCCGTTGAGGCAATATAAGGTCGGTGGCGGCACCAAGATGGCGGTGGTCGGCCTCGGCGGCCTGGGACATATGGCCGTGAAGCTAGGTGTCGCAATGGGCGCGGAAGTGACCATGATCACCACTACGCCGAGCAAGGGACAGGACGCGCGGGAGCTCGGAGCCAGCGATTTCATCATTTCGACAGACGCTGAACAAATGCGCGCGGCGGCTACCCGGTTCGATTTCATCCTTAATACAATCCCTGTCAGCCATGAGATCGACGGTTACCTGCAGCTTCTCGGGCGGTCGGGTCGGATGGTAATCGTCGGCGCGCTCAACCCAATGCCAGGTTTCACCGGCGCCAGCCTCATCTGGTGGAATCGGGCGGTCGGCGGTTCGGCGATCGGCGGAATTCCCGAAACGCAGGAAATGCTCGATTTTTGTGCGGCGAAGAATATCTATCCCGACGTCGAGTTCATTCGCATGGACCAGATCAATGAAGCCTATGAACGATTGTTGAAAAACGACGTACGTTACCGCTTCGTCATCGACATGGCGCAAGGCCTATGATCCGGGCCGGCGTCGGAGCATTTGCCCTGACGTTGGCCATCGCCGCCTGGGCCGAAGATTCGAAATCTTTCGACCCCGTCGCCTTTTTCACCGGCCCGACCCAGGGCCGTGGCGTGCTCAACGAATTGCTCGGCAAGGAGAAGCGCACGACGGCCCAAAGCGTAGGCAAGATCGATAAGGACGGTTGGCTGATCCTCGACCAGAAGGTAGACGTCCAAGGCGATGCGCTGCGCCAGCGCCATTGGCGGCTGAAACAGGTTGGGCCAGGAAAGTTCAGCGGCACTTTGAGCGACGCCAAAGGACCGGTCGAGGTGGCCGTGGCGGGCCAGTCGATGCGCATTCGGTACACGATGAAGAACGGCATCAAGGTCGACCAGAGCCTGACCGCCTTGCCGGGGGGAAAAGCGGTCGACAATCATACGACCTTCAGGAAGTTCGGGATGAAGGTCGCGACCCTGATCGAACGGATCGAGAAGCGCTGACTTGCGCGCGTTGGTAGGCCCGCTATCCCTGCCTTGAGGGAGATTAGATGGCGACGTTGGCCGAACCGCAGCAGCACAAACCATGGTCGATGGCCCGCGTCATCACCGCCTCGTCGGCGGGCACGGCGTTCGAATGGTATGACTTCTTCATCTTCGGATCGCTCACCCCGGTCATCGCCAAGGTGTTCCTCGCCGGGCTCGATCCGACCTCGGGGCTGATCGCGGCGCTGGCGCTGTTCGCGGTCGGGTTCGCCTTCCGCCCGCTCGGCGCGATCATTTTCGGGGCGATGGGCGACCGGATCGGCCGCAAGGCGACCTTCCTTACCACCGTCAGCCTGATGGGCGGCGCCACCTTCGCCATCGGCCTGCTGCCAACCTATGCGCAGGCCGGAACACTGGCACCGGCGCTGCTGATCCTGCTGCGGATTTGCCAGGGTACCGCGCTGGGCGGGGAATATGGCGGCGCGGCCATCTATGTGGCCGAGCATGCACCCAACGACCGGCGCGGTGCGGCCACGGGCTGGATACAGTCATCGGCTTCGTTCGGGCTGCTGGCGGCCCTGCTGATTATCTTCGCCACGCGCAGCTGGCTCGGCGAGGAAGCATTCGGCCAATGGGGCTGGCGCATCCCTTTCCTCATGTCGGTGATCCTGCTCGCAATCTCGGTCTGGATGCGGGTGAAGCTGGCCGAAAGCCCGCATTTCGCCAGGCTTCAGGAAGAGGGCGAAGTGTCGAAGACGCCGCTGCGCGAAGCGTTTGCCCGGCGGGAGAGCCTCAAGCAGGTGGCAATCGCCTTCTTCGGCATCATGTGCGCGCAGGGTGCCGTCTGGTACTTCACCTTTTTCTACATGCAGGTGTTCCTGGAAAAGTCGCTCGGCGTGGCCGGCACCACCAAGGACCTGCTGCTGATCATCATGACGGTGGTGAGCGCGCCGCTCTATGTCTTCTTCGGCTGGCTGAGCGACCGCGTCGGCCGCAAGCCGGTGATGCTGGGCGGCATGTTGCTCGCCCTCGCGCTCTATTTCCCCGGCTCGAATATGATCGCCCAGGCCGCCAATCCGGATCGGGTCGCGGCGCGCAACGCCATGCCGGTGATTGTCGAGACTGACCCGGCGAGCTGTTCGGCCCAGTTCGATCCGACCGGCACGGCCAAGTTCGTCACCGCCTGCGACATCGCCAAAAGCGCGCTGGTCACCCGCGGCGTCTCCTATCGAACGCGTGCCTCGGCGGATGGCCAGACCAAGGTCGTTGCCGGTCCGAACGCGACCCCGATCACTGGCGGCGAAGGCCTGCCGGGACCAGAACTCAAATCGCTCAAGACCAAGTCGGCCGCGGACATCGATGCCGTATTGGCGGCGGCCCACTATCCAACGTCGGCCGATCCGGCGAAGATGAACATGCCGCTATTGATTGCCGTCCTGCTGCTGTTCGTGGTCGCGGCGACCGCGCTCTACGGGCCGCAGGCGGCGGCGCTGGTCGAGATGTTCCCGACCCGCATCCGCTACACCGCGATGAGCCTGCCCTACCATGTCGGCACCGGCTGGGTCGGCGGATTCTTGCCGGTCACCAGCTTCGCCATCGTCGCTTTGACCGGCGATATCTTCGCAGGGCTTTGGTACTCGGTCGGCTTCACGGCGCTGTCGGTTATCGTGACGATCTTCTTCTTGAAGGAGACGCACGGCAAGCCGCTGGAGGAATGCTAGCGCCTCAAGGCGCCCAATGAATGTCGATCGGCTGCTCGGCTTCGGCCAGCACGCGACCAATCGGGAGTCTAGACGACTGGCCGTCTTCGATCGCGCCCTCCAGGAGCGCCTTCTTCGCGTCGCCGGTGACAGTGATCAGCACGGTCCGTGCCGACAGGATGGCCGAACGGGTCAGGGTTACGCGCGGCACGGGAGCGTCGGCCGGCAGCGGATCGGGCATTACTCCGACTACGTGGCGCCCCTTGGGTGCGTTTAGCGCTTCGTCGAGATCAGGCCCGGTGAATATCGACGCCGTGTGGCCATCGGCGCCAACGCCCAGCCAGGCAAGATCGAGCGGAAATTTGAGGTCGGCGAGCTTGGCGTTGGCCGAATTGCCCGCCAGCTTATAGTCCTCGATGTCACTGCTGATCGGGAAGACTCTGGCGCCGCTGGGCAAGAATGCCTGGGCAATGGCGCGGACGTTCGAATTCTCGTCCGTGAGCGGCACCAGCCTTTCGTCGGTCGGGATGATGGTAACCTTCTTCCAGTTGAGCTTGGCCTGGGCCAGCTTCGCGAAGATCGGCAGCGGAGTCTTACCGCCCGGGAGCGCAATCAGCGCCTCGCCGCGGGCATCGAGCGCGCTTTCGATAATAAAGCCGATATCACCGGCGACCGCGTCCGCCATTTCATCGACGCTATCATAGTCCCACCATTCGGCCTCGATCATTGCTGGCTCCCTTGTCGCGCGTGGGAGGCCCTTGCCGCAGCGAGAAGAAAAAAACCAGCGGTCAGCGCCGCCGTTCCTGCTGGACGTAACCGAACCATGCTGCGACCGGCCGGCCGTATACGTCGGTCGCGGGGCGGAAGACCGCCCGTTCCTCGACCAGTTTGCAGGTCCATTGGTCGATCGCCGGGACGCCGATCGAACGGTTGATCTTGCAGTCGGTCGCCCGGCCGTTGGGTAGGACCCGGACGGCGATGAACACCGCCCCTCCCCGCGGCCAGTAGCGGGAGACTTCGTCGGGATAGTCGCGATTGGAAATGCCGCGGATCACTGCCGGCCGGGTGGCGATGCCGCCGGTCCCGCCACCGCCGCTGCCGCTGCCCGATCCGCCGCTGCCAGTCCCGGTCCCGACGCCGCCCGCGCCGGTGCCCGGGCCGATGACGGTGGAGGCGCCCTGGGTATTTTGATTGCCGGTATTGGGAGTTTGGGTAGCGGGCTTTGGCTCTGGCACCGGCAGCTCTATGCGCGGCTTGGGAGCGACCACGGGAGTCGCCTTGCTTTCGATGTTCTGAGGTGAAGCCTCGCCCTCCTCCCGCTTGGGCTTGGCTTGCTCCTGTTCGGGCTGCAGCTCGATCACCGGCGGCGGAGGCGGTTCGGTGATGCTCAGGAGGTCGACGACTTTTTCGGGCAGCTGTTGGCGCGCCGCCGGCGAGATATTGATCAGCACAAAGGCCAGCGCGAGGTGGATCAGGGCCACGGCTACAAAGGTGGCGGCGCGATCTCGGTGGGTCAGCTGCGCTTGATACATGGGTTACCAACGTTGGCGGTGGGGATGCGGTTTCGTTACGCCTGCGATTGGAGCGCCTTCTCGGCGAGCAAAAGGGCTCCTCGCTGGCCAGCATCCGCACCCAGCCTTGCCGCAACAATTGGTGCTCGGTCGCCAATATAGGGCAGATAGCCACCGAGTTTCCTTGCAGTTTGGAAGGCGATTTCCTCGACCAGCCAATGGCGCTGGTTGATCACGCCGCCGCCGAGCACGATGCGCTCGCTGGCCAGCGTGAAGAACAGGGTCGAACAGCCCTCGGCCAGGGCATCGATCACCGGTTGCCAGATTGGGTTGTCGTCACTCACTTCATTGCCCGGTTCCCTTGCCCGGGTGGAGATGGCCGGTCCGGACGCGAGGCCTTCGAGACAATCTTCATGATAGGAACAAACGCCGCCGAAATTGTCGCCTTCCATCCGCCTGACGCGAATATGACCTGCCTCGGGATGGAGCGACGCAACCACCGGCTTGCCACTGACGATGATGCCCATGCCGATCCCAGTGCCAACCGTGATGTAGACGAAGTCGTGGCAGCCGATGGCCGCACCGAACGCGCCTTCGGCCAGGGCCGCGCCGGTAACATCGGTATGGATTTTCGCGGGGCAGTCGAGCGCCCGTTGGAGCGTTCCAAGCACATCGGCCCTGTCCCAACCCGGCTTCACAGTAGCGATGACATGGCCATAATCGGCCTGACCGCTGTCGAGCTGGAGCGGCCCGAAGCTGGCAATGCCCAGCGCCTCGATCGGCTGCGCCTGGTGCCACTGTCTGAGCTGTTCGGCGATTCGGGCAAGCGTATCGGGTCCGTCGGTCACTGGAAGCCGGCAACGCTCGACTACCTCCTTGGGCGTGCCGAGCACCAGATTGGCGTTGGTGCCGCCCAGCTCGACCCCGGCCAGCCTCATTGGCGCAGTGCCGCCGCAGCCCGGGCGCGCTCGGCGACCGCGGCCATATCATTGTCGCCCGCCCGGGCGATCCAGGTGCCGCCGACGCATTGGACCGAAGGCAGCTCGAGCCATTTGGCGGCGGTATGCGCCTTGATCCCGCCGGTCGGGCAAAAGCGGACGTCGGCGAATGGCGCGGCAAGGGCCGTTAGATACTCAATCCCGCCCGACGCTTCTGCCGGGAAGAATTTGAAGCGGTCGAGGCCGAGGCTGAGGCCCTTCATGATGTGGCTCGCGTCCGAGACGCCCGGCAAATAGGGCAGGCCGCGTTGTCTCGCCGCCTCGACCAGGGATTCAAGTAGGCCGGGTGAAACGGCAAAAGTCGCGCCGGCATCGATCGCCTGGTCGAGATGCTGCTCGGTCAGCACCGTCCCGGCGCCGACGATCGCGCCTTTGACGGACGCCATCTTCCGGATCCCGGCCAGCGAATGGTCGGTGCGGAGCGTTACTTCGATCACCGGCAGCCCGGCCTCGACCAACGTCTCCGCTAACTCGACCGGGTCGAGCGACCCGTCCAGCACGAGCACCGGGATGACCGGCGCGGCGCTCATGACTGCGTCGATCGTCACACCACCTCCTCCATCGCGCTCAGCATGGCTGACGCGCCATGTTCGGCATTGTCGGCGGTGGCGCGCATGAAGGCAAACAGCTCACGGCCCGTGCCAATGGGCGGCGGCGGCGCCTTGGCTGGGTCGCGGCCGGCAAGGTCGACATCGACCGCTTCCAATCGTCCGTCGTGACCGCACAAACGGATCAGGTCGCCGTCGCGCAAATGCGCCAGCGGCCCATCGTTGAGCGCCTCGGGCGAGCAGTGAATCGCCGCCGGTACCTTGCCGCTGGCACCGGACATTCGTCCGTCCGTGACCAATGCGACGTTGAAGCCCTTGTCCTGCAGCACGCCGAGCATAGGGGTCAGCTTGTGCAGCTCCGGCATGCCGTTGGCTCGCGGGCCCTGGAAGCGCACCACAACGATCACGTCGCGATTGAGCTCGCCCGCATGGAAAGCGGCCAGCGCAGTGTCCTGGTCGGCGAAGACCTGACATGGCGCCTCGATCGTCCAGCGCTCGGGATCGACCGCGCTGATCTTGAAGATCGCCCTACCGAGGTTGCCTTCGACCAGCCGCATCCCGCCGTCAGGCAGGAATGGGTCGCTGGCCGGCCGAAGCATGTCGGGATCGCGGGTGGCGGCGACCTCGTCCCACGCCAGTTCCTCGCCGTCGAGGCGCGCCAAGCCGGCATAGGCCGCGAACTGGTCCGCGCCGGCGGTCAATATGTCGTCGTGCAGCAGGCCGGCATCGAGCAGGGTGCGGGTGATGAAGGCCATGCCGCCGGCATGATGGAAGTCGTTCACGTCCCCCGACCCATTGGGATAGATGCGCGCGATCAGCGGCACCGCATCCGATAGCTCGTCCAGATCCTGCCAGTCGATGACAATCCCGGCCGCCCGGGCAATGGCGGGCAAATGGATTGCATGGTTGGTCGATCCGCCGGTCGCCAGCAGTCCGACGGCAGCGTTGACGATCGCCCGCTCATCGACGACCTCGCCAAGCGGCCGCTGCCTGTCCTTGGCCAAGGCGGCCAAACGATGCACCGCCGCTCGGGTGAGCGCCTGGCGGAGCGGCGTGCCGGGATTGACGAAGGCTGCGCCCGGGATGTGCAGGCCCATCAACTCCATCATCATCTGGTTCGAATTGGCGGTGCCGAAGAAGGTGCAGGTGCCGGCGCCATGATAGCTGGCGGCCTCGGCGGCGAGCAGCTCCTCCTTGCCGCATTTTCCTTCTGCAAACAGCTGGCGGACGCGCTGCTTTTCCCTGTTGGCGAGGCCTGATGGCATTGGCCCGCCCGGCACCAGCAGCGCGGGCAAATGCCCAAAGCGCAGGGCGCCGATCAGCAAGCCGGGAACGATCTTGTCGCAAATGCCAAGCATGGCGATGCCGTCGAACATTCCGTGCGACAAGGCGACGGCGGTCGCGAGGGCGATGGTGTCGCGGCTGAACAAGGACAGGTCCATGCCCGGCTGGCCCTGGGTGACGCCATCGCACATTGCCGGAGTACCGCCCGCCACCTGCATCGTCGCGCCGACTTCGCGGGCAAAGATTTTCATCTGCTCGGGGTAGCGGCCATAGGGCTGATGCGCCGACAGCATGTCGTTGTAGGCGGTGACGATGGCGAGGTTCGGACCGGCGAGCTGGCGGATCGACTCCTTGTCTTCCCCGGCTGCGGCAAAGCCGTGGGCGAAATTGCCGCAACTGAGACGGGGCCGCCTGAGGCCATGTTCGGCCTCCCGTCCCATCAACTCCAGGTAGCGGCGACGCGACGGCTTCGACCGCTCGATGATGCGGGCGGTAACGGTGGCAATGCGCGGATCGAGGCCACTCATGTCTATCGTTCAGTCATGCCAATGCACGCCATCGCGCTCGGTCAGCGCAATGGCAGCCGATGGCCCCCAGCTTCC
>DATJKE010000195.1:0-3136 GCA_035491735.1 Sphingomicrobium sp.
TAGTCGATGTTGCCGCTGCCCGGGTTCTTCTCGATCCCGCCGATGCGGTGCTCGAGGCCCGGCGTGCCGGGCTTGATCCACGGCCGGGCGAGGTCGTCATTGCGCTGGTAGGGCATGACCTGGTCATTGTCCGGTTCGAGCCCGGAGCCTTCGGCATATTTCACCGGGAACGGCTCGTAGCCGCTCATGTCCGGCACCTTCCACGGCTCGGCCGCATTGGCGATATAGCCGTCGGTCAGCAGCATTACCGGGGTCATGTAACGCGTCGCGATGCGAACCGCCTCGATCGCGCAATCGAATGCGTCGGCCGGCGAACGGGCAGCGATCACCGGCAACGGCGCATCGCCGTTGCGGCCATAGACGGCCTGGTAAAGGTCGCTCTGCTCGGTCTTGGTTGGAAGGCCGGTCGACGGCCCGCCGCGCTGCGAATTGACGATTACCAGCGGCAGCTCGGTCATCACCGCCAGGCCCATCGCCTCGCCCTTCAGCGCGATGCCCGGACCGGAAGAGGACGTAACGCCCAGATGCCCTGCATAGCTGGCACCGATCGCGGCGCAGATCGCGGCGATCTCATCCTCCGCCTGGAAGGTAGTGATGCCATATTCCTTGAGCCGCGACAGGTGATGCAGGATCGGCGATGCCGGGGTGATCGGATAGCTGCCGAAGAACATCGGCAGTTCGGCCAGCTGTGCGCCGGCGATCAGGCCCAGCGACAGCGATTCCGCGCCGGTGATGGTACGGTAAAGCCCCGGCTCGGCCGGCGCCGGGGCAAGGTGCCGTTGATGCACCTGTCCGCCAATCTCGGCGGTCTCGCCATAAGCGTGGCCGGCGTTCAGCGCGGCGATATTGGCTTCGGCCAGGCCCGGGTTCTTGGCGAACTTGGCGTTGAGCCAGTCGACGATCGGCTGGCGGTCGCGGTCGAACATCCACAGCGCCAGTCCCAGCGTCCACATGTTCTTGCAGCGAAGCGCTTCCTTGTTGCCGAGGCCGAACGGCTTCACCGCGTCGAGGGTCAGCTGCGAGATGTTGAAGTGAACGAGTTGCCAGCGGGCAAGGCTGCCGTCGTCCAGCGGATTGGCGTCATAACCGGCCTTGGCGAGATTGCGCGGCGTGAACTCGCCCTCATCGGCGATGATCAGCCCGCCTTCGCGCAGCGCCGTGGCATTCATCTTGAGCGCCGCCGGGTTCATCGCGATCAGCACGTCGGGCTGGTCGCCCGCCGTCTCGATCGCCGAAGAGCCGAAATTGATCTGGAAGGCGGAGACGCCGAACGTCGTGCCTTGCGGCGCGCGAATCTCGGCCGGGAAGTCGGGGAAGGTGGCAAGATCGTTGCCGGCTAGCGCCGTGGAAAGGGTGAATTGTCCGCCCGTCAATTGCATGCCGTCGCCGCTGTCGCCGGCAAAGCGGACCACCACCGCCTCCTGCGGCGGATGGGATCGTGCCTCTTCCTCAGTTACATTATGGGTGGCCGTGGCCATGTCGGTCCTTCAAATGTCTGGCTTTGTTCGCACAATAGGACTGCCAAGGTGATTCCGCCACCTTTCTTGTCGGCGTGCGTGGCCCTTCCCGCCATTGCCGCTTTGGGGTCGAGGCGCTGACCAGGGATCTATTGAAGAGGATCGAGGGCCACGAAATTTGACCGGGTGGCAACGAGGCGGCCTCTCGGCTACCAGCCGGGGAATGTCGGATGACCATCTGTATCGCCGCGGGGTAGGCATGATGCTGCTCAATAGCGAAAGCCTCGTGTTTGTCGGGCGGCGGATCGATAATCGCGACGAGGCCTGGCAAATGCCGCAGGGGGGGATCGACAAGGACGAGAAGCCTTGGCCTGCGGCACTGCGCGAGCTGGAGGAAGAGACTGGCATCCGCCCGAAACTGGTTGAGCAGGTCGCCTGCCTTCCCCAGCAACTCCGCTACGACATCCCCGACGCGATCGCGTCACGCCTGTGGGGCGGAAAATGGAAGGGCCAGCTCCAGGACTGGTACCTGGCCCGGTTCCTCGGCACGGACGCGGACGTCAACATTGCGACCAAACACGCCGAATTCAGCCATTGGAAGTGGGTCGAGCCGCACTTGCTTCCGGAACTGATCGTTCCGTTCAAGCGCGACATGTACCGGACGATCGTCGCAGGGTTTCAGCCCTATTTCGATTGAGCCTTGTCGAGGCTGTCGATCAGCGGTTTAAAGTCCTCTTCGGACAGATATTGAGCATATTCACCAATGGCCTTGTCGACGTCAGCGTTACCCAGCAGTTCCTGCATTGCGACTTCGCCGAGCGCTCTTCCGACCAGCTCGAACGCCTCTTCAAGGTTGGCATTGGCAATCGGCCGGACCTGCTGAAGGCAATCCTTGATGACGATCCGGGTGATCAGCTTGCCGAATTCCTTGTCCAGCTCGACCTTCCGTTGGGCGCTAACGGACGCAATGGGCGCAATGTGAGGGGAACGGGACATGGCCGCAAACATCCATTGCGCGGTCATGGTCCGGTCGGCGCCAGTGGTCCGCATCACCACGCATTGTGCCAGCTCGGTCCTTTGCTCTTCCGTTCCCGATGCCGGCGCCGCGGCAGCCGGCTGGACCACTACTCCTGTCAAAAGTCCCATCGCCAAAAGGGCAGATTTCATTTCACTCTCCAAAACATAAGGGTGTGATCTATGGGACGGCGCGGACGCTTAGCCGCTTTCTCACAACAATGGGTAAACGCGGCAGGTGTGGCCTTACGGAAGCCGCCACGCTAGAGCCGCAGCGCATGGGGGAATTGACCAGCCCGGAACGCACCTGTGTCGAAGCGGCATCGGCCGAGCCGATGCTCATGCAGGTCGAGAATTGGGCAAACGTCAATTCCGGATCACGCAACCTGGCAGGGCTGGCGACTGTCGGCGCCCGGCTGGCGGACGCCTTCGCTGTCCTGCCAGGCGCGCTTGCGATGCGAGAGCCCGCTCCGGTCGAGGCGATCGATGCGTCCGGCAAACACGTCGAAGTTCCGCACGGCAAGAATTTGCATTTGAAGGTCCGGCCGGACGCTCCGGTCCAGCTGCTGCTCACCGGTCATATGGATACGGTGTTCGGCGTGGATCATCCGTTCCAGTCGCTGGCCTGGCTCGAGCCCGGCAAGGTGCTGGGCGGCCCGGGCGTC
>DATJKE010000196.1:0-11651 GCA_035491735.1 Sphingomicrobium sp.
CAACAAGTTTCGCCCTTCCTACGTTCCTGACGCGTCCGAAACGGACGATTCGAAAAGGAGCGAGCTAATGCGTGCTCTATTGGCTGGCCTGGCTGCGGCCGCGGCCTTTCTTCCGACCCCTGTCGCGGCGGTCGATTCAGGGCAAAAGGCGTTTGGCGGAAACCATGGCGTGACGATCCACCGCTTTGGCGGCGATCATCGCGACGACCGGCGGCGTCATCACGACAACGATGGCGCCTTCCTCTACGATTATTACCGCGAATATCAGGGCGACACCCTTTGGCGGTCGGATAGCTTCAACGACTGGTGGCACGACCGGCCGGATCGCGCCTATCCGCGTTGGATGCTGAGCAACCAGAATTGCGACAAGCAATGGTACCAGGGCGATATGTTGAAGTGCTGAATGCGCGTCTGGAACGGCTGCGCATCGTTCGGCGTTGATGGGTTGAGGGGCTCCCGATTTGGTCCGGAGTCAAGTGTATGAGTATCGAACTTTCCCCACATCGCCACTGGCGGAGCCTGGTCGTTCCAATTACCGCCTCACTGGCGCTCGCCGCTTGCGCCACCGCAACCCCTTATCAGCCGCTACGGGGATCGAGCGGCGGCTTCGTCGAGCAGCGGATCGACGCCAACCGCTACCGCGTCACCTTCGTCGGCAACGACTATACGTCGCGGCAACGGGTTGAAAATTACCTGCTGTACCGCGCCGCCGAGTTGACCGTAGCTAACGGCTTTGACGGCTTCACCCTCATCGATCACGATACTGATCGCAATGTCGAGCATCGTGTCTACGACACTGGGCTGAGGTCCTCCTATTACAGCGGCTGGCGGCCCAATTGGCGCTATTATGGCGGGCCTTATGGCTGGCGCAGCTGGGACCCCTGGAATGGCGGCCCCTACTGGGGCGACAATTTCGACGTCCAAACGGTCGAGAGATATGAGGCGATGGCCGAGATCCAGATGTTCCGCGGCCGGGCAGTGGGAGCGACCAGCTTCGATGCCCGGCAAATCATCGCCAATCTGCAACCTACCATCCAGGTCCCGAAGTAAGGGCTAGTCGGCGATCTGCGTCACCACGAACGCATAGGCCTCGGCCAGCTCATGCAGGCTGTTCCAGCGCCCTGACTTGCCGCCATGGCCGGCACCCATGTTGATTTTGAGCAGCATCAGATTGCCGTCGGTCTTGGTGGCGCGGAGCCTGGCCGCCCATTTCGCCGGCTCCCAATAAGTAACGCGCGGATCGGTCAGGCCGCCGGTGATCAACATCGCCGGATAGGGTTTGGCCTCGACATTGTCATAAGGCGAATAGCTGCGGATCAGGTCAAACGCAGCTTTGTCGGTGATGGGATTGCCCCACTCGGTCCATTCACCCGGCGTCAGCGGAAGCGTATCGTCGAGCATGGTATTGAGGACGTCGACGAACGGCACGTCAGCCACCACCGCGCCATAGAGTTCGGGCGCCTGATTGACCGCCGCGCCCATCAGCTCCCCGCCAGCCGATCCGCCCTGCGCCGCGACCCTTCCAGCCTCGGCATAGCCCTCGGCGATCAGCCCCCGCGTCACATCGACGAAATCGTTGAAGCTGTTGGTCCGCTTGGCGAGCTTACCGTCAAGGAACCATTGATAGCCAAGGTCGTCACCGCCCCGGATATGGGCGATGGCGAAGGCAAAGCCGCGGTCGACCAGGCTGAGGCGGCTGGTCGAAAAAGCCGGCGGAACCGCGAAGCCATAGGCGCCGTAGCCGTAGACGAACAGCTTGCCGCTGCCGTCTTTTCGGCTGTCCATCCGGCGCAGCACCGACACCGGCACGCGGGCCCCATCACGCGCCGTGATCGTCACCCGCTCGGTGACATATTGGCTGGCGTCATAGCCCGACGGGATTTCCTGGACCTTGCGCGTCTCCAACCGCCGTTCGGCCGGGTGATAGTCGTAGACCGTCGCCGGCGTCACCATCGACGAATAGCTGAGGCGATAGCTGTCCGGAGCAAATTCGGGATTGCCGGTGAAGCTGGCACTATAGCTTGCCTCTTCGAACGGCACGCGCACTTCATCGCCGCTCGCATAATCGCGCAACAAAAGCTGGTCGAGCCCGTCGATCCGCGCCTGGATCAACAAATGATCGCGGTGGCCGGTAATACCGCGAAGGTAAGTCCGTTCCCTCCCCGCGACCAGCTCGGTCCATTCGCCCGGATTGACGGGATTGGCGGTGACGATGCGGAAATTGACGTGGCTGTCATTGGTGAGGATCCACAGCTTCCCATGCGCCGCGTCCACTTCATATTGGACGTCGGGCTGGCGGGGCTTGATGAGCTCGAGCGGTGCAGCGGGCTGGTTGGCCGGGATCAAGCGTATCTCGTTGGACGAGTTATTGCCTGTCGAGACAAAAATCAGGCTGTCGTCGGTCGACCGGGCGACACCGACCGAAAAAGCGATGTCGTCCTTCTCCTCATAAATAGTCACCGCCTTGGCCGGGTCGTCGCCGATGCGATGAAATTGGGCGCGATAGCTGCGCCACTGATCGTTGACCTCGGTGAAGACCAGCCCGTTGCTGTCGCTGGTCCAAACCGGCTGGCCAATGCCGACGGTGGTCACCGTTTCAATGTCATTACCGGCCGACAGGTCGCGGACCTTGAGCTTGAACCGCTCCGACCCATCATCGTCGACCAGCGTAGCTAGCAACCTGCCGTCCGGGCTGATCGCAAAGGCGCCGAGGCGATAATATTCCTTGCCTTCGGCTTCTGCATTTTCGCTGTAGATCAGCGCTTCGTCGCCGCCGGCCGCGGGCTTCCGGTACCAGTCGCGGTACTGGGTCCCTTCCTTGAACGCCGACCGATAGAGCCAGTCACCGTCCTTGATCGGAACCGAGCTATCGTCCTCCTTGATCCGTCCTTTCATCTCCTGGAAAAGCGCTTCGACGAGCACTTCGTGCGGCTTCATCGCTGCTTCGAAATAGGCATTTTCGGCCTTTAGATAATCGAGCACTTCAGAATCCTGGACGTCTGGGTAGTTGGGATCGCGCAGCCAGTGCCAATCATCGGTCCATTGAACGCCATGCGCCTCGTTCACATGGGGCTTACGGGCGGCAATCGGTGGATTTGGGGGAGTCATTGGGCTTCCTGATGCGGGGCAAAGGCACTATCTGCCTTCCTCATACAAAGAGCCGGAAAGATTGCCATGTCCTCATATGCCGACCGCCTCGCCGCCCTCCGCCAGCAGCTGAAGGAAGACCGCCTCGACGGTTTCGTCGTGCCGCTGACCGATGAGCATATGAGCGAATATGTCGGCAGCTATGCCCAGCGGCTGGCCTGGCTGACCGGCTTCCAGGGCTCGGCCGGATCAGCGGCCGTGCTGCCCGAGGAAGCTGCCATCTTCACCGACGGCCGCTACACCATCCAGGTGCGTCAGCAGGTCAGTCAGACCGAATGGAGCTATCAGTCGGTCCCAGAGACCAGCATCTCGCAATGGCTGAAGGAGAAAGCCCCGGCCGGCGCGAAAATTGGCTACGACCCGTGGTTGCACACTGCCGATTGGGTCAAGCAGGCCACGCAGCAGCTGGCCGCGAAGGGCGCCGAATTGGTTGCAGTCAAGCGCAACCCGATCGATGCGGTGTGGGCCGACCGCCCCGAGCCCAGCAAGGCGCGGCTGGCCGTACAGTCAGACGATTATGCCGGTAAGAGCTCGGCCGAGAAGCGCCATGAAATGGCCGACTGGCTTCACCAGGAAGGCGCAGATGCAGCTGTATTGGCGGCGCTGGATTCGATCGCCTGGACCTTCAACGTGCGCGGGCAGGACGTGACCCACACGCCGGTGGCGCTGGCCTTCTCCGTGGTCAACGCCGACGGCACCGCCGACTTGTTCGTCGAAGGCGAAAAGGTTGGTGACGATGTCCGAGCCCATCTCGGAAATGGCGTTCGGCTGCACGAGCGGGAGGATTTCGAGACATTCCTGCGCTCGCTTAGCGGCAAGCTGGTCGCGGTCGACCCGGAACGGTCGGTGGCGGCGATCAGCCAGGCGTTAAACGAGGGTGGCGCGCGGATCTTGAGCCGGCGCGACCCTGCGGTCCTGCCAAAGGCGATCAAGAATGAAGTGGAGGTCGCCGGCCATCAGGCGGCCCAGGCCCGCGACGGAGCGGCGGTCTCACGCTTCCTGCGCTGGGTCGAGGAGGAAGCGCCCAAAGGCGAGCTCGACGAGATCGTCGCGCAGGACAAGCTGCTCAGCCTTCGCCAGGACCTCGGCAGCCTCAAGGATTTGAGCTTCGACACCATCTCCGCGTTCGGACCGAACGGCGCCCTGCCTCATTATAAGGGCACCAAGGAATCCAACCTGCCCTTCACGACCGGTACGCTCTACCTGGTCGACAGCGGCGGACAATATCAGGACGGCACCACCGACATCACCCGCACCGTGCCGATCGGCGAGCCAACCGCGGAGATGATCGACCGCAATACGCGGGTGCTGCAGGGCCACATTGCCATCGCGACTGCACTGTTCCCCAAGGGCACGCGCGGGTCTCAGCTCGACAGCTTCGCCCGGCGGCCGCTGTGGGAGGCGGGCTGCGACTATGCGCATGGCACTGGCCATGGCGTTGGCGCCTTCCTCGCGGTTCACGAAGGCCCGCAGCGCATCTCGCCGGTCGGAAGCTCGCAATCGGGCGGCGACGAGCCGCTTCAGGCCGGCATGATCATTTCCAACGAGCCCGGTTATTACAAGCCGGGCGAGTATGGCATCCGCATCGAGAATCTGGTGCTGGTGGTCGAAAAGCAAGTGCCCGGCGCCGACAAGGAGATGCTCGGCTTCGAGACGCTGACGTTCGTGCCGATCGAGAAGAAGCTGATCGACGCATCGAAGTTATCGGACAAGGAGCTAGGCTGGCTCAACGACTATCATGCTGAGGTGCTGGCGAAGATCGGCCCGCAGCTTTCGGGGGAGGACAAGGAATGGCTAGAAAGGCAATGCGCGCCGCTAAGCCGCTAGGGCTGGTCGCGCTGGGCTGGACGCTGGCCAGCCTCTATATTTTGGGGCCCCGCGTGGCGATCAATCGCGGGCTCGACACCGGCTATTCCTTGGCAGCCTGGGTCGGTTCCTTTTTCGGCTGAGCGTCGTGAGGAGACATCTCGCGACTTTGGGCTTTCCGGCGCTTCAAATTCTCGCGCAGCGCCGCCGCCAGCCGCTCCGCCTTGTCGTCCTTGCCCTTAGCCATACGGCCCCGGCTAATATTCGCTAGAGGACGGCGCAAGCGGGTTGACGGTTGGTCGGCCCTCGGCCATAGGCCCGCCGTCCTTCAGACATGCTGCCGTAGCTCAGTGGTAGAGCGCATCCTTGGTAAGGCTGAGGTCGTGAGTTCAATCCTCACCGGCAGCACCATCATCTGACCCAGCCCATCCGGTGGACAGGCTGGGTCAGAGGGTCCCCCGGATGGGTTTCGAAGATCCCTCGACTTCCACTTACTCACATTGACGCATCGCTCGCGCGCCGCCATTTCGGCACGCCATGCGCTTCTTCTCCGACAATGCCGCGTCCGTTTGCCCGCAAGTTATCGAGGCGCTGGCCAAGGCCAATCACGTTGACACCGCCTATGACGGCGATGCCTTGTCCGAGAAGCTCGACGGCGCCTTTTCCGACCTGTTCGGCAGGCAGGTTCGCGCGCTCTGGGTGACCACCGGCACTGCCGCCAATTGCCTCGGCCTCGCCGCGCTGTGCCCGCCACATGGTGCGATCCTATGCCACGAGATGGCGCATATCGAAGTCGATGAGGCCGGGGCGCCGGGCTTTTTCACCCATGGCGCCAAGCTGATCCTGTTGCCTGGCCACGGCGCGAAGGTGACGCCGGAAACGGCGGAGGAGGCCTGCTCCCGGGTCCGCGACGACGTCCACCAGGTCCAGCCGGCCGCGTTGTCGATCACCAACGCCACCGAATATGGCCTCAGCTACCGGCCCGACGAGGTCGCCGCGCTCGGGGAAGTTGCCAAGCGGCGAGGGCTCGGCTTTCACCTCGACGGAGCGCGCTTCTCCAATGCCGTCGCCTTCACCGGCGCGAGCCCGTCAGACCTGACCTGGCGCGCCGGAGTCGACGTGATGTCGTTCGGCTTCGTCAAAAATGGCGGAATGAACGCCGAAGCGTTGATTTTCTTCGATCCGGTCAAGGCCGAGATCGTGCCGCGCCTCCGTAAGCGCGCCGGCCACCTGCTGTCCAAGGGCCGCTATCTCGCTGCCCAGATCCTGGCGATGCTGGATAACGACTTGTGGCTCGCCAATGCCCGCGCCGCCAATGACGCCGCCGCAGCCCTGGCCGAAGCGTGTGGATCCGAGCGGCTGGTTTATCCGGTCGAGGCCAATGAGCTGTTCGTGCGAATGAGCAGCGACGAAGCCGCCTCGCTCGTGGGCCAGGGCTTCGATTTCTACGACTGGGGTCCGGGCGAGGTCAGGTTCGTCACCAGCTGGGACCAGGACATGGACGCGGTGGCAAAGCTTGCCGCAGCCATCCGCGCACTGTGAACCGTACTGGCGCGAACCGCGGACCCGATCACGCTACGAGGCGGATCGACGCGTCGATCATCATCCCCTTCATGATTTTTACCGCGGTATGGGGATCGACCTGGATCGTGATTCGCGACCAAGTCGGCACCGTCCCGCCGCAATGGTCGGTCGCCTACCGCTTCATGATTGCTGCCATTGCCATGGCGATGGTCGCCAAATGGAAGGGCCAGTCGCTGAGGATGGACCGCGGCGGCTTGTTCGCCGCGCTGGTGCTCGGGGTCACCCAGTTCAGCGTCAATTTCAACAGCGTCTATGCCGCCGAGCGGTTCATCACTTCCGGCGTGGTGGCGACCGTGTTCGCCATCCTGTTGATCCCCAACAGCCTTCTGGCCTGGGCCTTCCTCGACCAGAAGCCGAGCCGCCGCTTCCTATTGGCCGGGCTGGTCGCCGTATGCGGCGTCGCCCTCCTCTTCTTGCACGAGCTTCGCTCCAGTCCGGCGTCGCCGCGTGAGATTGCAATCGGCCTGGGTCTTACTCTGCTCGGTCTGATGGGCGCCTCCTTGGCCAACGTCTATCAGGCAGGCAAGGAAGCCAGGCGCCACCCATTGCTGGCGCTGCTGGCCTGGTCGATGGCGATTGGAGCGATGCTGGACGCTGCCCTTGCGTTCGCGATCGCAGGGCCGCCTGTAGCAGAGGCGCGGATCGGTTATTGGGCCGGAGTCATCTATCTTGCCCTGTTTGGCTCAGTGCTATGCTTCGCGCTCTACTTTCCAGTCGTGCGCAAGATCGGACCGGGCAAAGCTGCCTATTCGAGTGTGATGGTACCGATCATTGCCATGACGCTATCAACCATATTCGAAGGCTATCGCTGGAGCCCGCTCGCAAGCGGCGGTGCGGTGCTGGCAATCGGCGGGATGCTCCTGGCGCTGGCCGGACGGCGACGTCCAACGCTTGTGACTGCGCCCGACGCAGCCTAGCTAGGCTGCATGTCCGACGTTCTCGATCAGCCCGAAGCTCCGGTCACCCCGGAACATGTCGCCATCTATCGCAGCGACTATCTTCCGCCCGACTGGTTGGTGCCCAGTGTCTCGCTGGAGTTCGAACTCGATCCCGAACTGACGCGGGTGCGATCGACGCTCACGGTTGCGCGCAACGGCGACCATGACCGGCCATTGAAGCTCGCCGGCAATGGCCTGGAACCGCTCTCTGTCCGTGTTGGCGACAGCGACGCGCCCTGGACGATGGCTGGCGAAACCCTGGTGATCGAACTGCCAGGTGATAGCGCCACGATCGAGATTGCGGTTGAGATCATCCCATCGGCCAACACCAAGCTGATGGGCCTCTACGCTTCGGGAGGCATCCTCTGCACCCAATGCGAAAGCGAGGGCTTTCGTCGCATCACCTTCCATCCCGACCGGCCCGACGTTCTGTCGCGCTTCAAGGTCAAAATGAGTGCCGACAAGGCGCGCTACCCGGTACTGCTGGCCAACGGCAATCTCGTCGCCAGTGGAGACGGGGCAAGCGGGACACATTGGGCAGAATGGGATGACCCCTTCCCCAAGCCAAGTTACCTCTTCGCAATGGTGGCGGGCGACCTCTCAGCCAACCGCGACAGTTTCACGACCATGAGCGGGCGCAAGGTCGATCTCGCCATTTGGGTGCGCGAAAAGGACTTGCCCAAGACCCATCACGCGATGGAAAGCCTCAAGGCGGCGATGCGCTGGGACGAGGAAGTCTACGGCCGCGAGTATGATCTCGACCTGTTCAACATCGTGGCCGTCGACGATTTCAATTTCGGCGCGATGGAGAACAAAGGCCTCAACATCTTCAACTCGCGCTACATTCTCGCCGACGAAGACACCGCCACCGACAACGACTTTGACAATATTGCCGGCGTGGTCGCGCACGAATATTTCCACAACTGGTCGGGTGACCGGGTCACTTGCCGGGACTGGTTCCAGCTCAGCTTGAAAGAAGGCTTCACCGTCTTCCGCGATCAAAACTTCTCGGCCGACATGGGATCGAAAGCGGTCAAGCGAATCGAAGACGTCAGGATCTTGCGAGCCGCCCAGTTCCCGGAGGATTCCGGGCCGCTGGCGCACCCGGTGCGGCCGGAGAGCTACATCGAGATCACCAATTTCTACACGGCCACGGTCTACAACAAAGGCGCGGAAGTGATCCGCATGATGCGGACGATCCTGGGCGAGGACGCATTCCGCAAGGGCAGCGACCTGTATTTTGAGCGGCATGACGGACAGGCGGTGACCTGCGAGGATTTCGTTACCGCGATGGAAGATGCGAGCGGCATTGACCTCAGCCAGTTCCGCTTGTGGTACAGCCAAGCCGGGACGCCAAAGGTCAGTGCGAGGCTTGAGCATGATGCGGCGTCCAACTCGGCAACGCTCCATCTGTCGCAGTCCGTTCCGGCCACGCCCGGCCAGGCGGACAAATCGCCTATGGTGTTGCCGCTGAAGGCTGCATTGATCGGCGCAAACAGCGGATCACCGCTCGCCGAAGAACAGCTAATCCTTCTCGACGGCCCTTCCTCGAGCGTTACGTTCGACGACATTGCCGAGCCACCCCTGCTTTCGATCAACCGCGACTTTTCCGCCCCCGTGCTGTTGGAGGTCGATCGCCAGTCGGGCGAACTCGAACGGCTGGCCGATGTCGATCCCAATCCATTCGCCCGCTACGAAGCGCTGCAGGAGCTGATGTACAGGGCCCTTCTCGCCGGCGCGCGAGGGGAGCAGGTCGATCCGGCGCCAGTCATTGCGGCGATGCGCGGCACGATCCAATCAAATGCGCTCGATCCCGCGTTCAAGGGCGAGGCGCTGACGCTTCCCAGCGAAGGCTTGATCGGCGACCGAATGGAGCTGGTCGATCCGGATGCCATCCACGACAGTCGCGAAGCGCTTCGCCAAGCGGTTGGTTCGGCGCTTGCGGATGATCTGGCTCGCGCCCAGGCCATATTGGTTCCGGGGAGCGACCTGTCACCCGAAGCCAAGGGAGTGAGGCGGCTGAAGTCGGTCTCGCTGGCGCTGATCGCAGCCGGCGATCCGGCACGCGGCGCTGCCCTGGCCAAGGACCAGTTCGACGCTGCCGACAATATGA
Organism: Sphingomicrobium sp.; assembly: GCA_035491735.1. Classification (GTDB taxonomy): domain Bacteria; phylum Pseudomonadota; class Alphaproteobacteria; order Sphingomonadales; family Sphingomonadaceae; genus Sphingomicrobium. The sequence goes on from DATJKE010000196.1 coordinate 9,589, forward strand.
CCGACCGGCAAGGAGCGTTGACGGTGCTGGGCAGCCTCGACGGGCCGGAGCGCGAAACAGCATTTACCCAATTCTACCAGCGGTACGAAAGCGACAGCCTGGTTCTCGACAAATGGTTCGCCCTACAGGCTGCGGCCCAGCGCACCGACACGATCGACGTCGTTGAGGCGTTGGCGCGGCACGCTCAGTTCAGCGCCCGCAACCCCAACCGCTGGCGTGCCTTGGTAAGCAACTTCGCTGCCAATCAATGGGCGTTCCATCATGGTTCAGGTCGTGGCTATCGCTTTGTTACCGACATGATCCTGGCGGTCGACCGCATTAATCCGCAGGTCGCTGCAAGGCAGGTGCCATCGCTGGGCCGCTGGAAACGGTTCGAGGCCAGGCGGGCCGAACTGATGCGCAAGGAACTGGAGCGGATCGCCGCGACGCCTGGCTTGTCGAAGGATGTGTTCGAGCAGGCCACCAAGAGCCTGGCTTAGAACAGCTCAGCTACCGACCCACTGCGCCACGTCGATCGCAACGCGATTGGCCGCGGCATTGATTGCTGGAGCCACCGACGAAGCGCTGCCGTCGGCCGTTTCGCGTGCCTCAAAACGGCGGGTCTCGACCGCCTTCCCGCCGGCCCGGGTCTTGGCGGCATCGTAGCGTACGATAACGGCCCCTTCCTGGGCATCATAGCCAAAGCGCGAAAGGTTGCCGGTAATGGTCACGCCAGGATCGAGCGAGGATTGCTTGGGATCAAGCACGACGCGGTTGGTGGTACGCATCACTGTTTCGGTAAGCAGGTTCTGGAATAGCTTGTCCGGCGTATCCACCCAGGTCAGGTCCTTGACATAGGCAATCGCAATCGGCCCCGAATGGACCGGGACGCGGTTGGTGCGGATTTCCTTCGGCACGACCGGCAGCTCAATCGTCACCGCCTCGCCTGGCTGGGCGGTGCGCGCTATGCTTTCCGGAGCCGGCGCTTGCGGGGTTAGCGTCAGCAGCCAGGGCGGGGCTTTGCCTCCGCCTCCCAGCAATCCGGCGCAGGCGCTCAGCGAAAGGGCGACCGCGATCGGCGCGGCTAGACGCAACGTTCGGCTCATTGTTTCTTCCCCGGTTTATAGTCGGGCAGCTTCGGTGGCCCGAGCGCGCCGCCAACTCCATTTTCATCCAGCCGCTGCGTGAAGCTCTGCATCGACGTCGTCAGGTCGCGAAGGTCCCGAACCAGCCGGTTCATCTCCGGCAGCGTGTTCTTGCTGAAATTCTGGACGCCCGGGCGAGCGTCGCCCACCATTGCGTCGAGGTTTTCGGCGGAATGCTGAACCGCGGCGATTGCCTTGCGCAAATCCTCCGCCGCCGGCTTGCCCTGGTCATTGACCAGCTGGTTGGTACTGTCTGCCAACATTCCAACGCGCTGGGCGGCAATGCCGGCGTTACGGGCGGCTATGCGGGCATCGCCGATCGCATCGGCCAGGTCCGGCGCACGTTCCGCCAAAACGGCGGTGGTCTTGTCGACATTCTCAAGGATGTCGGAGATCGAGTTCTGGTTCTTGTCGGACAGCAATTCCGTCAGCCGCTCGGTCAGCCGTTGGATCCGGTCGATCAGTTCCGGCGCGCTGTTGAGCAAGGCGCCCAGACCGCCTGTGCTGGCCGGAATGACCGGGCAGCCCTGCGGCCCTGCCAGCGTTAATGGCCGGGCGCCCTTCATGGCGCCTTCCAGTGCGATTTCGCTGACGCCGGTGAAGCCGACGCCTTTGATCTGCGCAGTGGTGCCCTGAAGGACCGGCGTTTCCGCATCGACCACGACCCGCACCCAGACGAATTCGGGCCGGTCGGGGAGCAGGCTGATCTTGTCAATCTGGCCCACCGGAACACCCTGGAAATTGACATTGGACCCCTTGTTGAGCCCCTCAACGCCCTGGGCGAAGTAAATGTCGAAGCATTTGGTCGTCTTGTTCGACAGGCCGGCCAGCCAGACGATGAAAATGAGCAGGCCGGTCAGCAGGGCCAGGGTGACGGCGCCGACAAGGACGTGATTTGAACGCGTTTCCATCGCCGCTACTGCCCCTTTACCCCCGCAT
>DATJKE010000197.1:0-3650 GCA_035491735.1 Sphingomicrobium sp.
CGCCGAGGGCGCCATTTTCGCCAACCAGTTCGACAATGTCGCCAATCGCGACATCCACGTGGCCACCACCGGGCCCGAAATCTGGGAGCAGACGGGCGGCAAGATCGACGGATTCGTCAGCGCGATCGGCACCGGCGGCACCCTTGCCGGGGTCGCGGCGGCGCTTCGCGAGAGGAAGCCTGGCATCGCCATTGCGCTCGCCGACGTACCCGGAGCGGCGATGCACAGCTTTTACACGACCGGAGAACTGAAGTCCGAAGGCAGCTCGATCACGGAAGGGATCGGCCAGGGCCGGGTCACCGCCAACCTCGAAGGCTTCCGGCCTGACCACAGCTTTTTCATCCCCGATGGCGAGAGTCTCGCCATCACCTTTGCCCTGCTCAAGGACGAAGGGCTGGCGCTTGGCCTGTCGTCGGGCGTCAATGTCGCCGGAGCGATCCGGCTGGCACGCGAACTTGGACCCGGTCACACCATCGTCACCATGCTGTGCGACCCGGCGACCCGCTACCAGTCACGGCTGTTCAACCCAGAGTTCCTCCGCTCCAAGGGTCTCGAGCCCCCGGAGTGGCTCGACCAACCAGCCGAAGTCGAACCCGATTTCGTACCCGTCCCCGCCGGAGTATAGGCGGCGCCATCCACCGACTCAGCGAAGGAAAGAACCAACATGACGCTTTCAATCGGCAGCGTTGCCCCGGATTTCACCGCCGAAACAACGCAGGGCAATATCAGTTTCCACGACTGGATCGGGAACGGCTATGCGATCCTCTTCTCGCATCCGAAGGACTATACGCCCGTCTGCACCACGGAGCTCGGCTACATGGCCGGCCTCGCGGACGAATTCACCAAGCGCAACACCAAGGTGATGGGCCTGTCGGTCGACAAGGTCGGCGACCATGAAGGCTGGGCGCAGGACATCAAGGATGTCACCGGCAATGAGGTGAACTTCCCGATGATCGGCGACCACGACCTCAAGATCGCCAAGCTCTACAACATGCTCCCAGCCGACGCGGGCGAGACTTCGGAAGGACGAACCGCGGCCAACAACGCCACGGTGCGCACCGTTTACATTGTTGGCCCTGACAAGCTGATCAAGGCGATGCTGATCTATCCGATGAGCTCGGGCCGCAACTTTGACGAGGTGCTGCGCCTCCTCGACAGCATCCAGCTCACCGCCAAGCATTCGGTCGCGACCCCGGTCAACTGGAAGCAGGGCGAGGACTGCATCATCGTCCCGTCACTCTCGAACGAGGACGCTGCGGCGAAATTCCCCGGCGGCTGGAATACCTTGAAGCCCTATCTCCGCACGGTGCCGCAGCCCGTCGACGAGCCGCAGCCAGTCGATTAATCGTAGGCGCGGACCACCGCGCGCGAGATCAGCCGGTCCTCCAGCGAATAATAGAGATGGATCGTCCCATCCTGCTGGAGGACCGCCGATCCGGCGAAAGCGATGTCGGTCGCGGCTCGGTCGGTTGCCGGCGGCGGCATCAACAGCGGCTCGATCCCGCGTCCGGTAATGCATTCACAGCTTGGATCGAAGGTGACCCAGCCGATCCGCCAGCGCGCATCATGGGTCGCGCCGTTGTAGAACATCACCGGCTCCCTGCCTTCCTGTTGGATGATCGGCCCGGGGGACAAGTGCCAATTGTCCCAGCTATCCTCGCGCACCGGTACGATGTCTTCCATCGCTGTCCATTTGCCGACCAGCTCAGGCGACTTGGCGACGCCGATACGGGAAGCTTCGTCGCGAGCGAATTCATAGAAGAGCCGCCAGCCCTGGTCCGGCACTTGAAATAGGGTCGCTTCCTTGAAGTTGCCTTCCCCTTGCAGCGCTTCAAGCACCACCTCCTGCTTCGTCAGCTGATAGGGGTCGGGGCCGGTCGCCAGCAGCAGCGATCCCTGCTGCCGACTGGCAAGAACGCCAGTGTAGAAGACGAAAAGCTGGCCATCAGCCTGGACAACGGTCGGGTCTTCCACCCCGCCGAAATCGATCGATTCCGGACCCGGGACGATCACCGGCCGCGGATCCATCATGAAAGTCAGGCCATCCTCGGACGACCCACACCAGATCATGCCAGTCGGGTCCTCATAGTTGAGCGGGTTGGGCACCCCGCGCATCATCATCCATAGCTTCTTGTCCGGCCCCTCCCATACATAAGGGCTCATCCAGTCCATCGACTTCAATGGCGGCCCGGCAATGAGCCAGACCGCATCGACCTGCTCGACGACGTATGCGACCATAGGATTCAGGCTCGCGTCATTTTGGGTCGAGCCGCAGCAGTCGCCCGCCGCTGGGTCCATCCTCGAGCAAATAAACGCTGCCGTCGGGCCCCTGGTCGACCGCACGGATGCGGGCGTCCATCGGCCACTCATCGGCCTTGCGGGCCTGGTTGCCATTGATGTCGACCCGGATGAAGGCTTCGCCGGACAGCGCGGCGACCAGCGCATCGCCCTTCCACTGCGGGAATTTGTCACCCGTGTAGATCATCAGGGCGCCGGGCGAGATCGATGGGTTCCACCACACCTTCGGCGCCTCAAAGCCATCCCCCGGCTTATGGTCCGGAATGTCGCGCCCGTCATAATGGCTGCCGTTGGAGACGCGCGGCCAACCATAATTCTTGCCGGGCAGGATCAAATTGACCTCGTCGCCGCCCTGCGGGCCCATCTCGCTGGCCCATAGCCTGCCGTCAGACGCGAAGCTCAGGCCCAACACATTGCGGTGGCCGATCGTCCAGAACTGCGCCGCGATACCTCCGCGCGCCGCCCATGGATTGCCGGGCGCCGGCGCGCCCTCGTCCGTCAGCCGCAGTACCTTGCCCAGGTTCATGCTCATGTCCTGCGCGGGGTCGAACTTCTGCCGCTCGCCGGAGCTAAGGTAGAGGAGGCCGTCCGGGCCAAAGGCAATGCGGTGCGAAAAATGGCCGGTACCCGTGACCTTGGGCTGCTGCCGCCAGATCACCTTGAAATCTTTCAGCGCCGGTGAAGCAGGATTGCTGAGGTCGAGCGTGCCGTAACCAAGCGCCGCACCGCTCGTACCGTTCGGTCCACCCTCAACATATGATAGATAAATTCGGCGGTTTCCGGCGAAATCGGGGTGCGGCATGACATCGCCCAAGCCGCCCTGCCCAGCAACCACGACGCTGGGTACGCCGGACACGGCCGTTCTCTTCCCGCTGCCCACATCAACCAGCCATAGCCTCCCTTCCCTTTCGGTCAGCAGTGCCGCGTTGGTCAGCCGAACCCCGCTCCCCGGCAGGAACGCCATTGCCCAAGGCGTGCTGAACTTGGCGATTTCCTTGACGGTGAATGGCCGTTGCGAGCGGGATTCCGCTTGTGCGGCTCCCTGGGATTGGCACCCCGCGACCAGCATCGCGGCCAACACTGCTTGCAAAAGGCTCCGCCTCATCCAATGTCTCCTTTAGCAACAGGGCGAAAGACGAGGCTTGGATGGACAAGGTCGGCCTGCTCTCGCTCGCCACTGCGCTTCCGCCCTACACCGTCGAACAACCCGTCGCGAAAGCCAAGGCTCGCGAATTGTTCGGCGGGCGCAAGGCGCTGTTCGACCGGCTGGCGACCGTGTTCGACAACGCCGGCATCGCTCAACGCTCCACCGTCGCGCCGATTGGCTGGTATGAAGGCCATCATGGCTGGAA